>JBGTGS010000233.1:0-12270 GCA_041746615.1 Opitutaceae bacterium | reverse complement strand
GAGGCGGCGAGCACGGCGCTGGCGTGGCCGTCAGTCAGCACATCGTTGAAATGGGAGGGCTCCCCGGCGCCGCCGCTGGCGATGACGGGGACGGTGACGGCGTCGCTGACGGCGCGGGTGAGGGCGACGTCGTAGCCGGCCTTGGTGCCGTCCCGGTCCATGCTGGTGAGGAGAATTTCCCCGGCACCGAGTTCGACGGCACGGCGGGCCCAGGTGACGGCGTCAAGTTCGGTGGGGTTGCGGCCGCCGTGGGTGTAGACACGCCAGGACTTGCCGTCCGGCTCGGCCTTTGCGTCGATCGCAAGCACGATGCATTGGGCGCCAAAGCGCTCCGAGGCCTGGCGGATGAGGTCGGGATCCTTGATGGCGGCGGTGTTGAGGGAGACCTTGTCGGCACCGGCCCTGAGCATGGCCTCGATGTCCGCGACGGTGCGCAGGCCGCCCCCGACGGTCAGGGGCATGAAGCACTGTTCGGCGGTGCGGGCGACGACATCGTGCATGATGCCGCGGCCGTCGCTGGAAGCGGTGATGTCGAGGAAGACGAGCTCATCGGCGCCCTGGGCATCGTAGGCGCGGGCGGACTCGACGGGGTCGCCGGCGTCGCGCAGTTCCTGGAACTTCACACCCTTGACCACGCGGCCACCGGTGACGTCGAGACAGGGTATGATGCGACGGGAGAGCATGGTCGTCAGTAGCGAGTAGCGGGTAGCGGATAGTGGGTAGAAAGATGCCGGGCAATTGATACATCGCCTCCGCCGAATGCTCGCTACCCGCTACCCACTACCCGCTACTCTCCTCAATCCGTATGCGTGACGTCGGGTTCGAAGTTGACGGCCAGGCGGTAGATGTTGCCCGGACGCATGATGAGCGGGTGGTCGCGGACGAGGTGCTGCAGGTAGTGGATCTTGCCGTAGTTGGTCCGGTAGGTGGGATCGTTGCTAACAACCTCGGTTTCCTGCCAGACGGCCTGGAAGTCATCCTTGCCCACGGTGCAGCGGAGACCCTGGGGGCCGAGGGCGAGGGAGCCGCTGACGCGGTAGGTGGAATGGGGCGCGGCGATGGCGATCAGGTAGCGGAAGCGGTCGAGGGTGACCGGCTGCCTGACGGTGTAGGCGAATTCGCAGCTGATCTTCGGGCCGGCGAAGTTCCACTGAACCTTGACGCTGCCGAGCCCCTTGATGAGTTCCTCCCTGGTGTTGATGAGTTCGGGCTGCTCGTAGCGGAAAAAGAAACTGTTGCGGAGGCCGAGGCCGGTGACGCAATTTTTGCCGTAGAAGGCCGGGATGGTCACCTGATCACCGAAGGTGAGCTCGGGAATCATCACGGGGGCGTAGATGTTGTTCGGCCAGTCGAAGATGCCCGGTGAGTGGGGGAAGGGGAGGGAGTCGGCGGTGAGCTTGCTGCCGGAGCTGATGAGCGGGATCTGGGCGTGCAGGCCGCTCTCGGCATCACGGTAGAGGAAGACGCCCTGTTCCTTGCGGTTGGACTTGTCGAAGATGACGAAGCGGCCGGTGGTGCGGACGGGCTCGGGCTTGGCGGGGCCGGAGGGCATCTGCACGGTTTTGGCGAGACGGGCCCACTGACAGAGATAGCGGGCTGCGTCGAAGTTCGCCATGCGCGTGGTGTGGTGCTCGTAGGCGGTGCGTTCCTGATCGCGCAGGTCGAGGAAGCCGTGTTCCTGGTCGAGATAAGTCTGGTAGAAATAAACGAACAGCCGGCGGAGGATGTCGTAGTACTTGGGTTTCTGATCGTCGGGGATCCAGCCGTCGCGCATGCCCTGGAGGATGAGGCTGATGCAGTGCATCTGGCCGTAGGCGCCGGCGGCGTGGCCGAAGGCCCAGCCGAGTCCGTCGGCCCGCACGAGGTCGGGCATCATCTTGATGTACTTCTCGGCGTAGGTGCGGAGGGTGGGGAGTTTGCGGTCGCGGACGCCGTTGT
This sequence comes from Opitutaceae bacterium, assembly GCA_041746615.1. Classification (GTDB taxonomy): domain Bacteria; phylum Verrucomicrobiota; class Verrucomicrobiia; order Opitutales; family Opitutaceae; genus CAMAXB01. The sequence goes on along the minus strand of JBGTGS010000233.1, from coordinate 10,332 downwards.
TGGCGTGCAGCTGGAGGGCGGAGCGGATGAAGACGAAGGTCATCAGCCCGTACAGGCTGAAGTTGCCGCCGAGACCCTCGGTGGAGTCGTCAAAGAAGCTGTTGGAGCTGGTGTGGTTCACGCGGTCGCACATCCGCTCGATCAGGCGGGAGGTCTCATCCTTCTTGGACAGGCCGAAGCTGAAGCGGGCGACGGCCTTGGCGATGTTGAAGGCCTGCCAGTGGTTGTCGTAGTCGCTGCGATGGAGGAGGGCCTTGTCGATGCGCTGCTGGGTTTCCTCGACGAGGCGTTCCCAGACGGGGTTGCGATCCTTGGAGGGGCCGAAGCAGAGGAGGCCGAGGGAGGCGTAGGCGAGGCCGTTCTCGGCGGCGGGCTCGGTGAAGATCTGGGCGGTGACGCAGCGGGCGGCCGCGTCGACGAGATCATGGCCCTTGAGAGAGGTCTCGCCGGTGGCGCGATAATATTCGCCGAGCGCATAGGCGACGTGGCCGGGCTCGTCGAGGCGGGGCTGTTCCCCGGGTGCGGGCAGGATGGTGCCGTCGGGCTGGATCGAATCAAGGTTGTGGCCCAGGATGGAACGGGCCATGTCGAGACACTGCTCGGAGAAACTGTGCATGCGTAAGGGTTTGCTGGCTGCTGTTCCGGCGGCGCACTGCGCGCGAGACGGAAGGCAAGTTTGTTCAGGTTTTTAACGGTGTCGGCAAGGGCGAATTTGTCGTTCATGAAAGCGGCGGGTTGCCGCTGCCTTCATCGGGCGATGAGCTTGAGGAACTCATCGTTGGTTTTCGTCTTGGAGAGGCGGGCGATCATGGTGTCGGTGGCTTCCTCGATCTTCTGGGAGACGAGGGCGCGGCGGAAGAAGTGGATGCCCTCGAGTTTTTTGGCGTCGATGAGGAGCTCCTCCTTGCGGGTGCCGGAGGCGGCAATGTTGATGGCGGGCCAGAGGCGCATCTCGGCGGACTTGCGGTCGAGCACGAGCTCCATGTTGCCGGTGCCCTTGAATTCCTGGAAAATGACGTCGTCCATGCGGCTGCCGGTTTCGACCAGGATGGAGGCCACGATGGTGAGCGAGCCGCCCTCCTCGGTGTTGCGGGCAGCTGCAAACAGCTGGCGGGGTTTTTCCAAGGCGCGGACATCGAGGCCGCCGGAACCGGTGCGGCCGCTGTTGCGCAGGGTGTTGTGGGCGCGGGCGAGGCGGGTGAGCGAGTCGAGAAAGAGCACGACGTGGCGGCCGGTCTCGACCATGCGCTTGGCGCGCTCGATGGCCATGTCGGCCACGCGGATGTGGCTGTCGACATTCTCGTCGTTGGAGGAGGCCCAGACCTCGGCGGGTACGCTGCGCTTGAAGTCGGTGACCTCCTCGGGGCGCTCGTCGACGAGCAGGATCATGACATGGCACTCCGGGTTGTTCTGGAGGGTGCCGAGGGCCATGTCGCGGAGCAGGGTGGTCTTGCCGGTGCGGGGCGGGGCCACGATGAGGCCGCGGGTGCCCTTGCCAATCGGGCAGAAGAGATCGACGGCCCGGGTGGTGAGGCGCCCGTCCTTGAGTTCCATGCGGATCTGCTGGTCGGGGGAGACGGTGGTGAGCGCGGTGAAGTCGAGCCTGGCCCGGCGCTCATCGATGGTGAGACCGTCAACGGTCTCGATGAACTTCATCTTGGGATTGGGAAACTTGCCCTCGGCGGGGTAGGCGGTGCCACCGATGACGCTACCGGTCTTGAGCTTGAAGCGCCGGATGAGTTCCTTGGGTACGAAGGTGTCGGTCGGCCGGCGCTTGCCGAACTTGGCGAGATCGAGCAACTGGCCGTTGCCGCCCTTCTGAAGGTCGATGTCGAGCACGCCCTCAACCTTGATGACGTTGTCCACCTCGGCCCGCTCGATGGGGTTGTTGGTGGCGGCGGGTGCGGACGTGGTGGCCTCCGGGGATGAATCGGCCGGAGCGGAAGGTGGGTTTTTATCCATGAATACGGGAGTGGAAAACAGACGGTGGGCAAGCCCCGCTCTTGACGCACAAAACTCTGGGCGGGATAAGTGCGGAGCATTCTGACTGCACACGCCTCTCAACCCCTAAATCAGCCACTTACGTGACGGACCAAACGATTACCTCTGTGTCCCGGGAGAACCGGGTTTTCAGGCCTTCGGCCGAGTTTCAGCGCCAAGCCAATCTTGGGAGCTTGGCTGCCTATAAGAGGCTCTACACAGAGTCTGTCAACTCTCCAGAAAAATTCTGGTCACGGCAGGCCAACGAGTTGTTGGTTTGGCGCAAGCCTTTCAAAAAGGTGCTGCAAGGGAAGATGCCCCACGTCAAGTGGTTCACCAGCGGGCGTTTGAATGTGGCGGAAAACTGTCTGGACCGCCATCTGGGTACGGCCCGGGAGAACAAGGCGGCCCTGATTTTTGAAGGCGAGCCCGGTGATGTCCGCACCATCACCTACAAACAGTTGCATCTCCATGTCTGCCGCCTGGCCCATATTTTTGAGAACATGGGCCTGGCCGCCGGGGACCGGGTTGCCATTTACATGCCCATGGTGCCCGAGGCGGTCATGGCCATGCTGGCCTGCGCCCGTATCGGTGCCGTCCATACAGTGATCTTCGGCGGGTTCAGTGCCGAGGCGATCAAGGACCGGCTCAACGATTGCAAGGCCAAGCTCGTGATCACCGCCGATGGCGGCTGGCGCCGGGGCAAGGTCATCGAGCTGAAGGCCAACGTGGACAAGGCCGTTGAAAACGCCCCCAGCGTCCAGACCGTCCTCGTGCTCAAGCGCTGCGGCAATCCCGTCACCATGGTCGAGGGCCGCGATGTCTGGTGGAAGGAGGCCTGGGAGGGTGCGCCGAATACGCACAAGGCAAAGGCCTTCGACAGTGAGCACCCGCTCTTCATCCTTTATACCAGCGGCAGCACGGGCAAACCCAAGGGCGTTCTCCACACCAGCGCGGGTTACCTGCTCGGGGCGAAGTTGAGTTCCCACTACGTCTTCGATCTCAAGGAGACCGACCGCTACTTCTGCTCGGCCGACATCGGCTGGATCACCGGCCACAGTTATGTGGTCTACGGCCTGCTTTCCAACGGATCCACCGTCTTCCTGTATGAAGGCGCGCCCAACGAGCCGCAGCCGGACCGCTTCTGGCAGATGATTGACCGCCACAGTCTCACCATTCTCTACACCGCGCCGACCGCCATCCGGGCCTTCATGCGCTGGGGGGACAACTACGTGCTGCGGCACCGGCTGGATTCCCTCCGGCTGCTCGGCACCGTGGGCGAGCCCATCAATCCCGAGGCGTGGATGTGGTATCACAAGCTCATCGGCAAGGGCCGCTGCCCCATCGTGGACACCTGGTGGCAGACGGAGACCGGCTCGATCATGATCACGCCGCTGCCCGGAGCCACCCCGCTCAAGCCGGGGTCGGGCACCCTCCCGTTCTTCGGCGTGGTGCCCAAGGTCGTGGATGAAAAGGGCAAGGAGGCCCCCCGCAACAGTGGCGGCAAACTCGTCATCACCAAGCCCTGGCCCTCGATGCTTCGCACCCTCTGGGGTGACGACGAGCGTTTCAAGCAGACCTATTTCAGCGAATACCCCGGGATTTATTTCACCGGTGATGGTGCGCGGCAGGACAAGGACGGCTACTTCTGGATCGTCGGGCGCATTGACGATGTGCTCAACGTGTCCGGTCACCGCATTGGCACGGCGGAGATCGAAAGCGCGCTGGTGTCACACCCGTCAGTCGCCGAGGCCGCCGCCGTGGGCCGCCCTGACGAACTCAAGGGCCAGTCCCTTGTGGTCTTCGTGACCCTGAAGGCGGGGCTGGAGCCGAGCGATGCCCTCAAGGAAACCCTGCGCAACCACGTGGGCAAGGAGATCGGCTCGCTGGCCAAGCCCGACGTGATCCGCTTTGCCGCCGGCCTGCCCAAGACCCGCTCGGGTAAAATCATGCGCCGCATCCTCAAGGAAATCGCCGCGGGGGGTGCCGTGAAGGGTGACACCACCACGCTCGACGACTTTTCGGTCGTGGCGACGCTGCAGTCACAGGAGGAGTGAAGGCGCCCGCCGGGAGGCGGGCGCAAATCCCAAAGGCCAAAGGTCCAAACGCCAAAGAAATCCGGACCTTCAAAATTCAAACTAGCCCGCCCGTCCCTTTTTCGCTTCGGGCAAAATTACTCGCCCAACCTTCTCGCTTGATCGTCCTCGAAAATGCCCCGGGCATTTTCGTTTAGCAGCCTGTCGACAGGGCCCCCTCGCACGCTCCATCAACGCCCGACAACTGAGGGCGTTGAAGCAAAGTCCGACAGGCGGCTAGAGGATCAGATCCGGCGGGACATTGGCGAGGGCCTCTTCGATGGTGGTGAGGCCCATCTTGACCTTGAGCATGGAATCCTGGTGGAGGGTCTTCATGCCGTTGCGCATGGCGATGCGCTTGAGCTCGGCGACCTCGATCTCCTTGTTGATGCCGGCGGTGAGCTCCTCGCTGTTGGTCATCAGTTCATGGATACCGACGCGGCCCTTGTAGCCGGTGCCGCCGCACATCGGGCAGCCCTGGGGGTTGGCCTTGTAGATCTGGCCGGACCAGTCGATGGCCTTCTTCATCAGGTCGTGCTCCCGGCCCTGGGGCTCGTAGGGGACCTTGCAGTTTTTGCACACGCGGCGCATGAGGCGCTGGGCGCACACACATACGAGCGAGGCCGAAATATTGAAGGGCTCGATGCCCATCTCGGTGAGGCGCACCACGGTGGAGGGCGCGTCGTTGGTGTGGAGGGTCGAGACGAGTAAATGGCCGGTGAGGGCGGCCTCGACGGCGATGCCGGCGGTTTCCTCGTCGCGGATTTCACCGACGAGGATGATGTCGGGGTCCATGCGGAGGTAGCAGCGCAGGGCACGGGCGAAGGTCAGGCCGATCTGCCGGCTCATCTGCATCTGGTTGAGCCCGGGGAGGGTGTACTCGATGGGATCCTCGGCGGTCTGGATGTTCACGTCGGGCGTGTTCACCTCGGCGAGCGCGGAGTAGAGCGTCATCGACTTGCCGGAACCGGTCGGTCCGCAGTGCAAAATCATCCCGTAGGGCTGGCGGATGCACTCGCGGTAGCGCTCGAGGTTCTCGTCGGAGAAGCCCAGGGCCGGGAGGGGCAGGGTGGACTTCTGTTTGTCGAGGATACGCATGACGATCTTCTCGCCGAAGTTCATCGGGCCGGTGGCGACGCGCAGATCGATGTCGATGTTCTTCTTGGTGTACTTCTTGAAGACAATGCGCCCGTCCTGCGGCAGACGGCGTTCGGCGATGTCGAGGTTGCACATGATCTTCAGGCGGGTGACCAGGGCGTTGGACACCTGCTTGGGCAGCCGGAGCTTCTCCAGGCAGACCCCGTCCACCCGGTAGCGGACCAGCAGGTCGTGCTCCATCGGCTCGATGTGGATGTCCGACGCCCCGGAGATGTAGGCGTCCTCGATGATGCGGTTGGTGAGCTGGATGATGGGGGCGGAGTCCTCGCTCTCCAGGTCGGTGGCGGAGATTTCGCCGGTGCCGTCCGTGGTATAGGCGGTGCTGATGACCTCGGCGACGCTGTCGATGTCGACGTCGCCGCTGCCGGTGCCCTTTTGGGTCTCGGTCTTGAAAAATTTCTTGAGGAGTTCCTCGATGAGCGTGGCGGGGGCGACGCGGATCTCCTCGATGGTCATCTCGGCGGCCTGCTGGAAGGCCTCGCGCTTGGCGTAGTCGAGCGGGTTGACCATCAGGACCGCGACCGAACTGGGGGACAGGCGCTTGTGGGGGAAGACGCCCTCGCGACGGATGATGGCGTCGCCCACGGCCTCGACGAGATTCTCGTCGATTTCGATCTCCTCGATCTTGGTGACGAGGGGATGGTCGGTGAGGCGGGAGACGAACTTGGCGGTGTCCTCCGCGCTCAGCTGGAACTTCGGGTCCAGCATGCGCTGGATGAGGGTGGCGGAGTATTCGGCCACTTCCTTGAGGAGGGTCAGGTCCTTCTCGGTGAACTGGCCGTTGGTGCCGGCGGCGGGCTCCTTGTTGAGCACCTGGATGGCGCCGATGACGATGTTGGTCTTGAGCGGCACCGTGAGCATCGAGCGCACCTCGAAGCCCGTATTCATGTTCTTAAGGGAGGCGGCGTCGGGGCCGTTGAGGGTGAAGAACAGGGGCTCGCCGGTGGAGATTACCTTACCGACGTTGCCGGTGCCGAGGGGCAGTTTGAGGGCGAGGAGCTTTTCCTCGGTTTCCTTGAAGGCCTTTTCCTTGGCGGTATCCTTGGCCCACAGGGTGGGGGAGTAATAGATGTGCCGGAAGGTGATGTCGTTGCCCTCGACAAGGTAGAACGTCATCGACTGGGCCTGGAGGGCCTCGACCACCTTGGTGGAGGTGAGTTCGATCACGGAGCTGACATCCTCGCGGCTCGGGGCCGGCTTGGAAATGACCTTGATCAGCAGGGAGCGGCGGAGGGTGTTCGCAACGGATGGGGCGGCCATGATGATAAAACGCCGGAATGGCTATTCCCGGATTGTCACGGTATTCGCGGTGCCGCAATGAGAAAGAGTGTCCGCCGGCATTTGCCGGTCATCCCCTGTCATGTGGAAAATCCTGCAATGGCTGCTCCCGCTCCGCCGGGCCGTGCCCGTCGCTGCCAACCAGGCCTCCGGTGACGAGGGTGAGCGGCTGGCGGCGGATTTCCTGGCCCGCGAGCGCGGCTGCCGGATCGTCGCCCGCAACTGGCGCAATCCCCGGGATGAGCGCGAGGAAATCGACCTGGTCTGCCTTGACGGGGACATCCTGGTTTTTGTCGAGGTGAAGGCGCGTTCGGTCTTTGCCTTTGTCCCGGGTTATTATGCCGTCAACGGCCGCAAGAAAAAGGTGCTGCGTCGCGCCTGCCTGGCCTACCTCCGGGGCCTGCGGAAGCGCCCCGCCACCATCCGCTTTGACGTGGTTGAGATCACCCATGGCGGGCCGGATGGCCCCCGGGTTTTGCATTTCGAACACGTCCCCCTGTTTGCCAAACATGACCGGCCTTGAGGTGAACCCTGAACCTTAAGCGGCGCCCGCCTCGTGTTCGGCCTTGATTTGCCGTCCTCCAGACCCGACAAAGGCGGTTTATTCATGGCCGAAACGCAACGTCATCCGTTCCTGCAGGGTCTCAGCAAGCATCGCGGCACACCGCCCACGGTCGTCGTGATCTTCGGCGCGTCCGGGGACCTCACCTCCCGCAAGCTCATCCCCGCGATCTACAATCTCAGCTGCGACCACCTGTTGCCGGCGGATTTCTTCCTCGTGGGCTACGGCCGCAAGGCCATCCCCGACGAGGAATTCCGAACCCTGGCCACCGCCGCCATCAAGGAATTCTCCCGCCGCGAGCTCAACCCCGGGGTCTGGGACCGCGTGGCCGCCAACACCAGCTACCTGGCCGGCGGCTACGACGAGCGCGCCGCCTTCGACCGCCTCGCCGACCACATCGCCGCCATCGAGAAGTCCATCGGCCGCGAGGTCCAGGTGCTTTTCTACATCTCCACCCCCCCGTCGGTTTTCGCCCCCATTTTGCTCAACCTCGGCGCCAGCGGCCTCGCCGCCAAGGGCCTCGGCCAGCCCCACCACGCCCGCGTCATCATCGAGAAACCCTTCGGCAAGGACCTCGCCTCCGCCCGCGCGCTCAACGCCACCATCCGCTCCGTCTTCGAGGAGCACCAGGTGTATCGGATCGATCACTACCTGGGCAAGGAGACCGTGCAGGACCTCCTCGTGCAGCGCTTTTCCAACGCCATCTTCGAGCCGCTCTGGAACCGCAACTTCATCGACCACGTCCAGATCACCGTGGCCGAGGAGGTCGGCGTCGGCACGCGCGGCGGCTACTACGAGCAGAGCGGCGCCCTGCGCGACATGATCCAGAACCACACCATGCAGCTCCTCGCCCTCACCGCCATGGAGCCGCCGGTGTCCCTCGACGCCGAGGCCATCCGTGATGAGAAGGTCAAGCTCCTGCGCGCCATCCAGCCGCTCGACCTTGGTCCGGGCGGGGATGTCGCCCGCGCCCAGTATGCCGCCGGCATGATGGGTGGCAAACAGGTGCCGGGTTACCTCGACGAGGAGGGCATCGCCGCCGACTCCGGCACCGAGACTTTTGCCGCCCTCCGCGTTTCCATCAACAACTGGCGCTGGCAGGGCGTCCCCTTCTACCTGCGCTCGGGCAAGCGGCTTGCCCGCCGCGTCACCGAGATCGCCGTCCAACTCAAGCGGCCCCCCGGCACCCTTTTCGCCGAGGGTGGCAAGTTCGACCTCACCCCCAACACGCTTTCGTTTCAGATCCAGCCGGACGAAGGCCTCAGTCTCATTCTCAACGGCAAGATTCCCGGACTCGAAACCCGCACCCAGCCGGTGAAGATGAGCTTCCGCTACAGCACCACCTTCGGGTCCAACACCCCCGAGGCCTACGAACGCCTCGTCCTCGACGCCATGATCGGCGACGGCACGCTCTTCATCCGCGGCGACGAGGCCGAGACCTCCTGGAATCTCTGCACGCCCATCCTCGATGCCTGGGCCGCTGCCGGCCGCGAGGGCATGGACACCTATCCCGCCGGCTCCTGGGGCCCCGACGCCGCCAACCACCTCCTCGCCCGCAACCAGCATGAATGGAGAAAACCGTGACCGCGCTGCGCGCGGTAAATCCCAAACTCCAAACGTCCAAACTCCAAAGAAAGTCCAAACCTCAAACTGCCCTTGGCCTCCAACTTTAAGCTCCGCTTTCTGCCCTTTAGGATTTTTCCATTCTTTGGAGTTTTGGACGTTTGGAGTTTTGGATTTTTAATCTGATGTCATCCATCTTTAACGCCCTGCCTGGAATCGAGGTGCCTGTCGGGGGTATTTCCAGGAGTCTAGCCAGCATGTGGGCCGACACCGCCGCGGCTGGTGGGCCGGCGCCCGCGGTGGACGACGTCAAGGCCACCCAGGTCAATCTCGTGCTGCATCTGGGCTTCGGCACCAGCGCCGAGGAGGCCCAGGCCCAGTTCCAGGTCGCCCTGCGTTTTTCCGTCCGTTACCCGAGCCGCGTGGTCGTGCTGTGTCCGTTGGCCGAGGGTGCGGACGAGACCGAATTCCGGGCCAAGATTTACGGTGAGTGCTTTTTGGGCAAAGCGAAGGGCGACACACGCTGCGTGGAGTTCGTCATGCTGAGCTATCCGCTGACGGCCCGCCAGTACCTGGAAAACCAGGTGTCGGTCTGCCTTTCCACCGACCTGCCGCTCTACTACTGGGCCCACCATTTCACCTCGTTGTCCCGGCTCAAGGACTACCAATACCTGCTCCAACAATCCAAGCGGGTGATCATTGACAGCGCGCACGTCCCCACCAGCGCGCTCACCCATGACTGGCCGCGGCCCGAAGCGGTGCGCGATCTCGCCCAGGCCCGGCTGCTGCCGGTGCGCCAGTCCCTCGGACAGTTCCTCAGCGCCTTCGCCCCGGGCCTGCTGGTCGACGGTCTGCGTGGCTTCAGCGTGGTCCACGCCCCCGCGCTGGGCGCCGAGGCCCGGGTGCTCGTGGGTTGGGTGAAGGAACGGCTTGCCGCCTGCGGAGCTTCCGAGAAAAACCTGCGGGCGGAGCAAAAGGCGTTCCCGGAGGGCGCCTCCGGGTCGTTCGAGATTGCTTTTGATTATTCCAATGAGCAGCGCTTCCGCTGGCGTGGCGACCTGGCCAAGGGCGAGGCCTGCATCGAGGCCGCTTACGGTTGCGAGAAGATCACCATGCCCAGCGCCATCAGCCTGCTCAGCCCCGAGGTTGCCCTCGCCGAGGCCATGTTTTATTAAGCATGAAGGAAATCAACAGCGACTACGGCCGGGTGATCACCGGCACCCAGACGGAACTCTTTACGCGTGCGGTTGCGCTGGTCGCGGCGCAGGCCGAGGCCTCCCCGGTGAAAAATTTCACCTGGGCCCTGACCGGCGGATCGACCCCCGCGGCCTTCTACCGCTGGTGCGTGGAAACCCACGCCCTTCCGCCGGTCCTCCGCGACCGCGCCCATTTTACGGTCAGCGACGAGCGCCACGTGCTTCTCACCAGTCCCGACAGCAATTTCGGCAACGCCGAACGTCTGCTGCTCGCCCCGCTGGGTATTCCGGTCGAGCGACGCCATCCCTGGGTCGTGGCCTGGCCGGTGGCGGAGGCCGCCGAGGCTTACCGCAAGACGATGCTGCTGCTCGCCGGCCCGGGTCGCGCCTATGATGCGTGCTTCCTCGGCATGGGCGATGACTGCCACACGGCCTCGCTTTTTCCGGGCACGCCGCTGCTCCGCGACGACGGCGGCCTGCTCTTTGGCGGTCAGGAAGTGCCCGGCAAAGGCTGGCGCCT
>JBGTGS010000232.1:0-5436 GCA_041746615.1 Opitutaceae bacterium | reverse complement strand
CGGCAGTCCGCGGGCGGCGAGGGCTTCGGCGGTGCGCTCGGCGGTGGCGCGGGTCGCGCAGTAGACGATGCCGCTTTCATGTTCACGCTTGCGGACAAAGTCGACGATCTGCTTCGCAGGCCCGTCCTTCGGGGTGACCCGGTAGGTGAGGTTGGGACGGTTGAAACTCGCGACGTACAGGCCCGGCTCGCGCAGCTTCAGATGTTTGACGATGTCGGTGCGGACGCGCTCGGTGGCGGTCGCGGTGAGGGCCATCAGCGGCACGTCGGGCAGGAGGTCGCGCAACCGGGAGATCTGCCGGTATTCGGGCCGAAAGTCGTGGCCCCATTCCGAGACGCAGTGCGCCTCGTCGATGGCGAGGGACGTGACATTCCATGCCTTCAGGTTCTCCTGCCAGTTGTCGAGCATGAGGCGCTCGGGGGCGACATAAAGCAGACGCCACTCCCCCCGGTGAAGTCCGGCCAGTCGTGAGCGCGCGGCAGCCGCACCGAGGGTGGAATTGAGATAGGTGGCGGCGACGCCGCTGGCCTGGAGCTGGTCCACCTGGTCCTTCATCAGGGCGATGAGCGGTGAGACAACCACGGTGAGACCCGGTCGGAGGAGGGCGGGGAGCTGGAAACACATCGACTTGCCCCCGCCGGTGGGAAGGAGGGCGAACACATCGCGGTTGGCGAGGGAGGCCTCGATGATTTCGCGCTGGAGCGGACGAAAGGCATCGTAGCCAAAGGTGGTCTTGAGGGTGAGAAGCAGGTCGTCGGACACGAAGATGAGTCAGGGGCATGCCAGGAATCCGGCGAGCGAAAATATGGCCGCAACTTCCTTTCCGTCCCTTCGGCCCCCTACGTCCCTTGCCCAGGTCTCAGGCACCGCATGCGTTCCCCTGCGGCTTTGACACACGCTGATCGCCGCTGCCATAAACCGCCATGGACTCCAGCTGGCTGCATCCCCGTGAGGAACTCGTGCGCACCATGCAGCGCATCTACCGATACCGGATGACGACCACGTCCGGTGGCAACCTCTCGATCCTCGATCCCGACGGCGGGATCTGGATCACGCCGTCACGGGTGGACAAGGGACGGTTGCAGCCCACGGACATCGTGTGCATGCGACCGGATGGTTCGTGCGAAGGATTACATCCGCCTTCGTCGGAGTTCCCCTTCCACCGTCAGATCTACCAGGCGCGGCCGGATATCAAGGCCATCGTGCATGCGCATCCGGGTGCGCTGGTGGCCTTCAGCATCTGTCGCCTGCTGCCGGATACGCGCGTGCAGACGCATGCGCACGAAGTGTGCGGGCGGGTGGCCTATGCAGCCTACGCGTGTCCGGGCAGCGAGGAACTCGGCCGCCGCATCGCCGGCACCTTTGCGGATGGAGCGGACTGCGTGATGCTGGAGAACCACGGCGTGGTCATCGGGGGGCGGGACCTCCACGAGGCGTTCCAGCGTTTCGAAACCCTGGAGTTTGTGGCGCAGACCCTGGTGAAGGCGGCCGGGCTCGGCGGCGTGCAGACCCTGCCGGATGCGGTGCTGGCCAATCAACCCATGGTGGCATTCGCGCCGATGCCCGCCATGACGCCCGGCAACCCGGAGAAGGCCCTGCGTTCACAACTGTGCGAGTTTGTGCACCGCGCCTACCGGCAGCGCCTGTTGATCAGCACGGCCGGTGCGTTTTCTGCGCGGCTGGACAAGACGGATTTTCTGGTGACGCCCCGGCGACGCGACCGGTTGGAGCTGGAAGCCCCGGGTATCGTGCGGGCCCGCATGGGCCATTGCGAGGCCGGTCGATGGCCCAGCCGCGCGGCGCAGCTGCATGCGCACATCTATGCGGAGAATCCGGACGTAGGCGCGGTCATCAATGCACAGCCGGCCCATGCGAGCGCGTTCTGCATGACCAAGGCGCCGTTGAGCACCCGCACGATCCCGGAAAGTTATGTCGTGTTGCGCGACACCCCGAAGTTGCCCTTTGCCTGCATCGTGGAGCAGGCCGCGCACATTGCGGCCCAGGTTTCGCTGAAACGCTGCCCGGTAGTGCTGATCGAGAACGAAGGGGCGCTGGTGGTCGGTCGCGATGTGCTCGACGCGTTTGACCGGCTCGAAGTACTCGAGGCCACGGCGGAGGCCCTGTTGATGGGCCGTCCGCTCGGGCCGCTCGTGCCCATGCCCGAGCCGGCGCTGGACGAGCTCCGCCGCGCCTTCAAGATGGAGTGACGATTATTCCCCCGGGGCGGCGGCCTGGATGATCTGGAGCCGTTGCTGGATGTCATCCAGCTTGGCGACGAGTTCCTCCTCCTTCTTCCGACGCTCGGTGCTGTTGACGATGCTCAGTTGGGAGGCATCGCGCACGATGTTGGCGGGGAGGGACAGCAGGCGGGTGAAGACTCCCTGGTCCTTGAACGAACTCAGATACAGGGCGGTGAGCTCGTGCGAGAGGGCGAGCGAATCCTGGGCAACGGCCTGGGTCTCGGCGAGGTTGTTGTTGAGCCGTTGGTTTTTGGCGAGTTCGGAGGTGAGGACGCCGCTGATTTGCTCGGAAATCTTGCGGCTGTAGTCGACGATGGATTCGCGGGTCAGGGTCTGGTCGCCGGCCATCTGGGCAAGAATGGGTTGGATGCGGTCGGCCATGCGGAGGGAGACGCGGTCGATCTGCTCGTTCTGTTGACGATCGGCTTCCTCGGGAGTGGTAGGAAGCGGGTTGAAGGGCTGGATTCTAAGGGCGATGGCCTCGGCGAGCTGGTCGACCTTCTCGTTGTTGAGACGGGTCACCTCCTCGTCGGTCATGAAGACATCCGCCTGGCGCTTGGAGATGGCATCCTTGAGGAGAGTGTTGACGGCTTCGATCTGCCGCCGGGTCTCCTCGGCGGAGGCCTGAAGCTCGGCGTTGGTTTGCGCGCGGAGCATGGCGAGTTCATTCTGCTGGCTGGCGCTCATGTCGGTCACGGTCTTGGAATGAAGCCAATATGCGCCGCCAGCTATGGCCAGAATGGTTAGGATCAGCGCAGGAAGTTGTTCTTGGAGTTTTTGCCACATGATACGGGGGATGGAAGATTACGAAACGGATTGATCCTGGCCGGAATTGACGGAGAAAGCAATGGTCCCCATGAAGCCCCGGCTTTACAGTTGTTTTTGGAGACAAGACCGGCACGTTTTGGTGCCATGAGCCTGAATCGTAATGAGCAGATGATTTTTGATTATCTGCAGGCCAATCCCGATGAGCGGAATCACTGGCTCGACAAGGTCCGCATGATTGCGGCCGGGGAGGTGGACGACCACGCGGCCGCCTTATCGCTGAACCATGAACTCTGGGCATACTACGAAGAACGTGCGGGGGTGGTATCCCCTTTCCGTGAAATCGCAGCGCGCGAAGGTTTGAGCCGGACCAGCATGCGCAACCTCGCCGACTACCTGTTGCGGATTTGGGTGCTGCCGAAGCCCAAACTGACGGATGTGGATCCATCTGCAATCAAGTAGGATGTGATTTTCTTCGGATTTTTTGAATAAAGACGGCATCTTTGCGTCTTACTTGGTGGTTCTGGTTAGTTTCTTTCTCCTGCTTAGCGGGAGATTTGGGGTAACTAAGCAAACTAGTAAGTTATGGCGGGTCACCTAGGGGTAGGTGGCCCGCCTTCTTTTTTATCGGCTCCACAAATACGGAAGCCGGTTGATCGATGGGTTGCCCCGGTTGTGACAGTGGCATGGTAACGGTCACGAAACTTTCTCGGTTTGGCCCAAATCGTGCATTTACAATTCAAGCGCGCTATGCAGAGTTATTCACACGATATCCACACCCGATGGAACACCTGAGCGGGGCGATCGCCCCTAAATCTCGGCTCAAGGGCTCTGCGAAGGTTAAGACCTTTGTCTTGGACACAAACGTCCTCCTTCACGACCCGCAGTCGATCTACAAATTCGAAGAAAACAACCTGGCCATCCCGGTGGAGGTTCTGGAGGAGCTTGACGCCATCAAGGCCGAGCAATCCACCGAAAGGGGGCGAAATGCCCGCCGGGTACATCGCATTCTTCAGGAACTGCTGCCCGATGCCCGCTCCATGCACGAGGGGGTCGATCTTCCCAATGGCGGAACACTCTCGATCGTCATCAACCCATACCTGACGGAGGCGGGCCGGCATTCTCCCGCCATGGAGCGGCTGAGGGCCATCCTGCCCGACCTGACCAAGAAGGACAACCGCATCATCGCCTCGGCCCTATTCGTCCAAGAACAGTTTCCGCCCCCCACCATTCTGGTCACCAAGGATGTCAACGTGCAGCTCAAGGCCCGGGCACTCGGCCTGGAATCGGAGGACTACCTCAACGACAAGGTGCCGGAGCCGCTGGATGAGGTCGGCTATCAGGAGATCCCGGTCACGGTCTACGAGATGCAGCGTTTTTGCTCCGAGGGTGAATTCGACATCGGTCGTGATTCCTCCAAGGGGCTCTATCTCAACGAATACGTCCTGTTGCGCTCCGACGAAGGCAAGACAATGCCTGCCCGCTTTTACGGGGAGGGCGTGGTTCGTCGCCTGCACATTCCCGAGTTCGTCAAGGCCCCGGGAGGTATCGCCATCCGCGCCCGCAACCTCGAGCAGCAGTTCTTCATGGACGCCCTGCTTGACGACTCCGTGGCGTTGATCACCTGCTTTGGCAAGGCCGGCACTGGCAAGACCCTCATCTCCACGGCCTGCGCCCTGCACCAGACTCAGGACGAGCAGTCCCGCTACGACGGGGTTTCTATCTCCCGCCCGGTCATCGCTCTGGGCAAGGACATCGGGTTCCTGCCGGGTTCACTCGACGATAAGATGAAGCCCTGGCTCCAGCCCTATTTCGATGCCCTTGAGGTTCTCCTCCCCTCGAAGCCGCCCAAGGATGCCCAGTTTGCAGCGAAGAAGGTCTCCAAGAAAAAGCACAAGAAGCATCAGGACATCGCCCATTTCCTGGCCCCGCAGCCCTCCGTCACCCACACGGCTTCTCAAGCCATCGCTCCGATGAAACCCTACGAGCGTCTCATCAAGAGCGGCTTGGTTGAGATCGAGGCCCTTTGCTTCATCCGTGGCCGCTCGATCGCCCGTCGCTTCTTCATCCTTGATGAGGCCCAGCAGCTCACGCCCCACGAAGTGAAGACCGTCATCACCCGTATCTCCGAGGGCTCCAAGATCGTCCTCATCGGCGATCCCGCACAGATCGACAATCCTTATGTGGACTCACGCAGCAACGGCCTCGTTTACTGCCACAACCGCATGAAGGGTCACGCGATCTCCGCGCATGTGAAGCTTAGCAAGGGTGAGCGGTCACGCTTGGCTGAGTTGGCGGCGGACCTGCTTTAAGGGAGAGTCCACATCCTCCCAAACTTTCAGTTCCCGAACTAAACCGGGCCGACAGGAGCCCCTTTGGGGGATTCTGCACGGGCAGGTGATTATTAGTCGCCACCGCCGAACCCGCCGCC
>JBGTGS010000231.1:0-6469 GCA_041746615.1 Opitutaceae bacterium | reverse complement strand
GCATCGGAGATCCAGGTGCGTCCATGCCGGCCGCGGCCGCCGGTCTGATGTTCAGCGACGACGGCGTGCCAGGGGGCCAGGCGGGCCGCCACATCGTTGGTCGAGACCACGGTGTGATGCCGGTGGATCGTCCAGGGTGGTGGTGCCGCGGTCGGCCCTGCGGGGGACCGTGTCATGACTGGGGCGGACTCAGTTGCCGAGGGTGGAGATAAAATAGCCGGCGGCCACGGCGGTGCCGATCACGCCGGCAACATTGGGCCCCATTGCGTGCATGAGCAGGTAATTGTTGGGGTCGGCCCGCTGACCCTCGCTATGGGAAACCCGTGCGGCCATGGGGACGGCGGAGACGCCGGCCGAGCCGATCAGCGGGTTCAACGGATTCTTCGGGGTGAACAGATTCATGAACTTGGCTGCGAGCACGCCGGCGGCGGTGGAGCAGCCAAAGGCGACGACGCCGAGGCTGATGATCTTGACGGTGGCCGGGGCGAGGAAGCTTTCGGCCGCCATGGTCAGGCCGACGCTGACACCGAGGAAAATGGTGAGGATGTTGATGATCTCGTTCTGGGCGGATTTGACGAGGCGCTCGGTGACGCCGCATTCACGCAGGAAATTGCCGAGCATGAGCATGGAGATCAGGGCGGAAGCATCCGGCACGAGCAGGATGCAGATCGTCATGACCACGAGGGCGAAGAGCAGCTTCTCCAGCTTGCTGACCTTGCGAAGCGACTGCATGCGGATCCGGCGTTCCTTTTGGGTGGTCAGCAGGCGCATGATAGGCGGCTGGATCAGGGGGACCAGGGCCATGTAACTGTAGGCGGCGACGGCGACGGCGCCCAGCAGCTCGGGTGCGAGCTTGTTGCTCAGGAAGATGGCGGTGGGACCGTCGGCCCCGCCGATGATGCCGATGGAGGCGGATTGCTTCGCGGTGAACCCCATGAAGGTTGCGCCCATGAAGGTGATGAAGAGACCGAATTGGGCGGCTGCACCGAGCAGAAGGGTGCGCGGCATGGCGATGAGCGGACCGAAATCGGTGAGGGCGCCGACTCCGAGAAAGATCAGCGGTGGGAAGAGTTCCAGTTTGATGCCTTGGGAGATGAAATCGAAGAGCCCGCCCTCCACGCGCTCGACCTTGATCCTCTGGCGCACGTCGCCCACTCCGGCTTCCGTCCCGGCCGGCTCATGGCTGGGAAGCACCAGGCCTTCCACGGTGAAGGTTGCACTTTCATAAACGCCGTCCGCGCCCATCTCGGCGGTGATGACCCCACGGGTCGGAAGATTGGCCACAAGCGCGCCGAAGGCGATGGGCACGAGCAGCAGAGGCTCGAACTTGCGGGCGACGGCGAGCCAGAGCAGCACACCGGACACGACCCACATGATCGTCATCTTCCAGGTGATGAGCGGGAACCCGGTGGTGGATAAAAAGTCGAGAAGGCTTTCGATCATGGCGTCGACGGGTCAGCGTTTCCCGGATTCATCGGCGGAGGAAGCGGCCGGGGTGATGGCGTGGACGCGATGGCCGGCACCGAGTGAGGCATGAACGGCCGCGGCCACGAGAATGATGGTAGCCGGATCGGCCGTGCCATCTGAGGGAGCCTTCGCCGGGGTGGGGGTCGCGGCCGTCTGGTTTCCGTTGCGCCGAAAGTATAGGCCGATGATTTCGAGTAATACCCAGATGGAACAGAGGGCGATGAAGACGACAATCAGTCCGATGGTCTGGAAGGCCAGCGACTCACGCAGGGTCGGGAACTCCGGGAGGGCGGCGATCAGGTTGGGCGCGGGTATAAGATTCATGGGGAGGGTGGGGGCGGTCATCCAGGGGCGGCCCCGATATTACGACAGGCGCATGATGGCCATGCCTTCCTCGACGCTGTCCCCGGGGTTGACGAGAACGGCACTGATGGTGCCGGCGCGGGGGGCATAAATGTAGGTGTTCATTTTCATTGCCTCGACGGTGGCAACCTGGGCGCCGGAGGCGACGGTCTGGCCGGCCGTCACATCGATGGAGACAACCTTGCCGGCGAGCGGGCTGGTGATCTCCGCTCCGCCGGCCGGGGACGCCGCCTTGGGGGCTGGGGATGGGGGGGGCGCGGTGGTGGGGCTGCCTTCATCAAGGATTTCGACAAGAACATCGTAGGCTTTGCCATCGATGGTGACGCGGAATTTTTTCATTGGGGATCGTTTCCTGAGAGGGGTCGGTGCGCAGGTGAGAGGAAAGCATCTTGGGCCCGGCCTCAAGCGGCCTTTGCAAGGCTCTGCATTTTTCGGTTGGAAGGGGCGGGGCTTGGGGCAGCAAAAAGGCCCGACGGGGATCGGGCCTTTGGGGAAGGGGGGCGGGAGGCCGGGCTCAGTATAGCTTGACGTAGCCGTTGCGTCGGAGGCGCTCGAGCCAGCGTTCCTCGGCTTGACGGGCCATGGTCTGGGAGAGAATGAGCTCGATCTGCTCACGGACGTCATCAATGGGCTTGATGCCGGCGTAGCGGCGATCCTCGACGTAGAGGATATAGCAGCCTTCGGGCAGCAGAATCGGCTGGGTGGCCTGACCTTTATCCAAGGCGAACAAGGGTTCGCTAAATTCATCCTTCAGGTCGGTGCGGCGCTGCCAGCTCCAGTCGCCGCCCCGGGCCCGGCGGGTGTCCTCGGAAACATCCCGGGCGATATCTGCAAAACTTTCCCCGGAGTCCAGACGGGCATGGACGTTACGGGCGCGGTCAAGCAGGCCTTCGTCGGTCACCCCGGAGGTGCGGTTGAAGACGATCATGCGCATGTGGGCTTCGTCCTCCTGATAAAAGCGTTCGCTGTTCTCGTTGTAATACTGTTCGACGCGAACGGGGCTGATGATGCTGGCCGACTGGCGCTGCTCGGAGCGCATGTAGCTGTTGATGATGTCCTCGGTGACCTCGATGCGGTATTCGCGCATGGTCATGCCGCGGCCGCGCAGGTAGGCGAGGAACTTGGAGCGATCCCCGTCGAAGTCACTGATGATGCTGTCGGCAACGGCGTTGTCGATGTAGCTGGCGGGGATCTGACGGGGCGGTTGGCCGTCCTTGGTCTTGTAGAATTCCTTAACGATCAGCACGCGGTCGATCAGACTCTGGATGAGATCGTCCTGCAGGGCCTCTACCATCTGCTCGTATTCCTGCTGGGTACGGGCCTGGGCCTGGATGCTGGGGATCCGCGGCATGATTTCCCGGCGCACATCATCGATGGTGATGACCTTGTGCTCGACGATGGCGGCGATGCCGTTGGCGAAGTTGAGATCGCCTTCCTGGGCCTGCACGATTGGTGCGCCGACAGCGCTGAGAGCGAGCAAGCCACTGAAAATAATCCGGGTGCCAAAGCCCATGATAAACGATGAGTCGGGTCGGGTGGAAAAAGGTGGGGACGCGGGACGCCTGAGCATCATGGAGTGGGCAGATTATTGATGAACGAAAGGATTTCCTTTAAACGTAGGAGAGGCTTCGGAGCGGTCAACCTTGGAAAGCGGGTTCCTGTCATCACGAAGTCGTCGTGACGCCCGCTGTTGCGCAGGCACTTAAGGCGGTTTGAAAGGGTATCGACACTGATCAATCCTTTTTGTTCAGCCCGGATGCGGATATCCGTGACCAGGAGCAGGGCGCGGACCTCGTCACCAAATTTACCAAAGCGGTCGCGCAAGTCGCTCTCGATCTCCTTGAGCCTGGCCGGGCTCTCGGCGAGGGCGAGGCGGCGGTAGAAGTCGATGCGCAGGCGCGTTTCGCCGATATAGGCGGAGGGGAGGCGGGCCTGGACGGGCGCGACCTCGACGGCACCGCTGGCGTCGTGTTCAGCGTCGCGGACCGCGGTGTAGGCATCCGCGTAGCGACGCCGGCCCCCGTCGTCCGTCCTGCCGGCCTCACCGATGAAGACGAAGTCCAGTTTAACACTGGCGCGGATGGCGGCGGCGGTTTTCTCGCCGCGCAGGCGGGCCACGGATTGACGGAGGAGCTGGCAGTAAAGCTCGAAACCAACGCCGACGATTTGGCCGCTTTGCTCGGCACCCAGGAGATTGCCGGCACCGCGGAGCTCGAGGTCGCGCATGGCGATGCGAAACCCCGCGCCCAGCTGGTTATGGGTGCGCATCGCACTCAACCTTTCCCTCGCCAGCTCGACGATGCGGGTGTGCCGGTGCAGCAGGAGGTAGGCATAGGCCTGGTGCTTGAACCGGCCGACGCGCCCGCGGAGCTGGTAGAGCTGCGAAAGTCCGAAGCGATCCGCCCCCTCGATGATGATGGTGTTGCAGTTGGGGATATCGAGACCGCTCTCGATGATGGTGGTGCAGACCAGCATCTGGTATTTTCCGGCGACGAATTCCGTCATGGTGCGCTCGAGATCCTTCTCGTTCATCTGCCCGTGGCCGATGCCGATGCTGAGATCGGGCAGGAGTTCCTGCAGCCGTCGGGCCACGAGGTCGATTGTCTGCACGCGGTTGTGCAGATAAAAGACCTGACCGCCGCGGCGGATCTCATGGTGGATGGCGTCCACCACCAGTTTCTCGTCGTAAGTCCTCACGATGGTCTGGATGGGGTGACGGTTGACCGGGGCGGTCTCGATCACGCTCATGTCGCGCGCTCCCGTCATGGCCATATAGAGGGTGCGCGGGATGGGCGTGGCGCTCATCGAGAGGACGTCGACGGTGGCGCGCATGGTCTTGAACCGCTCCTTGTGCTTCACGCCGAAGCGCTGTTCCTCGTCGATGACCACGAGGCCGAGCTCGCGGAATTTGACGTCCGCTTGAAGCAGGCGGTGGGTGCCGATCAGGATGTCGACCTGGCCGCTGGCGGTGGCGGCGAGGATGGTGGCAATCTCGGCGCGTGAGCGGAAGCGGCTGACCATCTCAACGGCGATGGGGTAGGCCGCCATGCGCTCGCGAAAAGTGTTGAGATGTTGCTGAGCCAGCACGGTGGTGGGCACGAGGATGGCAACCTGGCGGCCGCCTTGCACGGCCTTGAAGGCGGCGCGGATGGCGACCTCCGTCTTGCCGAAGCCGACATCGCCGCAGATGAGGCGGTCCATCGGTTGTTCGCGTTCGAGATCGGCCTTGGTCTCCTGGATGGCCCGCAGCTGGTCAGGGGTCTCGGTGAAGGAAAAGGAGGCCTCGAATTCACGCTGCCAGTCGTTGTCGGGCGGGAAGGCGTGGCCGGGCTGGGCGGCGCGGGCGGCTTGAATGCGCAGAAGTTCCGCGGCCAGGTCGAGGGTGGCGCGTTCGGCGGCCTGACGGGTTTTCTCCCAGCGCCCGGATCCGATCCGGCCGAGCTGCGGCCGGGCCTTGCTCAGGCCGACGTAACGGCTGACGAGGTGGGACTCCTGCAGCGGCACGTGGAGGGTCACATGGTCGTCGAATTCCAGCGAGATGACCTCACGGAGGCCCTCGCGCGTATCGAGTTTGCTGAGACCGCGATAAAGGGCGATGCCGTGCTGGAGGTGGACGACGAAGTCGCCCTCGACCAGTTCGGAGAAATCGAGGAGCTGGTCGATCTGCGCGCGCTGGGCGAGGGCGCGTTTGCCGGTGAGCGGACGGCGCGCACGCTGCCGGCCGAAGATCTCGGTTTCCGTGACCACGATCAATCCGCGTGCGGAGGCGCTGGCCGGGGCGACCGCGTGGCTGGCGGCCCCGAACGTGATGCGGAAGCCTTCGTTCAATGTACCTTGGAGGAAGGCGGGCTTGAGTGGCTTGAGCTCCGGGTCGCCGGCGAGGATCTCCCGAATTCTTTCCTCTTCGCCCGCCTTGGAGGCGACGACGACGACGGTGTAGCCCTCCTTTTTCCAAGCGGTGACCTGGCGGAGAAAACGATGCCGGGACTCCTCCTCCACCTGCAACCGGTCCTGGGCGACGAGGCGGTCGTCGGGGTAGCTGCGATGATGACGCAGGCTCTCCGAATTCCAGGTGATTTCCTCAATGGCACCCTCCTCGAACAAGGCGGCGGCTTCATCGAGGTCGCTGACACCGAAGACCACGGCGCAACGGGCTAGAATTGACGGCAGGGCGGGCGGGGTGTCGGTTTGTTCGCGGGCGAAGAGGCTGAATTCCTCATCAAGACTGGCCGGTTCCACCAGTATGAGGTGGGTGGATGGCGGCAGGTAGTCGGCGATGCCGGTGCGTGAGGCTTCCAGCTTGAGCCGCGGGGAGGCGGAGAGTGTGATGCGGTCCACGGCCTCGCCGGAGCGCTGGGTCACGGGATCGAAGGCGCGGATGTCCTCGATGTCGTCGCCGAAGAAATCGAGCCGGTACGGTTGGTTGGCGGTGACGGGATAGACGTCGATGATGCCGCCGCGCACGGCGTAGTGGCCGGGGGATTCGCACACGGCCTCGGAGTCGTAGTCGAGCCCGTGGAGTTTGCTGAGCAAATCCTCGAACGACTGGGATTGTCCGCGGACGAGGGTGAGTTCGCGATTGGAGAACTCGGTGATGGCGGGAACGGACTGGAGGAGGGCGGCGGGGGTGGTGGTGACG
>JBGTGS010000230.1:0-2915 GCA_041746615.1 Opitutaceae bacterium | reverse complement strand
GGGGTTGGCCGCGGGCTGGCCGCGGGATTTCACGCAATCAAGAAACTCGCGCACATGGGTGTCGGGCGCGGTGCCGGCCATGGGCTCGATGACCTGACCGTCCAGCAATGACGGCGAGCTGGTGATCACCCTGCCGACGTCACCTGCCTCGACCCAGCCTTCGTCACCTTCAAAACGCACGGGGCAGGTGCCCAGCCCGAGCCAGTCGCCCTCGCCCCTGAAGCCGCCGAGGCGAAGCACGAGTTTCACTCCGTTGGCGTAGCGCGCGTAGATGGTCTGACCGTGGGGATCGTATTCAATCGGGGTGGTGCCATCCATCCCGAGCGCCATCTGGCAGAGGTCCACGGTGTGGCAACCCCAGTCGAGCAGCCGGCCACCGGCGTCGAAGTCGTGGTAACCGCGCCAGCGGCCCCGGGTGTAGGCGCTGTTATAGGGACGCCACGGGGCGGGCCCGAGCCACAGGTCCCAATCGACCTCGGAGACGGGAGGCTGTGTTTCCGCCGGGAGCCAGGCGAAATTTTCCTCCAGCACGTTGATCGAGGCGTGGACCGTGTGGATACGGCCGAGGCGTCCACTGCGTGCGAGCCCGATGGCGGCGAGGAAACAGGGGATGTTGCGGCGCTGGGTGCCGGCTTGGAAAACGCGTCCGTAGAGTCGCATCGTGTCATCGATTTCGCGACATTCCGCCATGGTGATGGCACAGGGTTTCTCGGAAAAAACATCCTTGCCGGCCTTCGCCGACAGGATGCTGGCCACGGCGTGCCAGCGGTCGCCGGTGGCGATCATGACGCTGTCGACGTCCTTTCGCGCGAGCGTTTCGCGCAGGTCGGCGGTCGTGTGGCAGTCCTGGTTCTTGTAAGCCTCATCGACGAGCGTCTTCGCGGTGAGCAGCCTCTCCTGCTGGACGTCGCAGACGCTGACGACCTGCACGTCGGGATTGTTGAGGAAAGCGCGCAGCACCCTGCGGCCGCGACCGCCGAGTCCGATCGCGCCTACGGTTATCCGATTGCTGGGGGCGACATGGCCATCGAGCCCCAGTGCACTGGCCGGGATGATGGTCGGCATTGCCAGTGCGAAGGCGGTTGTTTTGAGAAAATCCCGGCGAGTGGTTTGAAGTTTCATCACGGTGGGGGTTGGACGCTGAGGGGGCTTGCTTTGGGTTGGTTTACTTGGTCCAGGTGGTCTGAACCTGGCGTCGGTGCGTGGGCCACCATTGATGCAGCAGGTCGGCCAGACGGGCGACTACGTCGGGGTTGCGGGAGGCGAGATTGTTGTTTTCGTGCGGATCCGCAAGCAGGTCGAAAAGCTGGGGCCGGAGTTCATCCCGCGGTTGAATGCCCATGGCGCGGGCAGCAACCGCGCCGTCGTAGGTGAGGAGCAGTTTCCACTTTCCGTCGATGACCCAACGGTAGACGAGAGAGGCTTCGGGATCCTCGATATCGGCGATGTCATGTGCGAAGGTTTCTCCATAGACGACTTTCCTCGGAGAGGGGTCCCCGGCTTTTAGCGCTGGGAGAAGATCATAACCGGGAAGATTGGCCGGAAGGGCCACGCCAGCGGCGGCGAGGGAGGTCGGCACGATATCGACGCTGGAGGCCAGCTGCTCGCCGCGATCTCCCGGACGGATGACGCCGGGCCAGCTGAACATGATGGGTTGGCGGGTGCCGCCTTCGTTCGCCGATTGTTTGGAACGGGGGGCAAACCCCGTGGAATCCTCCCGTTGAATCCACCCGTTGTCGCCGACGTAGACAATCAAGGTGTTTTCGGTGAGCCCCTTGGCGTTGAGGTAATTGATCAATTCGCCGCAGGTTTCGTCAAACCACTCGACCATGGCATAGTAGCGGGCGACATGATCCGACTGGATTCCCTTCGCCTTGTATTTGGAGAAGAGGCGGTCCGGCGGATTGTGGGGCGTGTGGGGGAGGAAGGGCGCGTACCAAACGAAGAATGGCTTTTTGGTGGCGGTGGCGTGATCGATGAATTGGGTGATCGGCTCCAGGCCGTCGCGTCCGATGCGGAGGCCGTCGTCGCCGTGTCGTCCACCGGGTTCCGGGAAGCCCCGGGTCATTCCGTGGGTGAAACCGCCACGTTTGTAGTCACCCTCCCACCACTTGCCTGATTGGTGACTGAGGTATCCTTTTTTCCCCAACAGCCCGGCGATGGTGGGATTACGGTCAATGTGGGCGATCAGTTGACTGCGGAGTTGCCGATATTCCGAGGGATGCTGGGCGTGTGGGGTGCCTGGTCTCATCCCCGGCAGTAACGCGGGATCATTGCCCGTGATACGGTGCTGGTGAGCGTAGAGCCCGCTGGCAAAAGTGGCCAGAGCGGGGCGGCAAAGGGCGGTGGGAACATATCCCCGGGTGAAGGTGGCACTGCGGGCCGCGAGTCGGTCGAGGTGGGGCGTCTCAATCTGGGGGTGCCCCATGAACCCGTAGTCAGTCCATGCATGATCGTCTGAGATGATAAAGACGATGTTGGGTGGGGTTTCCGCGCGGACAAAGCCCCAGGAAGCCAGCAGGAGGGTGGCCAGTAGAAAACGACGTTTCAGGATTTTGGTTATTGGTGTCATAAAGCTGGAAAAGGAGGTTGGAAGGGAAGAACACGAGCCGCCGGTGGTGCGGAGACGCACGGCCCAGTAGCGAATTCCATCCCCTTATTTTTAGAAGGAGGTTAATGCGGCCAGTCCCCGGGTGGAGGCGTGGTGAACATGGGCCGGCTGAGGCGATGCAGAGAGGATGCGGTAAAGTGAAGCGGCTTCGGTGCGCTGGTCTGCGGCGACGAGACGCTCGGCGCACACCAGACACGCATCGGCTACAACGAGCTGTAGTTCCTGGGGCGCGCGTGGCTGATAGTCATGGAGGACCCTGGCGGCGGCGGGGTTGCCGATCTGCCCGAGGGCGGCGGCGGCGGCG
>JBGTGS010000229.1:0-12171 GCA_041746615.1 Opitutaceae bacterium | reverse complement strand
GTGGGCGAGCAAAGTGTCGGCGGCCACGCTGCCGGGTTCACGCCACCAGCGGACCAGATCGGCGACATGGTGCAGCCGGTTGCGCAACTCGTCATCGGCGAGCCTTGGCGCCAGCCGACCGGCTAGGTTGCGAATCTCCTCACTCACCTCAGGCCAGAGAGCCTGCAGGCCCGGCTGGTTCCAAGCGGGTTGGGTGACAAAGATCGGATTGGCCAGACACTCCCGGGCGAGAGCCTGCACAGCGCCGGCCCGGTCGCCTTCGGCCGCGAGCACGAGCGCCAACCCGAGGTGCACACCGGCACGGTGCGGCGCCAATTGTGCGGCTTGGCGGAAGAGAGCAAGGGCATCTGCTCCGCCTTGCATCAACTCAATCCAGGCAAGGTTGTAGTTGGAAAATTCCGACGGCCAAGGTGTGGGCTCCGCCAGCACGGCGCGCAGTTTAACGGCGGCGATGTGGCGCTCATGGTCCCAACTCCACGCTGCGGCGGCTTCACGGTAATAACGGTCCCAAGGTGCGTGGGCGGTGGCGAGATCGAGCTGGTTGCGTGCCTGCAAGGGATCGCCGGCATCATGAGCCAGGACGGCGTGGGCAAAGGCATGCCGGGCCGCGAGGTCGCGGGCGCGGAAGACCAGAGGGCCGGCCAGGACCATGAAGCCTGCCGCAACCAGTGCGGTCAGCTGAACTGCCGTCAAGCGCGTGAACTCCCGCGCTCGGGGTGCCACCAACACGGCCACATGAGCCAGGGTCATGACCAGGACGAAAGGCACATCAAACTGATGGTCGCTCAAGGCGAACAACCCATAGCCGAGCAGGCCCGAGGCGAGCACCGTATGAGAGGTCGGTGACAAGGGCGTGAGCGCCCGAAGCACAACAGGCAGCAGGGAGATCAGCAGCAGCACGAGCGCGAGCAGGCCTGCCGGCCCCGTCGTGGCCCAGACCTGCAACGGCGCTGAGTGCAGTTGGAGTGAACCGTCGGGTGCGCCGGACACGCGGGCTTCTCCGGCTCCGTAGGCGAGCGGCACGGTGCCGGGCCCGGGGCCGAGGATGCCATGGTCCCGTCCCAGTGCGAATCCTGCCTCGGCCATGGCGAGGCGCTGGTTGTTGCTTTCAATGGCGATCGAGCTCCACCCGCCGTGCAACACAAGATCCCTCAACCGCTCGTTGGTGCCAACCCCCGCGGCGAGCAGCCCGCCCAGAACGATGATGGCGATCGCAGCGTCACGAACCCGCCGGCCGCGGCGCCACCACCAGGAAAGCAGAAACAACCCGGTGCCGGCAGCGAGGGCACCGATGGCCGCGCGACTGCCCGATGAAACCACCACCAGTGCTGCGGCTGCAGTAGCCGCGAGCCAGGGGGTACGACCTCGACCCTGCGCGGCGACAGCCCGGGCACCCAGCCAGGAGAGCGCGAGCAATGCGGCACCACCGGTGTGGTTCCAGTGGCCGAAGGGAAACCCATTGCGACGGCTGAGTCCGGCGATCCACGTCTCCGCTCCGGCGGCCTCCAGCAGCCAGACGATCAGGCTGGCCGTCACGACGATCAGCGCGACGGCATGGACCGCCACACGCAGGGGTCCGGCCCAGATAGCGCCGGCAAACGCACCGGTCAGAAGGTAAAGCAGGGCGGTGCCACCGAGGACCGGCAATATCGAGGCGAGGCTGCCGCCGGACCACGGACTGTACCAGGCGGACGCCGTGGTCACGAGCGCGAAGACGAGCAGGCCGGCATCGCGCCAGCCGCCCAGACGGTGGTTGACGGCTCCACCCAGCGCCGCAATCGCGAGGGCAAGCCAACCGGCGGAGGCAATGGCAGCCCACGGCCATACGTCGATCCGGGTGGCAGAGGGCGACACCAAGGTCACGGCCAGCAACCAAACGGCACCGAGCGCGGGCACCAGACGGACGGGCGCATTGTGAGCTGACGGCATTCAACAATCATCAAGGCAGGCGGACGGCATGGGGCAAGCCCGGGGCTGTGGCCCCGGAGTGGCGCGCGGGCTGCGCCCGCGAGTGACAAGTGCGAGTGAGAGGGGCTCGGGTGCTGCGCACCCGAGTGACAAGTGCCAGTGGCGAGTGGCGAGCGGCGCAAGGCATTCCGCCCTTCGGGTCATAAGTCCCATAGGTCCTATAGCTCCCATCTGTCTCCAAGCCCGCCCGCCGGACGCTTGACGGCTTCGTTTTGACCCGGGCATCGTCGGCCGATGGCTGAAAGTGAAGTTCCGACCGCCCGTACCCGTCGCGCCCTCCTGATCAAACTGGGCTTGGCTGGCTTCGTCCTGGGCGCGGTCGCCGTGCTGCTGCTGCGTGAGTCGGATCCGAAGGCTCTGTTGATCGAGGTTATGGAGATCATTCGCAGCCTCGGGCCCGGTATGTTTTTTGTGGCGATGGCAGTGCTGCCTTCCTTTGGCTGCCCGATCACCGTCTTCACGCTCTCGGCGGGACCGGTCTTTGGCGCTCAACTGGGGTTGCCGCTCATTCTCGCGCTGGCCGCAGCCAGCATCGCCTTCAACCTCGCGCTGTCTTACTGGATTGCACGTCAGGCCCTGCGTCCCTGGATCGAGTGGCTTTTTACCAAGCTCGGCTACCGCTTGCCCCAAGTGGCGACGGAGGATCACCTGGCCTTGACCGTTCTCGTGCGCGTGACCCCCGGGCCGCCGTTCATCATGCAGAGCTACCTGCTCAGCCTGGCCGGGGTTTCCTTCGGTGTGTACATGGCTATCTCCTGGGTGATCACCTCGGCCTATGCATTTGCCATGATCATTTTTGGGGATGCGCTGGCCCAAGGTCGCGGGAAGAATGCGTTTATTGCCGTGAGCCTGTTCATCGCTCTGACGGTCGGGGTGCACTTTGTGCGGCGACATTTTGCCCGCCGCCGGGCCGCTAACGCCCTCACGCAACAATCGGATAATCCCGGGCCATGAACCCGCAGGAATTTGACCTGAGCGACGCCGGCACCCGTCCCGAAAGCGTGACCGAGTTCACCCGGCGCGTGAAGGCGGTGCTGGAGGGCGGGGTGCGCCCGGGCTGGGTACGTGGCGAGGTGTCCAATCTGCGCGCTCAAGCCAGCGGGCATGTATATTTCTCACTCAAGGACGCCGGAGCCCAGCTCTCCGCCGTGCTCTTCCGGGGGGATGCCGCGCGGCAGTCAGTGCCGCTGCGAGACGGCCTGCAGGTGGTCGTGTACGGCGAGGTCAGCGTGTACGAGGCGCGCGGACAGTACCAACTGATCGTGCGCGCGGTGGTTGATGACGGGGTGGGGCGGCTTCAGCGCGAGTTTGAGGCGCTCAAGCGCCGGCTCGACGCGGAGGGCCTGTTCGCTTCGGAGCGCAAGCGTCCACTGCCGGCGATGCCGGCCGTGATCGGTTTCATCACCTCACCGACAGGTGCGGCGGTGCAGGACTTCATCCGGATCATGACGCGCCGCGGCTGGCGTGGTCGCCTGATCGTGCTGCCGGCGCGCGTGCAGGGCGAGGGCGCGTCCGCCGACATGGTGGCCATGCTCGCCCGCGCGGAAGACTTGGGAATCTTCGACTTGCTGGTCATTGGCCGCGGCGGTGGCAGCCTGGAGGATCTCTGGGCCTTCAACGAGGAGCCCCTCGTCCGGGCCGTGGCCGCCTGCACGATCCCGATCATTTCCGCAGTAGGGCACCAGATTGATTTCAGCCTGTGCGATTTCGCCGCCGATGTGCGGGCGGAGACCCCAAGTGCGGCCGCCGAGCTCATCTCCAGCCGGTTTATCGAGTGTGTCGAACGGTTGGCCGTGGCGGCGGACGCGATGGAACGTCACGTGCGCGACGGTCATGCCGATGCCGCGGACCGGTTGAACGGCCTGCGCTCCCGTTTGCGCCTGCTCTCGCCGGTGGCCCAGGTCGAGCAAGGCTGGCTGCGGCTCGATGATGTTCGCAATCGCCTCGGGTCCGGTTTGATCCAAGCCGTGCAACAAGCGCGTCATCGGTTGGGCGAAACCCGATCCCGCCTGGCCCAGCGCTCGCCTGCCACACGCGTGGAGATCGAGTCCCACCGTCTGCTCTCCCTGTGGAAACGCCTCCAAGCCGCGAGCCCTGCCTCGGTGTTGAATCGGGGGTTTGTCATCGTGCGCGACGACGAGGGCCGGCCAGTGTCACGCCGCGAGGGACTGGAGCCCGGGCGACGCCTGCAAACAGAGTTTGCTGACGGCAAGATGCGGGTTCGGGTGGAGGAGTGAGGGTAGGAGCGGCTTTACGCCGCGATCTCCGATCCCCTTGCCCCTTCTCCCTATGCCCTCGTCACTCGCCACCGTGAGGTGGCGCATCGCGGCGTAAAGCCGCTCCTACACGTCGGACCCGCCTCCTTACGTCGGCGACGCTTGCGAAATGCATCCGAAGGAATAGGCTGGGATCTGTCCCTTCCTATCTTCATGAAGCCCACTCCAAAAACCCTTGCTGCCCTCGGCGCCCTGGCCTTCGCAATCGTCACCATGTCTGCTGCATCCCTTTCTAACAACAAACCTGATCCCGAGGCCCCTGCGGCCGATCCGACTGTGTGCCTGATCGACGGGCCGGTGTCCGCCTGCGGCCTGCCCTCAAACGTCGTCATCGACATGGGCAAGGCCAAGATCCAGCGCACCGAGGCCGAGTGGCGGGAGCGGCTCACGCCGCTCCAGTATCGGGTCGCCCGCGAGCAGGGTACGGAGCCGCCCTTTCGCAACGAATACAACGACAACAAGCGCGACGGCGTGTACATGTGTGTCGGCTGCGACACACCGCTTTTCGACAGCCGCCACAAGTTCGACAGTCGCACGGGCTGGCCCAGTTTCTGGAAGCCCCTTGAGGACACCTTTGTGGGCACGGCCCGTGACACCAGCCATGGAATGATCCGCATCGAGACGCATTGCACCGTTTGCGGCAGCCACCTCGGCCACGTCTTTGAGGACGGCCCTCGGCCGACGGGTCTGCGCTACTGCATCAACTCTGCGTCGATGAAGTTCCTCGAGCGCAAGGAGTACGAAGCCTGGGTGATGAAGAGTGTCGGCACCGCACCGGCGGATCAGGAAAAATAAGCCCAGGGGCCTTTCGGCCTGCCCTTTTCTCTTCCCATGCCCCTACAATTACCCCGGCTCTTTTGCATCTTTGCAGTCTTGGCGCTGTCCCCTGCAATTCTCGCTGAGAATATGTTGCGCCTTGACGGCCGCGAGGGCCCCGGCAAGGGCAGGAAGGTTGTCTTGATTTCCGGGGACGAGGAGTACCGCTCGGAAGAGGCGTTGCCCATGCTGGGCAAAATTCTGAGCCAGCGGCACGGTTTCGACTGCACGGTCCTCTTTGCGATCGATCCAGCCACGGGACTGATCGATCCAAACAATCAAACAAACATCCCCGGGATCGAAACCTTGGCTGACGCGGATCTTATGATCATCGCAACGCGCTTCCGGCGGCTCCCCCCGGAGCAATTGCGGCCGATCGCAAACTTCCTTCAGTCGGGAAGGCCCGTCATTGGTCTGCGCACCGCAACCCATGCCTTTACGGGCGAGGCTGTGACCGACGGGATCATCTGGAGCGATTTCGGCCTGAACGTTCTTGGCGAAAAGTGGGTTTCGCACCATGGACGCCATCTCGTCGAGGGCGCCCGCAGCATCGTCGAACCGGGACGCGAGGATCATCCGATCCTGCAAGGTGTGGGCACTATTTATGGGCCGAGCGACGTGTACACCGTCGCCAACCTGAATCCCGAGGCGACCATCCTGCTGCGCGGACTAGTTACCGCCACGCTGGAACCCGACTCGCCCGCCGTTGATGGCCCGAAGAATTCTCCGATGATGCCCCTGGCATGGGTGAGGGACTACCGGGTGCCCAACGGCAAGCCGGGACGCGCTTTCACGACCACCATGGGAGCGTCGGTTGACTTTCTCGACGAAGACCTTCGACGGCTGGTCGTCAACGCGGCCTATTTCTTGACGGGACTCGATGTCCCTGTGCGCGCCGACGTCCGCGTGATCGATCCTTATCGTCCCACCTTCTTTGGTTTCGTACGCGGAGACAGCGCCTACCAGAAGCGCAACCTGCGCCCCTCCGATTACGGCCTTGGCAAGAGCCCCCCACCTTTTGATGTGGTCCCGCTGCCAGCCAGGTGGCCAGAGAACGTTTCCGTCTCCCCCTGATGCCACCGATGGAGGTCCTTGCCCGCTGTATCCAGTTGAAGGAGGCCGGCTTATTGCAGGTGTCCTCTCTGATCGATCAAGCCTCTGGAAACCCTGCACGCGCCTTGCGATTAATGTGAAGGTCCGCGAATGGTGATGGGATAGTCACCCCTTCATTTTATTGGATGCTCCGTTAGCAGTTCATCAACATGATAAAAGTTAATCCGGCCCTGGGTCGCGGTGCGCACGTCGCGCACGGTATTGGCCTGGATGGGATCGCCATCGTTCCCAAAGGACTGCCGGACATAAGTGAGCACGGCCGCAAGGGCGGAGTCGTTGAGCATTGCTCCAAACCCCATCATGGGCGGTACGCCAAGGCTGGCGCCATAGAGCTGTCCATTTATCTCCATCGGACCTGAGACACCATGGAGCACCAGCTTGATCAGCCTTACATCATCTTCTAGCCAATCATTCGG
Organism: Opitutaceae bacterium; assembly: GCA_041746615.1. Lineage (GTDB taxonomy): Bacteria > Verrucomicrobiota > Verrucomicrobiia > Opitutales > Opitutaceae > CAMAXB01. The sequence goes on along the minus strand of JBGTGS010000229.1, from coordinate 5,582 downwards.
GGTAAGCGGAGGATAGATGTTAGCCAAACCTTCACCGCCCGGCTGATGGCAGGTGACGCAGTACCCGTCACGTGAATACAGCTCCTTGCCGATAAGGTAGGTTTGGAGCTCTTCGGCCGTAAGCTGGCGGGTGGGGCCATGGCTTTGGTGCGCAACGGGCGGTTGAAGAAAATCAAACCGCCCGGCCAGGAAATCCCGCGCATGGGGATTGTCCGACAGATTGAGCATGCCGCTCGCCTGCAGTTCCGCCACCTGATCCGCCAGCGTGGATTGAAGAATTTGCTGGGTTACCGGTGCCATCCATGGGTCAAGAGGCAACTTGAGCGCTTCAAGAACAAGGCGGGCGCCATCGGTATTATTGAGCCACGAAGCTGCGATGATTGCCTCCAGTCGAACCCTCGGGTGCGGGTCGCGAGCCGCACGGAGCAACATCGTGAATGCATCGGGGATCTTATCGAAGGAATAGCGAATAACGCTGACTGCAGCAGCACGCGCCTGGTGTGATTCTGCATTCAGACAACGCAGAATCAAACCTGCTTCAGGCTGGTTTTGTGCCCACGTCGCCCACAGGGCTTCGCAGAGGTGGCGCTCGTAAAGGGGATCCATGCGGTCGAGTGTCGCCGCCCAGCTCAGCACTGCGGGCAGGACTTCATCCGATGGCCGGCCGCGCAATTGCCGACGCGTTCGGTACCGCGTGCGGTATTCGTGGGCCTTCAGATTCTCCAGCAGTTCGGGAATGGAGGCACCGTCAATCTTCGCCGGCTGCACGAGGGGCCGCGCTGGATACGTGATGCGATAGATGCGACCGTGATCCCGATCCCGGTTGGGATCGCGCGCATTGTGCTGCATGTGCCCGATCAGCGCATTGTGCCAGTCCACGAAGTAAAGGGAGCCATCAGGAGCGAACTCCAGGTCAACCGGACGATAGTTGGGATCATACGAGGAGACGAGATCACCGGTGAACTTGCCGGAAAATCCGGTGCCCGCCTCGTTCACTTCGGAGAGGCTGATGCCCAGAAAGCCAATGGAGTTGCAGATCATGAATTGCCCCTGCAGATGATCCGGAAAATGACGCGAAGCAACGAACTCGGTACCCGACGTGGGACGTGAGCGCTTGGGTATGAAAGTAAGCGAGGTGTGCTTCTCTATTTCGATCCCGTAGGGCATTTTGGCGGAGATCGGCAAGGCCCACCAGTTCTCCCCGTTGGATGCGTCAGAGATGAAACCTTGTTCCCATTCGTCAAATGCCACTCCCCACGGGTTGCTAAGATCCGTTTGTACATAGCGTTCGAGCCGGAAGCTTTTGGGATCAAAACGCCAGACGCCGCCATCGTTGCAGCGCCGTGGCCCATATGGGGTTTCTACTTGGGAATGCAGGAAACGGCCCTCACTGAGGTAGATGGCGCCGGATGCATCCGCGGTGAACGCGGATATTGAATGGTGGGAGTCATGGGAGTCGAACCCTCCCAGGAGGATCTCCATCCGGTCGGCACGGTCATCATCGTTGTCGTCAATCAGCAGGCAGAGATTCGGCTGTTGGGACACGTAGACACCCTCTGGCGCAAGCTCGAAGCCGGTGGGCAGATACAAGCCGCTGGCAAAGACAGTCTGTTTGTCGGCACGGCCATCGCCGTTGGTGTCCTCGAGTATGAGCAGCTTGTCGTCAGGCCGCGGATCACCCGGGCGCCATTGCGGATAGCTTGGTATCACCGCCACCCAGAGGCGGCCCCGGTCGTCAAATGACATTTGCACCGGGTTTTTAAGATCAGGGAAATCACGCTCGGATGCAAACAACTCAATATTGAATCCCTCCATCATTTCCAGGTTCTCGATGACCTTCTCACCGGATTGGTAGTTCACGGTTCCCGTGCGCTCTCCGCCCGAAGTAAAATTTGTGGGCACCGGCGGCAGCTGATGGGTTCCGGAATCGTCGACGATCAGATCGGATTTTCTGCCTGCCGCGACATCATGGATCAGCATGTCGCGCAAGGTCATCATTTCCCGGGTCTTCTTGATCTCGTCGGGATAGTTCTGCGGACCGTAGGGCGCATACCGCCGACCGTGAGTGTGAACGCCATTAATGATGTTATAGTCGTTGTGCCAAAACCAGTCCTTCTCCTTGACCGCCGCGTGGACCAGAGTGGGATCCGCGGTTGATCCCCTGCTGGTCGTGCCGAACGCACCATCGGCAAGCAGGACGGCGAGTTCACGATAGCCTGCGTCAACCGGAGCAAAGCCGTTGATGGTAAAGGGTTGATTGCGGTCGCGGAAGGAGGCCAGGGTCGGATGAAACAGGTCAACGAAGGTCAGACCGTGTTGCGTTGCCACCCGCTTCATCGCTGCTGAATAGAGCGCCAGTCGCGCGTTTTCCTCCACGCCGTTGGGCAGATCACGAACGGCGGATAGGTCTTCGAAGGCGATGGGAGAGACGAGTACCAGCCGCGGCGGTTCACGACCGTTGTAGGCTATTCCAAGCGTATGCTGCACAAACGCATTCAATTCAGCTTCAAAATCTGCCACGCGTTCCGGCCCATCGAAGGATTCATTGAAGCCAAAGAACGCGATGATGGTGTCAGCCTCTAAATATCCCAGCCACTGGTCCGGAGTGGGAAAGAAACCTTGGCCATGATGCATGGCGAATTCGGGCCGGTACTTTTCAGCTCCCGGGAACGCCCACTGCGACTGACGTGCCGGATGGGGCCTGAAACCGGGCGTATCTCCGGGGCGGGCCATGTTCCGCACGATGAGCTCATGTTCAGGATATCTCAGATGCAGTTCCGTCTCGAGCCTGCCATAGTAGAGATCGCGCTCGGCCAGCCCATTTCCAATAAACACAATGCGTTCGCGCGGCCGGGGTGGGGCGACCCCTTGTCCGCGGGCCGCGAGCGCTCCAGACGGATCGTCCATTTGAGCATGGGGAGGCCGAGTATCCGCTGGCACCTCAAACGCATCGGCCGCCGGCGCGTTGTTGCCATCACCCGTGGGTCGGGCCGTGGCTTCCCGAGGGGGCTGCCCGGCTGCAGTAATCTCCGGATTCTGCCGGGCAGCCAGGGAGACACCCGAACTGGCAAGGATCATCAGAGCTGAGAGCAGGATATGTGTCATAGGAAGCCGGGTAAGGAGCAGGGATTTCGGGGTGCGTCCTTGCAGAGAACTTATATAACCTCAAAGGGTTAAATTTCAACCCGGACTCATCCTGCACAACTTCGTGCTGTGCGCTCCGGGTCGGGGTGATGCCGTTGATTACGATTTCATCTGCAGCTTTCCCGGACACCATTTCCTGATGAAGGGAATTCTTCGCGTGGAAGCAAACTAGGCCTCGATATGCCGATCAACCCGGTGTAAACTCGGGTTCAATTCCGCTAGCAGGTCCACCATGCCGGTGGCAGCTAAAGTTCGTGAACAAACCGAAATGGACCAAAGTGTATGAGAACTTCCCTTGTTGAATCATCCCTCACCAGCCGTTTGATCACCCGTCGTGAGGCACTGAAAGCCACGGCGATGGCTGCGGTGGCGGTCCCGCTGTTCGGCTCTCCTGCGCTCAAAGGGCAAACGGCCCCCACCGCCGGGGCAGCGACCGATCACGATGGCTGGGAGAACGGACTTCGGCTGGGGGTCGCATCGTATTCGCTGCGCATGCTGTCGCTGGATGCTCTGCTCGCTGCGCTGAAGGCATTGCGCATTACGAACACGGCCCTGTTCCGGGCGCATTGTGAATGGGAGACGGCCTCAATTGAGGAATGTCGCGCAGTTGGCGAGAAGCTCAGGGCTGCCGGGATCGCGCTTCATGGTTCGGGCGTGGTCAATCTACCCAACGATGAGGTCGCAGCGCGCAAGGCTTTCGAGAATGTCCTCGCGGCCGGGATGCAGACAATGGTGTGCAAACCCGTGCCCGACGCGCTGCCCCTCGTCTCAAGACTGGCAAGGGAATATGACCTGAAGCTGGCCATTCATAACCACGGTCCCGAGGATTCAGTCTACCCGACGGCGGCTGTCATATGGGAGGCGGTCAGATCACTTGATGCCCGCGTTGGCATCTGCATTGACGTGGGGCATTCGGCCAGGGCGGGGGAGGATCCCGTTGGCGCCATTCAGAGATACGCTTCGCGCATATATGATGTGCACTTAAAGGATTCGATCGCTGTGCCGGGTTCGCTGAAGGACCTGCCCGTGGAAATCGGATCGGGCAGGCTCGATATTCAGGGCATGCTCCGCGCGTTGCTGGGGGTGGGATACGGCGGTGTGGTCGCGATTGAGTACGAAAGGCCAATTTCGAACCCGCTCATCGGCTTGGCTGAGTCGGTGGGTTACATCCGGGGAGCACTCGCGAGTTTTGCCTGAGGTACAGCTCGACTGGCGAGATTCTCGGGTAAGCAGTCCGCGCGGACTGCCATTCGCCCCAGCGAAGGACCCCAATCCATGATGTCATCTATCAGTTGACATCATGTGGATTGGGGGGGGGCGGGTCGGGAGCGCTGCTCAGACCTTGGGAAACTTCACCCAGCGCGCGCCGCGCATTGAGCTCTTCACCACGGTCTCGATGAAGGCCATGCCTTTCACGCCGTCGTCGATGGTGGGGAAGTCGAGTCCCTTGGGCGGCTTCTTCCCCTGCACCTCGGCGGCGATGGCGCGAAAGGCTTCCTGGTAGATGTTGCCAAAGGCCTCCAGGTAACCTTCGGGGTGGCCGGCGGGGATGCGGGTGAAGCCCGCGAGGTTCTTTTCCGTTTCTCCAATGTAGTTGTTGCCACGGCGCCAGCGTTCGGCGGGTCGGTCGGGGTGCTTCAGCCAAAGTTCATTCGGATGCTCCTGGTGCCATTCGAGGCCGGCCTTGGTTCCGTAAACGCGGATGGTGAGGTTGTTTTCCTCGCCGATGGAGATCTGCGAGGCGTGCAGCACACCCTTGGCCCCGCCCTTGAAGCGAAGCAATATGTTGCCGTCGTCATCGAGCTTCCGGCCTTTCACGAACGTGGTGAGGTCGGCGCAGAGCTCTTCGATATCCAATCCGGTGATGTAGTGGGCGAGGTTCTCGGCATGGGTGCCGATGTCGCCGATGCAGCCGGCCGCGCCGCTGCGCTTGGGGTCGGTGCGCCACCCGGCCTGCTTCTGCCCGGAGGCCTCGATGCGGGTGGAGAGCCAGCCCTGGGGATACTCGACAACGACCTTGCGAATGGTGCCGAGTTTGCCCTGGCGGACCAGGGCGCGGGCGGTCTTCACCATGACGTTGCCGGTGTAGTTGTGTGTCAGGACAAAGACCTTGCCTGTCTTCGCGACGATCTTCTGCAGGGCTTTCGCCTCCTTGAGGTCGAAGGTCGCGGGCTTGTCGCACACCACGTTGAAACCCGCCTCAAGGAAACATTTCGCGGCGGGGAAGTGTTGGTGGTTGGGGGTGACGATGACGACGAAGTCGAGGCGGCGATTGGCGGGTGCGGCCTGTTCGGCGCGGGCCATTTCCTCGTAGCTGCCGTAGACGCGGGCCGGGTCGAGAAACAGGTCGGCACCGGAATCGCGGGACCGGACCGGGTCGGATGAGAAGGCGCCGGCGACGAGCTCGGCGCGGCCGTCCATGGCGGCGGCGATGCGGT
>JBGTGS010000228.1:0-2977 GCA_041746615.1 Opitutaceae bacterium | reverse complement strand
CGCCATCGGCCACATCCACCGCGAGCGCACGGGCCTTGCCGCCGGCGGCGGTGATGGCGGCGGCGGCGGCTCCGCAGGAATCAGCGGACTTCGAGACACAGATGACCGTGACGCCCTGGGCCCCGAGCAATTCGGCAATGGCCCGGCCAATGCCGCGACCGGCGCCGGTGACGAGAGCAGTGCGATTCGTAAAGGTGAGCATGGGTGGATAAAAACGCCAAAGGCCAAAGGTCCAAACGCCAAAATTCAGCGGACCAATGTTACTTGGGATTTTTTTGGGATTTGGCGGTTTGGTGTTTGGGATTTTGAGGACGGGCCCGGCCCGTCCTCAATAGACATCCCGCTGGTAGCGTTTGTCCTTCTTGAGTTGCTTGACGAAATCAGCGGCCTGCTCGGGGGTCATGCCGCCCTGCCCTGCCACAATGTCGTGCAGGGCGAGGTCGACATCCTTGGCCATGCGCTTGGCGTCACCACAGACGTAGAAGTAGGCACCGCCCTGAAGCCAGGCCCAGATCTCGGCGGCGTTCTCGCGCATCCGGTCCTGCACGTAAATCTTGGTGGCCTGGTCGCGGGACCAGGCGAGGTCGAGCCGGGCCAGCTGGCCTTGGGCGAGCCAGTCGTTCCATTCCTCCTCATAAAGAAAGTCGGTCGCCTTCTTCTGGTCCCCGAAGAAAACCCAGTTGCGGCCGGGGGCGCCGATGGCGGTGCGCTCCTGCAGGAAGGCACGGAACGGTGCGATGCCGGTGCCCGGCCCCACCATGATGATGTCCTTGCCCGCATGATCCTCGGGCAGCCCGAAGTGGGAATGCGAGACGAAGGCCGGCACGGGGGTTTCGTTCACCTGGACCCGGTCGGACATGAAGGTCGTGCATACGCCGACCCGATCCCGTCCATTGGTCTGATAGCGCACGATCGCAACGGTCAGGTGGACATCCTCCGGATGCACCAAGGGAGAGGAGGCGATGGAGTAAAGCCGGGGCATCAACTTGCGCAGATGATCGGTGAATTCCTGCGGGTTGAGCCGGGTGGCCGGAAACTCGGCAAGGAGATCGGCAAATTCACGTTCGGCCAGGTAGGCGGTGAGTTGCTCCTTGTTCTCAGGTTTGAGCAGATCCTCGAGTTTCGTTTTCTCGTCGGCATCGGTGGTCTTGCCCAGCAGCGTCTTGAGAATCTTGGGGGTCGGCGAGGCGATCGCCAGGCGGGAAGTCAGGGCCTCGCGCAGCGTGATGGGCTCCGCCAGCTTGAGCATGGCCGGGGATACAGGTTCCTCGCCGGTCGCACCCAGGAGCTCGATGAGCTCGGCGACATCGGTCGGACGATTGCTGGGGAAGATGCCGAGCGAATCACCCACCTTGTAGGTCAGGCCGCTGCCGGCAATCCCGACCACGAAATGGCGGGTTTCCTTGGCGGAACCCGGCTGGCTGAGCAGGCGGTTTTCAACGATCCTGGCCGGGAACGGATTATCCTTGGAAAAGGTGGAGGGAGCGGCGGGAGCGGACATAAAACACGATTGAGGGATGCCACCCAAACCCGCGCAAGCCTTAACACCGGCGCGTTCGCGCCGGTGAGTGACTGGGACCAGGGGCAAGTGTCAGGGGACAGTGGACGGACACCGCTTTTCGCCTATTCCAATTCCCCGGTCCGCCCTCTGGCTCCCTCGCCACTCGCCACTCTCACTCGCCACTCGTGCCCGCCGCAGGCGGGCGCGCGGGCTTGCTTCATTCGTGCAAATCCCGCCAACTTCCTCCATGAGTGAGCCCGGTTCCGTTCGTATTCAGAAATTTCTTGCTGACGCAGGCGTGTGCTCGCGACGCGCGGCCGAGGCTCTGGTCAGCGCCGGGGAGGTCTGGATCAACGGCAAGGCTGCCACGCTTGGGCAGAAGATCGTCCCCGGGGAGGACCGCGTAACTGTTGAGGGTCGTTCCGTACGGGCGGTCGCCCAACCCAAGCTGACCCTCGCTGTGCACAAGCCGCGTGGACAGGTCTGCTCCAACGACGACCCCCACAATGCCGCCACCGTCTTTGATCTCCTCCCGCGGGAACTCGCAAACGTCCGGTTCTTCTGCGCCGGCCGGCTCGACAAGGACAGCGAGGGCCTGGTCATTCTCACCACGGACGGAGACCTCGCCAACCGGCTGATGCACCCGAGCAACCTGGTGGTGAAACGCTATCACGTGCGGCTGGAGACTCCCTTTCCGCATTCCCGCATCCCCCGGCTGAGCAAGGGGATCACCATCGAAGGCGAGCATCTCAAGGTTGAACGCGCCGCCTTGGTCAACCCGAGCCGGAACGCATCCCCCGATTTGGATGTCTGGATGCACCATGGCAAGAAGCGCGAAATCCGCCAGCTCTTCATGGCCCTGGGCTATGAGGTCCGGCGCCTCAAGCGCTATCAAATCGGTTCATTCCCGCTGCGCGGAATCCCGTTGCGTGCCGTGAAGCAACTTTCTAACAAGGATATCAACCTGTTGTTCAAGATTCCCGCCCCGCATCCGCGTACCGAAGCGGGCAAGAAACTCGCCAAAGCCCATGAAGATTAATACCCTTTTGCCCACAGCCTTCGCCTGCCTGCTGACCGCGGCCGCGAGCGCCCAGCCCTTTACCCACCCTGCCAGCATCCATGCCCGGCCCGATGAGACGTCACCCGCCATCGGCGAACTTCCCGCCGGAACCCAACCCATTCTTGCCACCGGTTATGGCGTCGTGCCCTCCGGCTGGGTCGCCGTCGAGCTCAAGGGCCCTCACGAGATTTTCGTTCTGAGAAGCGAGTTGAACAAATCCCTGGAGGTTCCCGCTGACACCCCCCTGCGGACCGCCCCCTCAGTCAACGCGCCCGTGATGATGGTCGCGGCTGAAGACACCCCGCTCAAGATCGTGGGATTGCGTGGCCGCTGGACTGAACTCGAGCTGGACCAGCCCGTGATCGGCTACCTGCGCACCGGCCCGGCGGCACCCGCCGCCCCAGTCGTTGCCGCCG
>JBGTGS010000227.1:0-8407 GCA_041746615.1 Opitutaceae bacterium | reverse complement strand
CGCCGCCCGGCAACAGGCCCTCGCCCGCCTGCAGGAAGTGGAAGCCCAGAGAAAAGCGGACGCCGAGCGCGAAGCGGCCCGTTACGCCGCCCTTCAGCGCCAGCAGGCCATGGAAACCGCCGCCGCGGAACGCATTGAGCAGCGCACCCTCCTCGCCCGCGGTGTCATGCCCAGTGATTACAAACGCCGCCCCCACTATTATCTGAACATTGAAATGATCAACGCCGGCGGCGGCGTCCTCGTCAAACCCGAGGAGGAACGCTGAGCGCCCCCGCCACAAAGTAGTGACAGTCAGGATACAGATCGGCGAACTCTGACGGTTCCACCGCGAGTTCGCTGCGGGCGACCGACTCCACCACCCGCCAGCCCGACGATTCCAGGAGTCCGCGGATTTCCTTCTCCGGCCATTCCACCGGCACCGCCAGCAGCAACCGGCCGGAAGCCCGGACCACCCGTCGCAACTCCCCGAGCGCGCGGGTGCGCGCAGCGGCTTCGGACAGGTCCGCGATGCCCGTGGCCGTCCAGATTGCTCCGTCGAAGATTCCGTCATCAAAGGCGAGCCGCGTCACGTCGCCCACCCGAAACGGGGTCCCGTAGTCCAGTTTCAAAGCCAGGAGGCGGGCGGAAGCTATCATCGGCCGGACATAATCCACGCCCAGCACCTGCCGGTATCCGAGTTCCCAAAGGCCCAGGGACACCCGCCCCGCTCCGCAGCCAACATCCAGAAGGGCCTCCGTCGGCGCAAAATGCCGGCGAACGAGAATCTCCTCGGACTTCGCCAGGCCGAGTTCGGACGCAGCCCGCGTGTAAATCGCAACCGTGCCCGGCTCGCCATAAGCGGCTTTAACCTCCTCACTTGTCATCCCCGATCACTCACCGTGATCGAATGCCCGGTCGAGGGGATTTTTAGCCAAATTTACCTTGCGTGTGCGTGCGCAAAACTTCTTAGTTCGCGGTTTTATTTATGAAAGCGACCATCAAGACTCAGGGACAGCAGTTCGCAGTCACCGAGGGGGACATTCTGATCGTTAACCGCTACCGCAACACGGAAGCAGGAACGACCGTCGAAATCACCGACGTTCTTTCCGCCGGCGAAGGCGAGGCCTTCAAAATCGGCACCCCCCTGCTCGATGGAGCCAAGGTTACCGCCAAGATCCTCGAAAACAAACGCGGACCCAAGGTCATCGTCTTCAAGAAGAAGAAGCGCAAGGGCTACGAGCGCAAGCGCGGTCACCGTCAGGAGCTTTCGGTCATCAAGATCGAAACCATCACCGCCTAACCAACCCTTTAAAGGAAATCATTCGTCATGGCGCATAAAAAAGGTGCAGGTTCAACGTCCAACGGTCGCGAGAGTCAATCCAAGCGACTCGGCATTAAGAAGTTCGGTGGCCAAGCGGTCATCGCGGGCAATATCATCGTCCGCCAGCGCGGCAGCAAGCTGCACGCCGGCAAAAACGTCGGCATCGGCCGCGATTGGACACTCTTCGCCCTCACGGACGGGGTTGTCACCTACGACAAACCTCATCGCCGCGTTGCGGTCACCACCGCCAAGGCCTGACCTGACGTTTACCGTTTGCTTTCAGGCGCCGGACCCGTGGGTCCGGCGCTTTTTGTTTTGCCCACTCCGGTGGAAAACGACGCAACTAAGGGGTGACGGATCGCCTCGATGAGTTGAAACGCCAGCGCGCCTTGGTGGCTGGACATCTGGCATGGCTCGACCGTGAACTGGCCGCCGCCGGCGAGAATTCCTTGAGCGTCGAAGGTGACCGACGTCCTGAGCGTGAGCTCAGGGACCCACCCGCCCCTTTCCCGACCACCCCGTCCGCGCAGCTCGACCCCGATGAAATCATCGCCCGTTTCGAGGATAAAAAAAAATCGGGCGACCCGCTATCCCGGCGGGGATGTTGGACGGTGTTCTACAGCGTTCTCCTGCTTGGAGTTGCTGCGGTTTGTTTGCTGATTTATCTGAGGTATTACTGATCCGAGTCCGCACGATACGACGGCAGACCAAAATCTTCGGGAACACCGCCGCGGGATCCTCGGTCTGTTCCGGTGCAGTATGGATATTTCTATCCCGGTGGACCCATTGGCCGAGCTTCGTCGCCTATACCGGCAGGCGTGTGTCCATCAGTTTGCAGGCGAAACCGAGGAAGCGGGCAGTATTTTGCGCACAATCCTTCCCGCGCGTATCATTGAGATGAGACAAACCGGCTCCGCGGATGAGGCCACCTTGCAGCAGGTCTTCGCCGAGGAGCACCGCCGGGTCGCCGACGCCCAATTGTTCAGCGAACTCGTGCTGCCACGCTTGCAGCCGTCCCTCAGGCTCGGTCCCACCGAGGCACTCACATCCTCACAACCCATCCCGACGGCATCCCGAAAGGCAAACCGGAGCGTCGCAAGCGAACCGCAAAGCATCACCGACATGCTCGATTCGATGCTTGCCCAGGATTCCGCCCGACCGGGACGACGTTGATAAAGCATCGCCAACCTTCCCCTCAACCCACTCATCATGACCACCATTACCAAGGAAAAGCCCGTCACACCTCCCACCGCCGCCAAAGAACCGGGCAACACCACCACCCTGCTGGTCGGCTTCGACTTCGGCACCAACAAGTCGTGCATTCTCGCCGGCCCCCCGGGTTCCAGCGAGATAACGCTGAGCAAGATTGTGCCCACCGTGGTGGGCTACGCCAAGGAAGGCGTGGTCAATGACATCATCACCAACAACGCCACCATTCTGTTTGGCGATGACGCTCTGCGACACATGCTGCATGTGAAACTCGTCTCCCCGATGGAAAGGGGCGTCATCTCCCAACGCGAACCGGCCCGGGATTTCATCAAGTACATCCGGCAGCTCATCGACCCCTCTGGCCGGGCCGAGATTCGTGCCGTGATCGGTGTGCCGGCCAATGCCGGCGAAGAGGCCCGTGAAGATCTCCGGCAGAATGTCACGGGTCTGTTCGACCGTGTTCTCCTGATCCCCGAACCCTTCCTCGCCGCCCTCGGATTCCGTGACGACGCCCGCGTCAACCAGCCCGGCTATGTTGATCCGGTCACCAATTCCCTCTTCATCGACATCGGCGGGGGCACCTCCGATCTCTGCCTGGTACAGGGCTATTTTCCCACGGTGGAAGACCAGATCAGCATTCCCTTCGCCGGCGACGCCATGGACGGGGTTCTCGCCAACGAAATCAACCGGGTTTATCCCAACACCGGACTTTCCCATCACAAGATTCGCGAACTTAAGGAGGCGGCCGCCTACGTCGGTGCCGTGCGCAAGCCCATCGACGTCGAGGTCATTGTCGGCGGCAAGACCCGCTCGCTGGAAATTGGCGAAGCCCTGGCCAAGGCGGGCAACACCCTGCTGGACCAAGTATTTGATGCCGCGCGAACGCTGATCGGCCGCGCCTCCTCCGATTCGGTGGCCACCCTCCTCCAGAACATCATCATCACGGGCGGCGGCTCCCAGATCAAGGGCATCGACACGGTGCTGCAACAGCGGCTCGTTGACGAAGGCTATGTCTCGCCGAAGGTTAAACTGGCCGGCGCCGACTATAAGCGGTACGTGGCCATTGGTGCCCTCAAGGCAGCCCGTGCCGCCCGCGAGAACCAGTGGCAATACCTGCTGGCCTGAGGTTTTCCGCCCGGGGCCTGAAGCCGCTGCACGGTCCCTTCCATTTAAGGTTTCCGCACCCGCAGCGGGCGGAAACCTTAAGTGACCGCCGGGTAGCTCCCCAGCCACTTCACCATCGGGCAGAATTTTCTCAGCTCAGCGATGGCGGCCTTCATGTTCTCATCCTCGTAATGACCGGTCACATCGAGGAAGAAATAGTAATCCCACGGCCGTTTTTTGCTCGGGCGTGACTCGACTTTGGAGAGGTTGATGCCTCGCTCGGCCAATGGCATGAGCATGCGCAAAAGCGCTCCCGAATGGGATGCGGCCTCGTCGCCCAGCGACACAATCAGGCTGGTCATGTCACGGCCACCTCCCACCGGTCCTGAGGGACGCTTCCCCAGCACGAAGAATCGGGTGGTGTTGTCGGTCTTGTCCTGAATGTTTCCGACCAGAACGGGCACGCCGTAGAAGCGCGCGGCCAGTTCGCTGGCCACCGCCGCAGTGCGGGGGGTATCCCGGGCTATCTGCACCGCCCGGGAGGTGCTGGGGGCATCAACCAGCTGGGCATGCGGCAGGTGACGCTGAAGCCAGTGCCGGCACTGGGCCAGCGCCTGATCCTTCGAATGGACCTTTTCAATCTGCTCCAGCGGCGAATTTGAAATCAACGCATGGGTGATCTCGAGGTAAATCTGGGCGACGATCTTGAGTTCGCTCTCGACGAAACCGTCGAGGGTCTCGCGTACGCTGCCTTCGGTGGAGTTTTCGATGGGTATAACCGCGTAATCAGCCTCCCCTTTTTCCACCGCGGTGAAGATGTCCCCGATGGTGGCCATCGCATGGTAGTCCACGCTGGCTCCGAACTTCTTCATGGCCGCTGAGTGGGTGTTGGTGGCCTCCGGTCCGAGATAGGCGATGAGCAGGGGCTTTTCCAGGGCAATGGCCGCGGACATGATCTCACGATAGATCGCCTGAAGCGCCTCGTTCTTGATCGGACCCTGGTTGAGCGAAACGACCTTGCGGAGGACGGCATCCTCCCGTTCCGGCACATAAATCTGACCGCCGGTGCTCCGCTTGAGTTTGCCGATTTCCGCCGCGAGTGCGAGTCGCCGGTTAAGCAGGTCAACCAGCTCACGGTCGTGCTGGTCTATCTGGTCACGAATGGGTCCGAGGTTGTCCATGGTAAATCCAACCCGGTGAGGTCAGGCAGGCCGGTCCGACATCGGCACCTCGGGGGCGACGGATTCCGAAGGTGCTGAAGGCAGGTCCTGCACGAGTGCGCCATGATCACTGACCGTGGCGGTTTCCAACGGCAGATCCTCCTGAGGAAGACCCATGTCGGCATCCCCTGGTTTGCTCGGGCTCATGGCGTTCTGGAGCCATTCGTCGATTTGTCGTGGTGACAACACGTCCGAGGCGGGCAGTTCGACGAGGGATTTCACGCCAACGAATTCAAGGAATTTGTCCGTGGTGCCAAACTGCAAGGGTCGGCCGGGCAGGTCAGCCCGGCCGGTGATGTAAATCAGCTCATGCTCAAGCAGCTTGTTCACGCCGGCCTCTGCGGAGACTCCGCGGATGGACTCGATTTCGCTGCGGGTGACCGGCTGGCGATAGGCCACGACGGCGAGGGTTTCGAGGGCGGAACGCGAAAGTTTCTGCGGCGTCGGTTCATTACGCAATATGCGAACCCAGCGGGCAAAGCGGGGGTGCGTGACCATCCGGTAACCTTGGGCACCCTCCGTCAGGAGCCAGACTTCATCCGCCGTCCTCAACCCGTTGGCGAGTTCATGCAAGGCCTCGCGGATCTGGGCGGCGGTGATCAGCGAGGGCACCTCCTCATCGAGTTCGGGAGCCGGCCCGGAGGATTCGGTCGCTGCTTCCATACCTGCGGCGGCCTCCCCCGGTTCGGCGTCCGGGGGGGCAGACCCGGCCGCTTCCGGGGCGGATGGTAACGGCGCTTGCTCGTGGTAACGCGCAAATGCTGTCTGGATATCCTTGATGGAAAGGGGCTGGCTCGAGGAGAAGAGCAGCGCCTTGAGAACCTGTTGCAGATTGAAGGCCATGCGAACGAAGGTCCGAGTGATGCAACCGCCCGCAGGCGAAGCAACCCCGAAAAACGCCGCTTGCCCGCACCGGCCCCACTTGGTCTGCTGGTTCCTTCTTTTCATGAGCAATTCCAAGCCTACCGATCCTCTCCGCCCCCACTCCGCCATCGTGGTCGATGGCAACGACCGCGCTCCTGCCCGCTCCATGCTGCGTGCGGTCGGCTTCACCGATGACGACTTCAAGAAACCCCAGATCGCCGTCGCCTCCGCCGCCAGCGACATGACGCCCTGCAACGTCCACCTCGGCGACCTGAGCGAACACGCCCGCAAGGGCATCAACGACGCCGGCGGCAAGGCGGTCTATTTCAACACCATCACCGTCACCGACGGCATCAGCATGGGCACACTGGGCATGCGCTACAGCCTGGTCTCCCGCGACGTCATCGCCGACTCCATCGAGACCGCCGTCGCCGCGGAGGGCTTTGACGGCCTCGTGGCCATCGGCGGATGTGACAAGAACATGCCCGGCGCAATGATCGCCATCGTCCGGCTCAACCGCCCCGCCGTCTTCATCTATGGCGGCACCATTTTGCCCGGGTTCCTCTCCGGTGACACGGGCCACCACAAACCCCTCGACATTGTCTCCGTCTTCGAGGCCGTGGGTAAACATGCCAAAGGCGAACTCGACGACGCGGGCCTCCGCGAGGTCGAAAAGTGCGCCATCCCCGGTCCCGGCTCCTGCGGAGGCATGTATACCGCCAACACCATGGCCAGCGCCATCGAGGCCCTCGGCATGAGCCTGCCTGACAGCAGCGCACAGCTCGCCGTGGGCGAGGCCAAGCGCCAGGACTGTGAGCGTGCCGGTGCGGCCGTCATGGCCATGCTCAAGAGCGGACTCAAGCCCCGTGACATCATGACGCGCCAGGCCTTCGAGAACGCCATCACCGTGTGCCTCGCCCTGGGAGGATCGACCAACCTCATTCTTCATCTCCTCGCCATCGCCCACTCCGCCGGAGTCGAGCTCACCCTCACGGATTTCAAAACCATCGGCGAGCGCGTGCCCCTCCTCGCCGACGTCAAGCCCTTCGGCAAGTACAACATGAGCCACCTCATCCGCATCGGCGGCATCCGGCCGATGATGAAGATGCTGCTCGATCGCGGCCTGCTTCATGGAGACTGCCTCACAGTCACCGGCGAGACCATCGCCCAGTCGCTGAAGGATGTTCAGCCCTATCCGTCGTATCCGAACGAGCAGGACATCATCCGCCCGTGGGACCAGCCGATCAAGCCGGAAACCCACCTGCGCGTACTCCATGGCAACCTCGCCCCGGAAGGGGCCGTCGGCAAGATCACCGGCAAGGAGGGCCTTTATTTCAAGGGCACGGCCAAGGTGTACGAAAGTGAAGAGGACGCTCTTCAGGGCATCCTGCGCGGCAACGTCGTCAAGGGCGACGTGGTTGTGATCCGCAACGAGGGTCCGGTCGGCGGCCCCGGCATGCGCGAGATGCTCTCCCCGACCAGCGCGGTGGCCGGACGCGGGCTCATCAAGGATGTCGCGCTCATCACCGATGGACGCTTCTCCGGAGGCAGCCACGGCTTTGACGTCGGCCACATCACCCCCGAAGCCGCCAGGGGCGGCCCGATTGGCATCGTGCGCGACGGGGATGTCATCGAGATCGATGCAGTCAAAAACACCCTCAACCTGCTCATCCCCGAGGCCGACTATACTGCACGCATGGCCGCCTACCGCCCACCCGCACCGAAGGAAACCCGGGGGGTTCTTGCCAAGTACGCCAAGCTCGTCTCCTCCGCCTCTGAAGGTGCCGTGACGGACAAGTATTTGTGATGGAAGTAGCGAGTAGTGAGTAGTGAGTAACGGGTAGCGAGCATTCCAGCAACCGCTCTCCACCCTCCGCTTCGTCGCCCTACTCTACTCGCTACCCACTACTTTGCCACGAGCCACCAACTACCAAATTCAAACTACCAACTCCCCCGCCCCGCGGTCCTTAAAGTTTGATTGAAAACACCCCCTGGCCTGCGCAACGTCCCGTTTGTGGAAGCCAAAGCCGCCAGCAAACTCACCTTTGAGGATGCCCTTGAAAAACTCGAAACCATCGTGGATTCGATGGAATCCGGCCTGGTTCCCCTCGCCGAGCTCCTTTCCAAATTTGAAGAAGGCAACAAGTTGCTGAAGATCTGTGAAGGCCGCCTCAAGGAGGCCGAACTCAAGATCGAGCAGCTCACCAAACAGAAGGATGCCCTGGCCGCCTTCTCCGCTACCGAGCCCCCTGCCGGATCCTGAGTCCGCCAGGCGCCGTGCCCACCCCTTTATTGCAGATGAACACCTCCGCCGAGTCGTCGGCTCATTTTTCCCCCGCTCCCCCGCTGCTGGCAGCCATCCGCAGTCCGGCTGATGTCAAGGCGCTCCGCCCAGAACTCCTGCCGCAACTTGCCAAGGAAATCCGCGATGAGGTCATCGCCGTCACCTCCCAAAGCGGCGGCCACGTGGGCCCCAACCTGGGAGTCGTCGAACTGACCATCTCCCTCCATCGCGTGTTCAACACACCCGACGACCAGCTGGTCTTCGATGTCGCCCACCAGGGCTACGTTCACAAGCTCCTCACCGGCCGCAGTGGCGACTTTTTCCGCAGGCTCCGCCAGACCGGCGGCGCCAGTGGCTTCCTCTACCGGGCCGAGAGCCCCCACGACAGCTTTGGTGCCGGTCACGCCGGCACCGCCCTGAGCGCCG
>JBGTGS010000226.1:0-3839 GCA_041746615.1 Opitutaceae bacterium | reverse complement strand
ACCCTGTTCGGCGGCGGCGGATGCGGTCAGGGACTCCACCCGCATCCAAAACTCGCGCAACGCCGTGTCAGTCGGGGCCGTCGTCGGCAACACGGCCACCCGGCCCCAGATCGGTGGATCCTCACCCTTGCGGCGCGCGATCACCACGACCGCCGCCCCGGTCAACAGGCGCAGGATCTCCAAGTATTTTCGCCAGAAATCCGCCGCGGATCCGGCAAACCGGCGCAGTTCCTCCAGGCCTGCGATCGCCGTGCGGAAGGCGTCGCGATCCTCAGTTTCCCTGGCCATGGGCGGGGGGGATGTGCAACACGCCGGCCACACCGGGACGCACGTGGCCGTTCTGATTGGGAAACAGGGCTCGAACCCGCAGCAGTCCGCTCGCGGGATCTATGACCGGGGCGACATAGCTCACCTTCCCGGCGATCGTAACCGTGCCGCCGATCGCGGGCACGACAATCTCCACCGTCTGTCCGGTCTGCAAATGCCCGGCGCGCTCGGGGTCGACGTTGCTGGTCACGTAAAATTCACGACTGTCCACCACGCGGGCGACCGCCCGGCCGACATCACAATACTCGCCGACCTTGACCGGCAAATTCGTGATGATCCCGGTGATCGGGGAGACCACGCGGCGCCGCGCAAGCAATTCGTCGGCTTGCTCAAGCTCGACCCGGGCCACCTCCACCTCCGCCCGCTTGCGATCCAGCTCCTCCAGGGTCACCGAGCTCGAGGTCTTGTACAACAGTTCGGACCGGGCGAGTTCACTGGTGAGAGTCTGCAACTGCACATCGCGCCGGGCCTTTTCCAGCTGTTCCGTCCGACTGCTCAGTTCCACGATGACCGCCCCTGCCTCTACGAACTGGCCCTCTCCCTGAGGAATCGTTGCGATGATTCCCTGGGTGGACACGCTCAAGACAACGTCGCCCACGGGCTCGGTCAGCCCACGAACGGTGTAGGGTTCGGCCGCAAGGGTGAGAACCGGAAACACAAGCATGAACGCGAAGACCCATACGGCCCGCGCGTCCGGAAAGCGCTGTATCGATGCGGGTGTCTTCACTCGTCCTCCCCTCCATCCCGACCAAACCAGAGTGGAAACCGCCGGCCTTCCGGCTCAACCCGACCATCGACATTCATGAGCGGACCGGCAGCCGGCAAATTCCGGAATGAGGGTTCCCGATAATCCAGGAAATCGATCACCGGTTGGTCCCCGCGCAACCACCCGCGCGCCTTCGTCTGCAAGTCATCCATGGTCAATTCGAGCCCGCGGTGCTGCAGCAGGTTGCCCTGGAGCAGCTGGAGTTCGAGCAGGGCCCGTTCGTATTCCACCTCGCTGTCGCGCATTTCCAATTGGGAGGCGACGAGGTCGTCCTCCGCCTCAAGCACGGTGCGCGCATCCACGCGACCGGCCTCACGTCCCGTCATCCGGTCGTCCAGCAGGGCCTGACGGTAGGACACCGCGGAACGGTGGCCGCTGACAATGCCCTCCGCGGATTCCACCCGGCGGATGGCTGCATCCATTTCAGTGCGGATGGTAGCCTCCATGTCGGCAAGGTTGTACTCGGCCTGACGCAGGCGCTGGCGGGCCGCGGCCAACTCGTTCCGGCTGCGAACGCCCGCCAAAATCGGGATCCGCACATCCACGCCCACGACCCACTGGGGAAATCTCACGTGTTCGGTGTCGTCCAGGGCCGAATTCCAATCAAAGCCGAGCCCGGCAGACCCGAACGTGGCACGCAAATCAACCTGAGGCAGGCGTTCATTCCTCGCCAGTTGCACGCGCAACAACTCCTGCGCGACCACGCGCTGGGTGCGGAGCACATCGGGACTCATCGTCAACGCGGCGTCCGTGCCTTCGGCATAGGAGAACCTGAGGGAGTCGATGTGCGGGGTTTCCGTGGCTTCATATTGTACGCCGTCCTGCTGCGGTCGGCCGTTAAAGAACGCAGCCAGCCGGTTCATCGCCTCGATCAGGCGTTGGCGGGCTCGGGCGCGACGGGTCTCGCGTTGTGCGAGACCGGCCTGGGCCTCGATGACGTCGATACGGGCGCCACGGCCGGCGTCCAGGCGGGCCTGGCTGTCGTCCAGCAGGGCGCGGGCACTGCCCACGGATTCATTGCTAAGCCGGTACTGTTCCTGGGCCAGGGCCAGCTCCCAATAAGTGATCTCGGCCTGGGCAACCGTCTGCATGAGCTGCCAGCGAAATTCCTGATAACCGATCTCGGCGCTACGGGCGGCCATCCGGCGCGGAGCCAGCGCGACCCCGGGCCCGGCGCCCCGGAGCAGCGGTTGCTCGATGGATAAGTCCAGGCTCGTCTCGTATTCGGCATCCAGATCAACGATCACGGTGCGCTGGACATTATTGCGGAGACGGCGAGCTGAGGCCCCCACCCGCACGCGCGCTCCGGTGGGGGTGCGAACCTCGACCCCGCCGCTGTAAACCAAGTTGCGTTCGATGAATACGCCTCCGCTCTGGAGGCTTCGTTCGAGCTCGATCGTGTTGGGCCGCTGGCGGTCGATCCACTGGCCGGTGCCCACCAGTTCCGGCTCCATCAAGCCACTTTCAGCCCGATGAAGATTCAGGGCCGAACCGAATGAGGCTAACCGGGCCTGGATCACATGGTTGTTCTGGAGCACCCGCTGCAGATACTCCCCCCGACTCAAGGCCTCGCGGGTCGGGTAGACCAGCTCATCGGGGTTGAGTTCGGCACCCGCCAGATTGCTGGAAACCAGCAGGGCTAGAACCATGGAGCAACACGAAGACTTGCGTAAGTTCACATGAGGTAAGTACCCCATCTGGTGTACCCGAAGCAACCATGCGTCGCCCGGAAACCCAAAAAATTGCTCACGGATGTTAAATTCTGATAACATTTTAGGTAATTAGATTCATACGTATCTAATCATGATAGGCCCATTTTAACCTATCATAAAGGAATTGGCCCGTGCGAGTGAGTGCGCGGAAACCCAAAAGGTGTTTCCGGTAAAACGGATCGGGTGGCTCTGACAGGATTCGCCCGTCAGGGCTCCCTAGTCAGGCTTTGCCGGTCGTCACACAACTCGCGCACTTTGACCTTGAGCCGCTCCACACTTTGGGGCGCGAGCCGGATCGTTAGCTGTTCACGCAGCTATAGTGTCTGGGCAAAGTAAGATGAACCTCGGGTACCAAATCTCAGCCTAGAGAATTATCCCCGTGATATTGTGGATCGTGTCGTCCTTGAAGGCGACTGTGTCTTCAACCCGACTACAGGCTCATCCCTCCCCGAAAGGGCAGTAATCGCCACGTCTCGAAATCTCCTTGAGGCCCCGTCGCTTTCGGTCCGGGGGTGCCAGAACAAGTGGGCCTCGAAGCTGGGACAGGAAAATGGGAGAGGCATAAGTCGAATCGGAAGATGCTTTTTCAGCGCGACAACAACACGTTCGGGCAGGCAGGCGATACAGTCCGTCGCGGCGACCAAGACGGCTGCGGCCGCAAAGGAGGGAACGGCCATGCGAACCTTCCGGTTGAGTTTCTCTCGCTTGAGCAGCCCTTCAAATACGCTGTGCACCACACCACCTCGTCCCATTGTAACGAGAACGTCGATGTGGTCGGCTGCATTAAACAATGACTTGGAGATCCGGCCTTTAATCGTCGGATGGTCTTTACGAACCGCCATCGCCCCTGTTTCGCTGTAAAGGCGATGTGAGTGCATCCCTGGAAGACTGCGGGGAGGAGCGATTACTGCATCTACGGTCCCTCCAGCAAGACCATCGGTGGAAAGAACTGTGATTGCCTCGATTTAGTGGACACAGACATCCGCATTACACCGTAGCGTTTGGGTCGCTTCCGAGGACAGGAGCCAAGAGGC
>JBGTGS010000225.1:0-2850 GCA_041746615.1 Opitutaceae bacterium | reverse complement strand
CACATCGACAAAGGTCACCATGCCCGCCTCGGACAGCGCCGCGGCGGCTTCAAGGCTCCCGGCCGTAACCGCGCCGGTTGTGTTCATGGCCGCGACCGCCACCCGGCCCGTGGTGGCCACCGCAGTGCCGGCGGTTTCACCCGCTACCATCACGGTTCTCGCCGCCAGTTTGACCGGCATGGTCACTGTTTTGACCGCCAGGCAACCCGCGGTGGCGAGAAGGCCGGTGGCCGCGAGCAACACACGAAGGAGCAGACGGAGTGGATTCAATGCCGGTGCTTCAAGCGGATGGCCGCCCCGGCGTCAAATGCTGTCATGGCGCCACTTCGCCGTCGATGTAGCGCCGGAGATGCTCGGCCTCGGCGCGGTGCGAATCGACCAGCCAGCGTGACACGTCGCCAATGGAAATGAGCCCGAGCAGGTGGTTGTTCTCGACCACCGGGAGGTGTCGGCAGCGTTTGGAGGTGAATACATTCATGATCTCCCCGACAGTGGTTACTGCGGTGATGGTGATCACGCTGGATGTCATGACCTCGTCTACCCGGGTGGAGCGAGGATCAAGATTGGCGGCCACCACCCGGGTAAGCACATCGCGCTCGGTGAAGATGCCAGCGACACGGTCCGACTCCAGTACAACCAGGCAGCCGACCTTGTTTTGATTCATGACATGAACAGCGTCGGCCACGGTGGTCGACGGCGCCACGGAAAAGACGGTTGAGCCCTTCCGGCCCAGAAGGGCGCCTGCGGGAGTATTCATGGGTGCGGGGTTGGCTTGATGATGCACCCCAGATCGGCCGGCTCAACCGTAAAACGAACCGCAGCCGACCTTAATGGTCAGTTAACCTGATACCCCAGGGGTCGAACCCGGAAGTAATCGATGGTTACGGTTTGCACCGGTCGTGGTGGGTCCGTGTGATGCACCGGACTTTCGTGGAATCCGCCTCATTCAACGTCCGCCGTCATTTTCTCCCGTGGGATCGTCCGCTGCTGCCCCAGGCGGTGGCATGGCTGGCGGCGGACTGGCAGGGCGACGGGCCTCTCGACCTCACGTCCCAGCTGATCATTGTGCCCACCCGACAGGCTGGTCGGCGGCTGCGGGAGGCATTGGCTGCGCATGCCGCAGTCCACGAACAGGCGGTGTTTCCACCCCAGGTTCGCATGCCAGAGGCGCTGTTGGAAAACGGTCCCGCAACCACCGGAGTGACAGCGACGAGGCTCGAGGCTTTGCTGGCGTGGATCGAGGTGTTCCGTACGCTTGACCCCGGGGCGTTTCGCGTGGTGTTTCCCGTGGATCCACCCGGGTCGAATGGGGAGAGGATCTCGCGGCTTGCGCGTCAATTTCTGCATCTGCAACGCTCGCTGGCCGAAGGAGGTCTGACCATGGCGGACGTGGCGGAAAAGGCCGGTGCGGATTTTCCCGAGGTGGAACGTTGGCGACAGATTGCGGGCATCGGGGAGATCCACCGGAGGGTCCTGGCCGCGCGTGGGTTGATTGATCCGCAGGCGGCCGGATTGGCTGCGGCCCGTGCGCCCGTCTGGCCCGAGAGGGTGGAGCGTATCGTCGTGCTGGGCTCGCCTGATCCGCTGCCGCTTGCGTTGGACGTGCTTGCCGGGCTTGCGCAAATGGGTCGGGTTGAGGTGGTGGTCCATGCCCCGGACTCCGAAGCGGACGCCTTTGATACATGGGGTCGACCACTGGCTGCCACCTGGGCGGAACGCGTGCTGGCATTGCCCGAATTCGCGGAGCGCGTCCGTGTCTGTGCCAACCCTGCGGCTCAGGCGAAGCAGCTCATCACCCTCGCCTGTGGTTACGATAATCCCGAGGGCCTGCTCGCGCTCGGTGTGGCCGATCCCGAGGTGCTGCCCTTGCTGGAAAACGGTCTGGCGGATGCCGGCTGTGCGGTCTTCAATCCCGAGGGCCGCCGGCGGGAGGGCGATGCGCTCCATCAACTGCTTTCCGCGCTGGCCGGCCTCGCCCACGAGGGTTCGTTTGCCGCAGTCGCCACGCTCGCTCGCTGTCCTGATTTTCTTGCCCATCTGCAGGTCCGGTTGGGATCCGGGTTTTCAGTGCCGCGCTTCCTGCGGGAACTCGACGAACTGCAAGCCTGGCATTTGCCATCCTCCCTGGCCGATGCCCGCCGCCATGCACCGCAGAACGGAGGGTTGAAGGTGATGGCGGAACTTCGGGACGCGCTTGCCGTCGGAACCTTTCCCGGATCCGTGGCCGCGGTGCTCGCGGAGATCTTTGCCGCGCGTCACTACGACCTCGCCAACCCCGCGCATGCACGGATGGCAGAGGCGGCTGCTGTATGGACCGGGCTGCTCCGCGAATGTGCAGGTGCCGCGGAGCGTTTTGCTGATGCCGGTCTGGAACCGGCGGACTGGTGGGATCTTGCCATGCACCTGTATGCGGATGATCTGCGGTACGACGACAAGCCGCCGGGGGCGCTCGAACTCCAGGGCTGGCTGGAATTGCTGTGGGAAGATGCGCCTCACCTCGTGGTGGCAGGCTTCAATGATGGCCTGGTGCCCGATGCGGTTGCCGGGGATCCCTTCCTGCCGGAGGATTTGCGTGTCCGACTCGGCCTGAAAACCAACGCGGCCCGCTTTGCGCGCGATGCCTATCTGCTGCATGCGCTTGCCAGCGGACGCGCCGCCGTGGGACGCGTGGATTTGCTCTTCGGCAGGACGTCTTCGGCTGGGGATCCATTGCGACCATCACGCTTGTTGCTGCGTTGTGCCGATGCGGATCTGCCGGGGCGGATCCGCCGGCTCTTCCGTGAAGTCGAACCGGAGCGGGCGGCCTCGTCGTGGCGGCGGGCCTGGCAGCTCGTGCCCCCGCGCGTGGAG
>JBGTGS010000224.1:0-11966 GCA_041746615.1 Opitutaceae bacterium | reverse complement strand
ATGCCGCGATCCTTTCAGCGCCATCGCGGCATAAAGCCGCTCCTACAGGTGGTTGCCATTGCTGCGCTCCTGGCTGGTTGCCAGGTGCCTGTTGGACCGTACGCACCGCAGGACACCACCAAGTACACGCTCGAGAACACGGAGAAGTTCGTGCTGATGGATCCCGCCGTGCAGGCGTCAGTCACCTGCACGGGCCTGCAGGAATACAAACGTCCGGCCGACGGCCACCTCGAGGTGGTGGCCAACGTGAAGAACCGCGAGAACCGCCGCATCCAGGTCCAGATCAGCTGTGTCTTCAAGAACGAGCAGGGTTTCTCCACCGGCGACGAGACCCCGTGGCAGACGTTGATCCTCGGTGAGAACACCACCGAGGCCGTGCGCTTCACCTCGATGAACAATCTGGCCAACAACTACACCATCCGCGTCCGCCAGGCACGCTGAGCCAGCGGCCGACCGGGCGTCTCTCCGTCATGAATCTCCGCCCTTTACTTGCCTTCGCCATCCTGCTCCCCGCCGCCTGTTCCTCCCAGCCCTCTGGACGCTACGATGGCGAGCGTCCTCCCGCCACCAGCGGCGTCCCCCGCGCGCCCCTGACTCCTGTGGAGCCTGCGCCGCAGTATCTTTACGCGCCGGGTGTGACCATTGTGTCTCCCGAGCGGGCTCAGGAGATTGTCGCCAATTTCCGCGAAACCTACGTGCGGCTGGACAGCCCACGCATGGTCTTTGCGGTCAACCGCGAACTCGTCACCCCGGGGGGCGGCCTGCAGCTCAGCGAACGTCGTGAACGGGTCGAGACCGCGCGCACCGAGGTGAACAGTACGTTAAGCTCCCCCGACCAGCCCGCCCCGGGCGCGGCTCCGCAAACCCAGGTCAATGTCGCCATCGGCGGCGCGGCCGGCGGCAACACCTCCACGATCCCACCGGGCCAAGGCACGGCCACCACACGCACGGAACGCGTCACCGCCGACAACACCTACAAGGCGTCCTCCGCCACGTCGGTGACCCTGGCCGATCGTCAGACCGTGCGCGACATCGAGCGTCTTTTCGGGCGCCCACTCCGCGCAGGCGGAGCGCGGCTGGCCGACCAGCGCGTCGTCGCCCAGCTCATCGCCGACAAACCCATCGACCACTTCATCACCGCCGTTGACGAGGGCGCGCGCAAGGATCGCGAGGCCCTGGCAAAAATTGCCGACGTCGTCATCGAGGTGCTCATTTCCAGCCGGCCGATCACGGTCACGGCCATCTCGGGCGACCAGCAGACCCATCATGTTCCGGACATCCAGGTGACCGCCATTCGTTTGGCGGATGGTGCCATCCTCGGGCAGGCCGGTTCGTCGGACGTACTTGGACGGGACCGCGATGCCGGGCGCATCGTCCGCAATTTTGACGTCAACGCCATTGCCGAGGCCACCGCCCTTGCCCTGATGGAGGACATGGTGGTGACGGCGCCCTGAGAGGAATTTGGCCGGTTGCGAAGGGACGGTTGAGGAGATTCCCCTTCTCCCCGCAGGCTGTACGTTGTACCCGCCAAATTCCTCATGAGCGTAGCGGCTTTGAAACGATCCACCTTCCACCATGCGACTCTCTGCTCTCCGGCCTCTGGTTGCAGCCCTTTTCCTCGGCGGCTGCCAGACGGCGTACGTGCCGCCTCCGGTGGTGAGCACGGGGGATTTGCTGGTCGATGGACGCGCGCATCTGGCGGTGGCTGCGCCAAAGGATCGCGTGCTCTGGCAATACCGGGTCGGGGCCACGGCCCTGCGCCGAGGGGATCTCGACGAGGCGCGGCGTCAGTTTGACGACGCGCTCGTGCGCAGCGCGGGGATTCTGGCCGATGCCGGTTCCCCCGATGCGGCGCGCTCACGGCGGATGTTCCGGCACGAATCGGAAAAGCCCTTTGTGGGCGAACCCTACGAGCGCGTCATGGCCAGTTTCTACCGCGGCCTGCTCTATTGGAAGGATGGCGAGCCCGACAATGCCCGCGCGCTCTTTCGCAACGGTCAGTTCATCGACAGCGACACGGAGGACCGGACCTACGGAGGCGACTATGTGCTGCTCGACTACCTCGACGGGCTGGCCACGGAGCGGCTTGGCGGTGACGGCAGCGAGGCATTGGCGCGGGCGCGGGCGATTTCAAAGCGCGACCTGCCCGGCTACGATCCCGACACCAACGTGCTGCTGGTGGTTGAGTACGGCCGTGGTCCGCGCAAGATCACGGCGGGTGAGTACGGTGAGCTGTTGAAGTTCCGCACCGAACCCTCGCGGGCGGTGAAGGCCGAACTGGCGGTGGCCGGCCGCACGATCGATCTGCCACCCTGGGATGACCTGCACTTTCAGGCCACGACGCGGGGAGGGCGGGTGATGGATCACATTTTGGGCAACAAGGCGGTGTTCAAGCGCAACACCGATGCGGTCGGTGATGTTGCCCTCACCGCGGCGGTCGTGCTGGCGCAGAGCGGACCGCAGCGTCCGTCGGCCAAGCCGAAGACCAAGGAGGAAATCGAGAAGGAGAAGGAGCGTGAACGCGAGCGTCAGCAAGCGGCGGTGGCGCTGGGCGCCGCCGGGATCTTCAGCAAGCTGTTGAGCGCGGCGACGACGCCGGGGGCGGACACGCGCACGTGGGAAAACCTGCCGCAGTATCTCAGTTTCGCGGCGCTGCGCCTGCCGCCGGGCGAGCATGAAGCTGTGCTCAATTTCTTCGATGCTCAAGGCACGCAGCTGGAGATGCGCACGCAGACATTCACGATTTTGGTCCCCGGTGCCGACCTGGCCCTCAGTGACGAGACCCCGCGCGATCAGGTGGTCTTTCGCAGCGAAGTGCCGAATTGAACGGCATGGGTACCCAGAGATCAGGGTTTGCCTCGTTGACCGACCACACCCGAGACCTGACGCACCCCCTCGCCCGGCTTCGCCATGGAGATGCTAATGGCGGGACCAGCTATAAACATTGGTCGGGCGTTATTATTTCGATGCCATCCTTAATGGTTCGGAGGACATCTATAATAAAATAATTATTGCCTTTCTGTTGCCTTCACCTCGGTCCGCAGGACTTACCTCAATAACATGGCAATATACTTCAACCCTGCGCAATCACGACCCAGACACCAATGTTATAGGTCCACACATTTAGTCCTTCCAATAACCTCGAGGCAGGCTATCATTAATTCACTTTATTCCTGCCCCGGAACGCCCCGTGCCGATAGCGGCTTTCGCCCTGCTCTATCATGTCCCTTCAGTTACCCTCTCGTCCCGCCGCGATTCTCCGCCGAGTCCTCCCGGGGATTGCAGTCTTGGGGGCGTGCCTTCCTGCGGTGGCCCAAACCCCACTCTCAGCCGCCGACGCCTTCCGCGGCTTCGCCAAGCAATACTGCCTGGAATGCCATAACCCCGAGGAGAGGAAGGGCCGCTTCGACATGGAGTCGTTCTTGACCGAGGATCCGGCGGCGAACCTGGATCGCTGGGACGAGATCGTTGGGATGCTCGAACTGCGTGAGATGCCACCGGTTGACG
Organism: Opitutaceae bacterium; assembly: GCA_041746615.1. Taxonomy (GTDB): domain Bacteria; phylum Verrucomicrobiota; class Verrucomicrobiia; order Opitutales; family Opitutaceae; genus CAMAXB01. The sequence continues at coordinate 8,459 of JBGTGS010000224.1, read as the reverse complement.
AACAGGACGTCCCCCGGCCCGGGGATCGTGAATATGACACGGTCGCGGGCTCGCTCAAGTCGATGATCGCCCCTTTGCTCGCCTCCAGGCAGGCCGAACCCGGTACGCACCCTCACGACGATTTCATCGAGCAAAACTGCGCCAGTTGCCACAACCCCGAGGATCGTAAAGGCGAGTTGGTTCTCGAGGGTCTCACCCTCGCGGACTCCACGAGCAATCCCGAACTTTTCGAGCGTATCCTGCGGCGCCTCGACGCCCGCCAGATGCCGCCCCCCAACCGCAGCCGCCCGCCTGAGGCGAGTTACCAGACGGTTGTCCGGGAACTCGCCACCACGCTCGACGCCCATGCTGCCCTGCACCCGCATCCCGGCCGCACCGACACGTTCCGCCGCCTGAATCGCACCGAGTATCAGAACGCCATCCGCGATCTCTTGGGTGTGGAGATCGACGCCGCGAGCCTGCTCCCCAAAGATGAATCCAGCCATGGCTTCGACAACGTAACGGTGGCCAACCTGTCCCCCACGCTGCTGGACCGCTACATCACCGCCGCCCAGAAGATCAGCCGTCTGGCCGTGGGAACGCCCCCGCCCGGGCCGCAGGTGGAAATCATTCGTGTTCCCGCCGATGTCACCCAATCGAAGCACGTTGAAGGCCTCCCGTTGGGCACCCGCGGGGGCATTTCGATCGAGCATCTTTTTCCTCAGGATGGAGAGTATGAGATCCGGGTCCGCCTCGCACGTGATCGGAACGAGCACGTGGAAGGGAGCGTCGGTGCGGTGCACGAGATGGACCTTCTCCTCGAGCGCCAGCTGCTCGAACGCTTCGTCATCCAAGGCGAGAAGCCGGGACTGCGCGACCATTCGCACGTCGACGAGCATCTCGTCTTCCGCACCCGCATCGCCGCCGGGCCGCGCCGGATCGGCGTGACCTTCCCCGAAACGGATTATTCGGTGATCGAAAACAAGCGCATGCCCTTCGAGGCCCAATTCAACATGCACCGGCATCCCCGCAAAAAGCCGGCGGTGTATCAGGTCTCCATCGCAGGTCCGTTCGATCCGGACGGGGCGGGCTCCACCCCGAGTCGCGCGAAGATCTTCACCCGCTATCCGAGCCAGCAGAGCGAAGAGTTAGCCGCCGCCACGGACATCCTCAGCCGCCTCATGAAGCTCGCCTATCGACGGCCCATCGAGAACGGCGATCTTGCCAAGCCCCTGCGCTTTTACCGTGACGCCGCCGAGGAGGGCGGATTCGAGGCCGGCATCGAGCACGCCCTTGCCTCGATCCTCGTCAGCCCGGAATTTCTCTTCCGCATCGAGCGAAGCCCCGATTCATCCGAACAAGGGCCCATCTACGCGATCAGCGATCTGGAGCTCGCTTCCCGCCTTTCCTTCATGTTGTGGAGCAGTATTCCCGACGAGGAGCTGCTTGATCACGCCATCGCCGGCCGCCTTCGCGAGGACGCCATCCTGGAAGGGCAGGTTCGCCGCCTGATGGCTGACCAACGCTCCCGCAGCCTCGTCAATAATTTCGCCAGCCAATGGCTCTACCTCCGCAATCTCGACTCGATCATCCCCGACCTCCGGCAGTTCACGGACTTCGACGATAACCTGCGGCAGGCTTTTCGGGAGGAAACCGAGCTCTTTTTCGAAAGCATTCTTCGCGAAGACCGGCCTGTCACCGAGCTGCTCAGCGCCGATTACACCTTTCTCAACGAGCGCCTCGCCCGCCACTACGGCATCCCGCATGTCATCGGCAGCCGCTTCCGCCGCGTCGAGCTCAAGCCCGAATATCACCGGGGCGGGATCCTGCGTCACGGCAGCGTACTCACCGTCACTTCCTACGCCACGCGCACCTCGCCCACCATCCGTGGCAATTGGATTTTGGAAAACATCATTGGCACCCCACCGCCGCCACCGCCCCCGGACATCCCCGACCTCGAGGACCAGCAGGTCGATTTCTCTCTCCCCATCCGCGAGCGCCTTGCCCAGCACCGGGCCGACCCCACCTGTGCGAGCTGCCACGACCTCATCGATCCCATCGGCTTCGTGCTCGAGAATTACGATGCAGTCGGTCGCTGGCGGGAATTCGAGCACGGGCTGCCCATTGATGCCACGGGCGGCCTGCCCGACGGGTCCCAAGCCGAGAACATCGCCGACCTGGAGAAAGGCCTGCTGGAACGGCCGGATCTTTTCGCCCGCACCCTCACCGAGAAGCTGCTCACCTTCGGGCTCGGCCGCGGCATCGATCCTGCCGATGCTTCCGCCGTCCGCCAGATTGTCCTTCAAGCAGCGGAAGACGATTACCGCTTCTCCTCCCTCATCATCGCCCTCGCCAAGAGCATTCCCTTCCAGATGCGGACCGTAGAGCCGAAACAATACACCAGTCATCCCGACGCCCACTAATCACGCCTGCGCCAACCCCGGAGATACCCAGTTCATGAACTTCATCACCAAAAAACACATCCTTCGCAGAACCTTTCTCAAAGGCGTCGGCGCCACCCTCAGCTTGCCGTTGCTCGAGGCCATGCTGCCCGCCGCGACCGCGGCGACGCGCACCGCAGCCGTCCCGGTCAAGCGCCTCGGATACGTCTTCATGCCGATGGGCTGCGACGAGTCCCGCTGGACGCCCGGCAGCGAGAACACCCTCGAAACCCTCTCGCCCATCCTCCAGTCGCTCGAGAACGTCAAGGACCAGATCACGGTCCTCACCAACATGGAGCTGAAGCCGGCTTATCCCGGATCGCACGCCACCTCGAACTCCGCCTTCCTCAGCGCCGCCCGGGCCAAAGTGACCGAAAGCTCCGACTATTACCTCGGCACGACCGCCGACCAGGTCGCCGCGAAGCAGATCGGCCAGCAAACCCAGCTCCCGTCGCTGGAGCTTGCCATGGACCTGATGCAAACGGTGGGGCAGTGCGACAACGGCTACGCGTGTGTTTATCAAAACAATCTCTCCTGGGCCTCGCCCACCACCCCCCTGCCCGCCGAGGCGCACCCCCGCCTGGTCTTTGAAAACCTGTTCGGCGAAGGCGGCACGCCTGAGCAACGTCGCAAATCCCTGCAACGCCGCGCCAGCCTGCTTGACTCGGTCGCGGATGATATCCTCCGCCTCCAACGCAGCCTGGGGAGCGCCGACCGCGACCGCGTCGCGGAGTACCTCGACTCCATCCGCGAGGTGGAGCGCCGTATTCAGAAAGCCGAGTCGGACGCCCAGCACAACCCGCTCCCCGACCTCGAACGCCCCAACGGTGTACCGGCCGCCTACGCGGACCACGCCCGGCTGATGTTCGATCTCCAGCTTCTCGCCTTCCAGGGCGACATCACCCGCATCACCACCTTCCAGCTGGCGCGCGAGACGAGCAATCGCTCCTACCCCGAGGTCGGTGTCTCTGACGCCCATCACATGATTTCCCATCACGGCAACAACCCCGAAAAGATCGCCCGGATGGCCAAGATCAACGCCTTTCATGTTTCCCTCTTCGCTGAGTATCTGGAGAAGCTCAAAGCGACCCCGGAAGGCGACGGCACGCTCCTCGACAACGTGCTTCTCCTCTACGGAAGCGGCATGGGCAACCCCAACAGCCACGACCACACCAACCTCCCCACCATCGTGGCTGGCGGCGGGGCCGGCGGCATGCGCGGCAACCGCCACATCCGCTACGACAAGCCCGAGCCGCTCGCCAACCTGCACCTCACCCTTCTCGATAAGGCCGGCGTAAACATCGGCTCCTTCGGCGATAGTACCGGCACCATCGGAGAACTCTTCGAGCCGCTGAGCATCTAGGCCGCAAACAGCTTTGCAAACCCCGCCCAGAGCGCCGCCCTCGACGACAAGACAGCCCGCTTCATTCGCATGAAACCGCCGTACCGCCAAGCCTTCCTTATCTTCCTTGTCCTTGCCGCCCCAGCGGTCCGGGCTGATGCCATCCTTGCCGATGCGGCCGAAGCCCGGGATATCGGCCGCGTCAAACAGCTCATCGAAGCGAAGGCCCCGCTCGACGCCGCTCAGGACGACGGCATGACCGCGCTTCACTGGGCCTGCTACCACGATCAAACCGCAATCGTCCGTTCCCTGCTCGAAGCGGGGGCCAGCGCCACTGCGGAAACCCGCTATGGCATCACTCCGCTCGCTATCGCCTGCTCCAATGGAAACGGCTCCGCCGTGCAGGCCCTCCTCCGGAAAGGAGCCAATCCCAACACACGGTTTCCCGGCCAGGAGACCGCTTTGATGACCGCTGCTCGTGTCGGCCGGATGGAGGCCGTCAAAGCCCTCGTCGAGGCCGGCGCGGAGATCGACGCCACCATCCCGAATGGTCAGAACGCCTTGATGTGGGCCGCCAACGAGGGCCACGTCGACGTCGTCCGCTACCTTATCGAACGTGGCGGCGACCACCTGGCAGCCCTCCCTTCAGGCTTCAACCCCTACTTCTTCGCCGCACGCCAGGGCCACACCGCACTGGTCCGCTATTTCCTCGATAGCGGTTTGGACATTAACACCGCCATGGCCGTCAAAACCCGGGGTGGCCGGGTTCCGCAGGACGGCAGCACCGCCTTGATCCTCGCGATCGAGAACGGCCACTTCGACCTCGCCGTTGAGCTGCTTGAGCGCGGTGCGGATGCCAATGACGCCCGCACCGGGCTCACGCCCCTCCACACCCTGGCGCGTGTCCGCAAGCCCGATCGAGGGGAAGGCCCCAAAGGTGATCCGCCGCCCGCCCCCTCCGGCGACATCGACAGCCTGGAACTCGTCCGCATTTTGGTTGCTCACGGGGCCGACGTGAATGCACGACTCACCGTCGGCGGCAGAGCACGACAAGCATACGCGAGCCATATCGGCGCGACGCCCTTCTTTCTCGCCAGCGATACGGCCGACCTCCCCTACATGAAGCTCCTCGTGGAGCTGGGAGCCGATCCTTTCGTGCCCAACGAAGACCAGGTTACGCCCCTCATGATGGCGGCCGGTGTCGGCAGCCAGGCTCCGGAAGAAGAAGCCGGCACGCCTGACGAATGCCTCGAAGCCGTGCGTTACCTCGTATCCCTCGGCGCCGACATCAACGCGGTGAGCGACCATGGCGACACCGCCATGCACGGAGCGGCCTTCAAGAATGCTCCCCAAGTGGCGGCCTTCCTGAATGCCCAAGGCGCCGACATTCGAATTTGGAACAATGGGAACCGTGATGGCCGCCTCCCGCTCTTCATCGCTGAAGGCTACCGGCCCGGAAACTTCAAGCCCGATTTCGCCACCGTCGATGTCATCAGCGCCATCATGAAGGAACGCGGAGCCGTCATCCCCACGGAGCGCCCCGTCCACGTCAACTACGCCCCTTAGGGAGGCGCCGCTCGCGAGCGGCACGCCTTCGCAAAGCTGATCGCTCCTTCGGCCTCGGGCCTTGGAGGGGTGTTCATTGCTGAACACCTACCATCGGCTGGGTGCTCATGCCGGTATCTGAGGTGAAATAAATACTTCCTGCGGGTGGATCACGCAGCTGCGGGGACGCCGGCCATGAGCTGCATGAGGGCGGTTTCGCTGAATTGGGCACGGGGGAGTTCGCCGGCGAGGCGGCCCTCACGGAGGACCAGGATGCGGTTGCACAGGCCGATAAGCTCGGGGAGCTCGGACGACACCACGAGCAGGGACTGGCCGGCGCAGGCGAGCTCGTCGAGCAGGCGGTGGATCTCCGTCTTGGCACCGATGTCAACGCCGCGGGTGGGTTCGTCAATGAGCAGCACGCTGCAGTCGCGCGCGAGCCACTTGGCCAAGGCGATCTTCTGCTGGTTGCCGCCGCTGAGTCCCTCAACGGGAGCCTCAGGTGAGGGCGTCCGCACGCGCAGGCGGTCGAGGAAGCGCCCGCTGAGGACGCGCTCGGCATTACGGTGCACCCAGCCGAAGCGGGTCAGGTTGGGCAGGTTGGCGAGTGCAAGGTTCTCGCGGCAGTTAAGTCCGAGGACGAGGCCCTGGCGCTTGCGATCCTCGGGCACGAGGCCGATGCCCGCGGCGAGGGCGGCGTCGACCGAGCCGATTGGTAGCGGTTGTCCATCCACGTGGATGCTTCCGGTGGCGGCGGGGTCCAATCCGAACAGGGCCTGGACGAATTCGCTGCGGCCTGCGCCGACGAGTCCGGCCAGCCCAACGATTTCGCCGGCGCGCAGGCAGAGGCCGAGGTTGGCAAACTTTCCGGGCGAGGAAAGTCCGGCGACTTCGAGCTTCACCGGCCCGGGCTCGCGGGCGAGGTGGGCGGGTTCCCAGGCGGCGAGGTCGCGTCCGATCATGTGGGTGATCACGCGCTGAGGACTGGTGCGGGCGATCGGTTCGGTGGCGACATGGCGGCCGTCGCGTAGGACGGTAATGGTGTCGCAGAGGGCGAAGAGCTCCTCCATGCGGTGGGAGACGTAGATAAGGGTGATCCCGCGCGCCTTGAGGTCACGGATGAGTTTGAAGAGGACGTGTGTCTCGCCGGCGGAGAGGGAGCTGGTGGGCTCATCCATGATAAGGATGCGCGCGCCGGTGCCGACGGCAGCGGCGATCTGCACGAGCTGTTCATGGCCGGTGGACAAGGTTCCGATGAGGGTGCCGGGATCGATGTCGTTCGCCCCGATGGTGGCGAGCATGGCGCGGGCCCGGGTAAGGAGGGTGGTGCGGTCCACCCAGCCGGTGCGGCCACGGGGGAGGTCGCCGAGGCAGAGATTCTCGGCGACGGAGAGGTTGGGGCAGAAGGCGAGTTCCTGGTGGACCATGGCGATGCCGAGGCCACGTGCGGCGAGGGGGGAGGCCGGGCGGATCGGACGGCCATCGAGGAAAATATCACCGCTGTCGGCCTGGTTAATGCCGGCAAGGATCTTGCCGAGGGTGCTTTTGCCGGCGCCGTTTTCGCCGATGAGAGCGTGGCACGACCCCCGTTCCACCTCGAAGCCCACCTGGTCGAGCGCGAGCACGCCCGGGAAGCGCTTGGTGATCCCGCTGAAAGTCAGGAATGACATCAGCGGGATAGTTGAAGTATAAGTGGGAAGTTTAAGTCCACGCAGGCTGATTTGCTGATCCGGTTTGGGTTTTGCTCTTCAACTTAAACTTCCAACTTCAACGAACTGAGGTGCTCCGCGCCTCAGTTCGGAAGCCACTTGTCCCAGTTCCGCGAGAACTCGTCGACGTTCTCGCGGGTGACGGGGATGAGCTTGCTGATATCGCGGACGGCGGCGGGATCCCGGTTGAAGACGATCTTGTTGATGAGATGTTCGACGGAGCGGTAGCCCCACTGGTAGCACTGCTGGGCGAGGAGGACGGGGACGTGGCCGCTGCGGATGTAAGCAAGCTGGGCGGGGAGGGCGTCGACGGCGACGCAATGGACGGTGCCCGGGGACCACTTGAGGGCGTTCTCCGTATAGAGTGGCCATCCGCCGATCATGGCCCAGCCGGTGATGTCGGGGTTGGCCTGCATGACCTGCTCGACACGGGCGGCGGCGTCCTGGGGGGTTTCGCGGTGGTAGTAGGCGTCGCGGATGGTGATGCCGGGGTAGTTGGCGGCGGCCTCACGTGCGCCGCGGACGCGGAGCTGGAGGTTGGGTGCGTTCTGGTTGCCGGCGAGGATGGCGACGACGCCGTGGCCGCCCATGATCTTAACGAGTTCCTCCATCGTCTGGCGGCCGCAATCGAGGTCGTCGACCCCATAGGTGACGAAGCGGCGGCTGGCGGGGGCGTCGGAGTCGAAGGTGGCGACAGGCACGCCGTTGTTGACGGCACGGTTGATGGCATCGGTGAGTCGGTTGGCGTCGGAGCAGCTCACGGCGATGCCTTCGGCACCGGCGAGGACGAGTTGTTCGATGGCCTCGGCCTGGCGCTGGGCGTCCTCCTCGTTGGGCGTGCGCCAGTCGATGCGGATGCGGAGGTTGTGGCGTTCGCCGAGTTCGCGGGCGGCGTCCTCAGCGCCAACGCGGGCGGCCTGGAAGACGGGGTTGCTCTGGGATTTGGCGACGAGGCCGATCGTGATGGTGCGCGGAGCCTGGGCCTGCGCGGGGACGGCGAGCGCGAGGCAAGCGGCGAGGAGGATGAATATTTTCTTCATGGGATCGGGGTGGTTGGGTAAGGAAGTCCGGGGACAGGAGACGGGAGGCTGGACAGATCAAGCGGGAGACTTGGGCAGGGCTTCCTGTCTCCGGTCTCCGGAATCCGGTCTCCCGCCGGCACCGGCCGCGCTGGTGAGCCGGCGCCGGGTGAGGCGGGTGTTGATGTTGTCGAGGACGACGGCGGCGATGACGACGCTGCCGATGATGATCTGGCTGTAGCTCTGGTCGATGCCGAGGATCACGATGCCGCTGCTGATCATCTGGATGATGAGGGCGCCGAGGACGGCACCGAGGGCGGAACCGCGTCCGCCGGTGAGGCTGGCACCGCCGACGACGGCGGCGGCGATGACGTTGAGTTCGTAGCCCTGGCCGTCGCCGGAGGTGGCGGCGCCGTAGTAGCCC
>JBGTGS010000223.1:0-6395 GCA_041746615.1 Opitutaceae bacterium | reverse complement strand
GCGCTGTCGTCGCGGCGCGTTGGAACGACTGTCTGCGCCCCTTCTATCAACAACTGCGTACCCGCGGCAAACCCGCCAAACTCGCCTACGTCGCCGTTGCCCGCAAATTAGCCCTCCACCTCAACGCGCTCCTGCGTCCCTCCGGCACGACGGAGCTCTTGAGCTAACCTCGCCGGCTTTTACTTCGGCGCTCTACTCGTGGCCGCGCTCTGCTTCCGGCGGCCTAGCCACTGCTTTGCCGGTTAATACCAGTCTGTCTCTCTCAATAAATTAATAAATCGAGACCGTTGCTACATTTCGGCAAACTGCCCCGCCTGCGCGTGAGCTCAAGGCTAAGCTACTCCCGCCCTTGCCCCTTGTCCCCCGCACTGGCCACTCGCCGCAGCGCGGCGCGGCGGCTGTCAATCGTAACGCACGCTGCGGCCGAGGTAGTTGAGGAGCCAGATCTCCTTCCAGACCCGGTAGCGACCCTCGGTGGTCATCTTGCCGTTCTCCTCCCGCTCGGCATGGGGCAGCAGAAAACCCAGGGCCGTGTTGACCTGCTCGAGCTCGCGTTGCTGGGCGTTGAGATCGACGAGCGGATCGCTGGTCCAGGGTATCAGGGATTCACCGGCGCGTTTCAGCCGGGCACGATGCCTGGCAACCAGGCCGGCGAGGCTGCGACGCCAGGGGTTGCGTTCGACCAGCCATTGCTCGGGATAAAAACCTCCGAACGGCAGGTAGAGATTGTCGGTGACGTAACGGTAGCTGTTCACGGTCTGGGACGACAGCACGTGGCAGACCGAGATGGCCCCGCTCGGTTGCGGCAGAAACATCACCTGGATGCGCAGGGTGGCATCCTGATCCTGGTAGACCGAAACCCTCAAATGAATGCCGGGGGCAATCTCGGCCTTGAGGGCCTGGACCTGCTTGAAGCCCTGGGCGCGGAGCCAGTCGCGCATCCGCAGGAGCCGCGGATGGGTGGGCCATTCCTCGCCGCTGGTGTTGACACTGAAGCGGGGAAAGAGCGGCAGCGGGCTCACGCTGATCGCACGGATTTCCAGCCAGCGATACATGGTTTCAATCAGAAAGTAGATCAGGAAGAAGATGGCCACGAGCACCCCGTACGAGCGGTCAATCCAGCCGAAATCCGTGGACACCTTGGCGGCACCGGTGGCGAAGATGATCCATCGCAGCCAGCGGTTGATGATCGCGATGACCGGCGATGCATGGCGCTGGTTGAGCTGATAAAGCACCAACGACACCATCAAGGCGGCAAGAATGGGATAAGTCGGATCCATGGACGTGAAAAAGGCCGGGCCTGGGGCCCGGCCGGGTAGGGAAACGCGGCCGGGGATCAGCTCAGCCGGACGGGCATGATGACGCAGATGAAGTTTTCGAGCGTTTTGAAAACACCCGGGCTGACTTCATCCTTCAGCTCAAAGAAGACCTCGTCCTTTTCGAGGGCCTTGAGGGGGTCCATCACAAAGGCCGGATTGAACGCGACCTGCAGATCAGGGCCGCTGTAGCCGATGGCCATGGATTCGTGGGCCTCGCCGAAATCGGGACTCTGGGCGGTGATTTCGAGCAGGTTTGAGCTCAGCTTGAGCTTTACCGAGTTGGATTTCTCGTTGCAGACCAAGGCGGCGCGATGAATGCATTGCAGGAGAAGCTCACGCTCCAGCTTGATGCGCTGGTGGGTCTCCTTCGGGATGACCTGCTGATAGTTCGGGTAGTTGCCCTCGACGACCTTGGAATACAGGTAGATCGAATCGATGAGGCCGCTGGAGTCCTTGTCCGTGTTGATCTGGAAGGCGGCGCGGCGGTCGTTGAAGGAGATTTTTAGCTTTTCGCCCTTGTCGAGCATGCGGAGAAGCTCGGCCACGGTCTTGGCCGGCAGGATGATGGCCCCGGCGCTCTCCGCCGGCACCTCCAGCTCCCTGGCCATGAGGGCGAGGCGGCGGCCGTCGGTGGCCACCAGCGAGAGCTTGCCGTCGTTGAAGTTGAAATAGACGCCGTTGAGGATGTACCTCGTTTCGTCGGTCGACTGCGCGTAGGCGACACTCCGAAGCATCTTGGTGAGCTCGGCCTGCTCGAGCGTGTACGACTTTTCGTCGCCGAACTCGGGGAGAGGAGGGAATTCCTCCTTGCCGATGCCCATGATGCGAAAATTCGATCCACCCGAGGCGAGCTTGACCTGATGGTTGGGCGAGGCGTCGAAGGCGACGTCAATGTTGGGCAGTTCCCGCACGATGGTGGCCAGGCGTTTAACCGGCAGGGTGACCGCACCGCTCTCCTTCACCTCGGCCTTGATCTTGCAGCGGATGCCCAGATCAAGGTTGGTCGTCGTGAGGGTGATGTGGTCCTTGTCGGCCTCGATCAGCACATTGCTCAGGATCGGCATGGTGGCCTTGGAGCCCACGACGTTAAGGACCTGGGCAAGGCCGTTGCTGAAGTGATCGCGGTTGATTTTGAATTTCATGGACGGGGGCTCCCGCGGGCTCTGCGGGAGTGGAAGTTAACAAAGGCTAAAAGATACTCTATTCAATAAGGAATTATATCCGTATTATTATGTCTGGGAAAAAGACCAACAACTGGGTTGTTCCACCCATGGGGGCAGGAGCCGAAGAAGGATGTGAAGAACTTCCGGTTTGAGGGCAATAACCCCGGGGTTGTGCGCAATGGATTGTTGCTGGCAAGGCGCACGCAGGTTGTTCACAGGGTTGCTGGCCGCCGCCGCCGCCGCAGATGGCGGATGACGCCGTAAAGGATGTAACTGAGGCAGGCGATGATCATCCCGTACTCCTTGAAGGCGATGACGGCTGCTGTCACCACGCCGAAAAGAACGAACGAGGTCAGCTTGGTCTTGGTCTGAAGATCGATCTGCTTGCCGCTGGGAAAGCGGATGGTGCTTATCATCAATATGGCGATCAGGAAGAGGAGGATGGGCAGGATCAGCGCCCAGCGTTGGAGGGACCGGTCATGGGCCGCCATGTTGAGGAGAAACAGCACGAGGGCGGCGATGGTGCCGGCGGCGGCGGGAACCGGCAACCCGATGAAATCCTTGGAGCTCTCCTTGTTGTGACGGTGGAGGAGGGGATTGGTGATGACATTGAACCGGGCCAGCCGGATCGCCGCGCAAAGCAGGTAAACAAAGCCGAGCAGCCATCCGATGTTCTGGAACATGGGATACCCCTGGGTGGGCGAAAGAATCAGAAAGAAAACCATCAGGGCCGGGGCGAGACCAAAGGAAACCACGTCGGCCAGCGAATCGAACTCCGCCCCGAAGAGCGACTCCCGACCCCCCATGCGCGCGAGGCGGCCGTCGAGCATGTCAAAGGCCATCGCACCGAAAATGTACCAGACGGCCTCGCGGAAGAGAAGGGTGGCTTCGGGCGTGATGACATCGAAATCCCGCATGCTGTAATGCGCCTGGATGCACTTGATGACCGCGACAAACCCACAGAAGAGATTCCCTGCCGTCATCAAATTCGGCAGGAAGTAGATGCGGCTCGCATTGGCGACCGTGTAAGGATTCTCGCGTTCCTCTTCGGTGGGTTCGGTGGCGGACATGATGGTACTGGACCGGGAACGGGCTTACTTGCGTGTCAAGGTTTCCAGATACTTCCAGAATTTCGAATGCTGCTCCACGAGTTGCTCTTCGGAGACCGGGAGTTTGTTGCGGAGAAGGAAATCCTCGAGAGAATGATGGTGGAGGATGTAGAGGATATGCAGCGTTTGTTGCTCGCGCACTTCGAAATAGAACCGGTGGTCGCCACTGCGCAGACGATAAAGGGTGTGCCCGCTCCGGTTAAAGCGCCCCAGGGGCTCGCGGGGGTGCTCCAGGTCGCCGGGTTTGAGCCCGCTGATGGGCTCGATGGCGGACAATTGGGCGAACTTGTCGAGCTTGTTGAGCTCGCCGATCGCTTGCTCGGAGAAATTTACCTGGTACATGGGTTGAGATCAGCGGCCGGCGGCGGGACTCACCCTAGGATTTTGACGAAACCCTTGGGCCGGGTGAGGCGTTTAACGGGTAAACACATGAAAACATCAGTCTTAACCCTCACCCTCGTAGCAGCAACGCTTATTCTCGGTCCTGCCGGTCTCCCGGCGCAGACCGATCCCACTGCCGAAATTATCAAGCGCTTCGACCGCAACGGCGACGGCAAGCTCGACGAAGCCGAAAAAATCGTGGCAAAGGAGACCATGGCCCGCGAAGCCCGGCCGGGTCCGGGCAATCGCATGGCTCAGAACCCCGGGGCTGGCCCAGGTGTCATCCAGCAGCGTCTGGCCGAGTTCGACCGCAATGGCGATGGCCACCTCGACGAGAGCGAGCGAGCGGAAATGGAAGTGGCCATGCGGTCCCGCATGGAGCAAACCCCCGGCACCCTTCGTCGCTTCGATACCGACGGTGATGGCAAGTTGAGTGACTCCGAGTGGGCCGAAGCCCGCGCCCAGTTCAACAACCGCCTGTCTCAGGCCGGCGGCCCGCAGGCCAAGGGTCCCCAAGCCAAGGGCGCGCAACGGCCGGGCAATCCCGAGGCGGGTGCATCCCGTCCGGGTCCACAGGGCAAAGTTGGACCAGGTGCCCCGGGCCGCCCAAGTGGAGCAGACGCGCTCCGCGCCCGGGCCGAAGGCAATCCACGAATTCTGAACCGCTTTGATCGCAATGGTGACGGCAAGCTCGACGACGCCGAATGGGCCGCCGCCCAACAGGAGCTCGGTGCCCGCCGCGGCGGACCTCCCGCCCCTCCGTCGGCCCGCGCGGAGTAACAACTCCCGAGCATCACCGTAGCCGTTAGGCTGGGCGTGAAGGGTAGGGCGCTCTCTCCGAGAGAGCCGCGCCGCATTGGGGACAATGCGGCCCTACCCCAGTATCCGGCCAGTTCAGCTTTAAGTATTTTAGACAGGAGGGCGCTCCCTCCTGGTGGCTGCGCCACTCTGTGGTCATTTCGTGAATGACCTCAGCCGGGCCTCCCGGGCGGCCAAAAATGCGGCACCGCGCGATGCCTGCTTGCAGGTGCGGCCGGAGCGTCGCCATCTTCATGTCCAACGCCGGATCAGGTCGGGGTCGCGCCCCCGGTCCGGCTGATCACCGCGCATGACCCCTTTTTTATCCGGCCGGATCCGCGAAACAAAACCATGGGCCCGTCTCCCGGGCATAAGGGCTTGGTTCATCTTTGTCGGGCTGGTCGGCGGATGGGCGGCCTCCCCCTTGCGGGCTGCTGAAACCGCTGCGTCGCTGGTCCTCGACATCCCGGTCTTCGCCGGTGGGTACGGCACGGAATTCTATGAGGAGACCGCCCGCCTCTTTGAACAGGAACGGCCGGGGGTGGCGGTCCGTCTCTATGGTGATCCCCGCATCGCCGACAAGGTTCGCGTCCGCGTCATCGATGGAAATCTTCCCGACGCAACCCAGACCGGTCAGTTGCTCTGGCCCGCACTCATCCGCGCCGGCCGCGTGCTCGACCTGACCTCCTATCTCAACGGGCCCAACTGGGAGGGCGACGCCCGCTGGGGCGACACCTTCGTGCCCGGTGCGCTCGATGCCTGGAGTCTCGATGGCGGCATTTACGGCCTGCCCTTCAGTTACGCGTGCTGGAAGATTTTTTATGACCGTGCCCTGTTTCGGCAACACGGGTGGACGGAGCCGCGTACGTGGGACGAGTTTTTTGCGTTGTGTGAACAGATCCACGCCGCGGGGCTCGCACCTCTGGCTCTGGCCGGGACCCGCGGACTTTATCCCGAGGCCTTCTTTCGTGCCGCCTACTACAACCTTGCCGGAGCGGAGGGCTGGCGCGCCTTGAGCGACCTCGTGCCCGGGGCCCGCACCGATCCCCGACACCAACGGGCCGCAGAGCTGCTGCAACGGATCACGCAGGATCACACCATCCGCGGCTGGGAGGGGGCCACCCACACCGGGGCCCAGCTGGCCTTCATCGAGGGCCGTGCCGCCATGACCGTCTCCGGTTCATGGTTCATCAATGAGATGAAGACCCGGCTGCCTCCGGGATTTGAACTCGGCACGATGAATTTCCCCGTGTTTCCGGATGGGATTGCCCCTCCCTCCACCATTCAGACCGGGAGCGACAGCTTCTTCCTGTTCGACACCGGCGATGAAGAACGCGTCCGGCTCACCGTCGATTTCCTTCGCTTCCTGACCTCGCGGGCGCGCGCCGAGGCGTTCGTCCGCCGGCTCGACTCGCCGGTGGCGGTCCGTGGGGTGCCGCTGGAGGCTTATTCCGAAGCCAGTCGCACGACGGCCGCGCTCATCGCCACCGCCACCGAGGCCTTCAACATGCCTCAGGACATGCTGCAGCCGCCCGGTATCCGCCAAGCCATGACAGATGCGCGTTACCAGCTCATGACCGGGGCGATCACCCCGCGGGAATTCGGCGAGCGCCTCGAAGCTGCGG
>JBGTGS010000222.1:0-9607 GCA_041746615.1 Opitutaceae bacterium | reverse complement strand
GGGTGGCCGTGGTCAGCCACGCCCGGCCTGACGGAGACTGCATCGGTGCGCAAATTGCCCTGGTGCGCGTGCTCCGGGCGATGGGCCACGAGGTGGTTTGTGTGAATCCCGATCCGGTGCCGCGCCGGCTGCTGTTTCTGGTAGCCGGAGAGACGTATTACCGTGCGGACACGCTGCCGGCGGGCGACTTCACCGCAATCTATGTGGACTGCGCCGACCAGGAGCGGGCGGGTGAGAAACTGATGGCGCGCTTTCCCGAGCCCTTTGCCAATTTTGACCACCACGTCTCCAATGCCGGCTATGCCCGGCATAATTTTGTTGATGCCGCCTCGGCGGCGACCTGCGAGATTCTGGCCGGTCTGTTCCTGGACCACGATCTGCCGGTCGATGCCGGAGCCGCCCAGGGCCTTTATGCCGGCATCCTGACCGACACGGGGCAGTTTCGTTTCAATTCAACGACCCGGCGCACCTTTCTGCTCGCCGCGGAGTTGATGGCTCGCGGGGCCAAGCCGGTTGAGGCGGGTTACGAACTCTACGAGCGCGAGACGGCCGGGAAGCTCAAACTGCTCCAGCATTTCCTGGCGTCGCTTCAGATGGAGTGCGGTGGCCGGCTTTGCATCGGCACACTTCCCAACGGGATCTTTGAGGAGACCGGCACCACCCAGGAAGACACGGAGGGACTGGTGGATTACGCGCGCGGCATCGACGGGGTTGAGGTGGGTGTGCTCATCGAGGAGCGCACCGGGGTGATCAAGGCCAGTCTGCGGGCAAAAAATCCCGCCTATCGCGTGGATCGTATCGCGGCCATGTTCAATGGCGGCGGACATGCCTGTGCGGCGGGATTGAACCTCAGGGGCGCCGATGTCGTCGAATTCCGCCAGCAGTTGATCGCCGCCATCGCGGCCCAGATGGCGGTGGTGGATGCAGAACCGGCGTCTTCCTGATGCTCCTGCCACCCAGAGAAATCGACGGGGTCCTTCTCGTGGACAAGCCCACCGACCACACGTCGCACGACGTGGTGGCGCGGCTGCGGGGCAAGCTGAAGATGAAGCGGATCGGCCATGCCGGCACCCTCGATCCCATGGCCACGGGTCTGCTGGTCATTCTCGTGGGCAAGGCCACCCGGATTTCGCAATACCTGATGAGCGTGGACAAGGAGTACTCCGGCACGATCGAACTCGGCAAGGTGACCAACACCCAGGACGCCGAGGGCGAAGTTCTGGAAACCAGGCCGGTGCCGCCACTGACCGAAGCCGAAGTGCGTGCCGCTCTGCAAACCTTCATGGGCGATCAGTACCAGACGCCCCCGATGTTTTCGGCGATCAAGATCGGCGGGGTTCCCCTCTACAAGCACGCGCGCAAAGGCGCCGAAGTGGAACGTGAACCCCGTTTCATCCGGATCATGCAGTACGAGTTGACCCGCTGGGCATCACCTGAGCTCGATTTCAGACTGCAGTGCACCAAGGGCACCTACGTGCGCACCCTGGCTCATGATCTGGGCCGGAAGCTTGGCTGCGGCGCGCATCTCAAGGCGCTGCGGCGAATTTCGTCCGGCAATCTTAACGTGGATAAGGCACTGACCCTGGATCAGATCCTGGCCATGCCGCTGCCGGAGATCGAACGTCACCTCGTGCCGATTCTCGAGGCAGCCCCCCGCGTCGCGCTGTGAAACTGCCAGTGGAGATTCCCGGACTCGAACAGGCCGGCAGCCTGCCTCACCGGCCCCTCCATCTTGCCATGGGCATGTTCGATGGCGTCCATCTGGGCCACCGCGTGGTGATCGATGCGGCCACCCGTTCGGCCCGTGCGTGCGGGGGGCTGGCGGGTGTGCTGACCTTCTGGCCGCATCCGAGCCGCCTCTTTCGCCCCGAGGATCCGGTGCAACTCATCCAGTCCCCTCCGATCAAGACCCGCAGGTTGATGGCCGCGGGAGTGGATGTGGTGATTTCCGAACCCTTCACGCCGGAGTTTGCGAAGATCGAGGCAGAGGATTTCCTGCCCCATCTGCGGCAGCACCTCCCGGGTCTTACGACGCTTTACGTGGGAGAGAACTGGCGTTTCGGCCGGGCCCGGCGTGGCGATATTGCCCTGCTGATCACCGAGTCCGGGAGGCAAGGCCTGACCATCGTGAGTGCACCGCGAATGAATGCGGGAGGTGCGCCCATCAGCAGCACGCGGATTCGCACCTGCCTGCTGGAGGGACGCATGGATGAAGCCAACCGTCTGCTGGGTTATGCCTACGAGAGTGAAGGCACGGTGGTGTCCGGCAAACGCCTGGGCCGGACGCTGGGTTTCCCCACCCTGAACCTCGCCTGGCAACCCGATCTTGCCCCCCGCTTCGGTGTCTATGCGGTCGAGGTGAAAGCGGTTGGGTCCGACGGTGACTGGCTGCCTGCCGTGGCTAACTATGGCCTGCGTCCGACCACGGAGCAGGCCTCCACCCCCCGGCTCGAAGTGCACCTGCTGGGTGGTTGTCCCTTCGGGGAGGGCGATTCCTTGGTCGTGGCCTGGCGCCATTTTCTGAGGGAGGAGCACAAGTTCGAACACGTGGAAGCCCTCCGGACGCAAATTGCTCAGGATCGCGAGGCGGCCGCAGAATTTTTCTTGCGCTGACCGCGCCGGCTCATGCTTACTTTCCAACCCGCGGACCTTTAGCTCAGTTGGTTAGAGCGTTTCCTTGACATGGAAAAGGTCACTGGTTCGAGTCCAGTAAGGTCCACCATTGCAAAAGGTTGAGCGGGAGTTACTTCCAGATCTGAGGGTTTAGTCGAGTTACCGATTGACGCACCCAGCCAAGGGAGTTTCGTCATCTCGCGAAATATGCCTCAGAAGAGGGTCCGGACGGCCGGAAAATCTCCACCTTGGAGCACAATAACCCATGGATTCCCAAGGTCTTTATTCGCCGCGAACGCCCGGCCGGGGAATGATCTCGGCCGCCTGGCTCACCCTCGCCGTCCTCGGCCTGATCGCCGTTGCGGGCTTGTCAGCGCGCCCGGATCATGCTCCCTCTGTCGGCATGAGCACCGCGACGAAAGCGAAACCCGCCAAGACACCGGCCCTCAGTTCCCAGGCCGCGAAGAGGAAATTCAGGCTTGGGTACGCAAAAAAGAAAATCACGGTGGCAGCGGGCGTTGACCTCACCAAACCGACCCTTCCGCCTGGGAAATACCTGTGAGAGTCCGGTTTCTTCTCGATACCCATGCCTTTGTGTGGGCCGTTCAAAATGAGAATGCGCTGGGCCTGCAATCACGCCGGATCATCGACCAATCCGCTCCCGGTGAAATCGTGCTTTCATCGCATAGCGTGGTTGAGTTGGGCCGTCTCCTGGATGAAGGCAAAATTCGCGTTGCCGGAAGGCCCTCCGATTGGTTTGCGCCGGCCTTCCGCCGCTTCCCTGTCTTGCCCGCCACTCTCGATGCCGCCATCCGGGCACCGCGCCTTGCCCTTCCCCACTCCGACCCATTCGACCGCCTGATTGTCGCTGAGGCGCTTTCCCTGGGCGTCCCGCTCATCACCAAAGACGGCAATATAACGGATTCCGGGATTGTCCGTGTTGCCTGGTGATGCCCGCCGGCTCGCATGGATCGTCAAATGGACGGTCAGCCGGCTTGGGTCGAATCGTGGCGCTACCATCGGGGAAAAGGGATAATTTCCGCGCTGCGTTCGGCTAAGTTTTTTGACCGGCCAGAAGCCCGCCAAAAAACGCGAGCACGGGGATCGCGATTTTTTCAACCACCAGCCATTCTCCTTTTGATCCGCGTAGTAACACAGGCCAAGGACGGCGATACCTCCGACCGCCACAAAGCAAAACTTGATCGTGGTTTGCCAGCCGGTCCCCACAAGTATTTGCCGCAAGTCCGGCATGATCCCCTGTAGCGCTCGCAAGATGTCCGATAGCTGGTCTGTCCCCTTTTCGATCTTCTTTGCCGTCCCGGAAACGGTATCGGATTCGCTCGCCGTCATCACTTCGGTCTTTTCGGTGAAGCTTGCGGGGGTGACATAACCGATGGAGCATTTCCATTTGACCCTTGAGACTCGACCGTTTCGAGTCCAGCAAGGTCCACCATTACAAAATATTGAGCGGGAAGGTTTTGAGAAACGGCTGATTTCTTTGCATCACTCGGGGTATCACTTGCACAAAAGAGTCTGACCGTCTCCCGATACAGTTTCAGGCCGGCAGCGTCCGTGTAGGTGTTGCACGCTTGATATCCACCCTCTTTCTGTGCCCATATCGCGGGCATGCTTCAGAACCTTCGCATCAGGAATCTGGCCCTCCTTGAGGAAGTTGAGCTCGATTTTGATGCGGGCTTCACCGCAGTGACGGGTGAGACCGGCGCGGGCAAAAGCATTTTGCTGGGGGCGTTGAGTCTGCTGGCGGGTGAGCGTGCGGACAAGACCGTGATCCGCCAGGGAGCGTCCGCCTGCGAGGTGGAGGCGGTGTTGTTCTTTGCGGATCCCAAGGCCATCGATGCGGTGCTGACGCAGCTTGAGCTGCCGGTGTGCGAGGAAGGGGTTCTGATTCTCAAGCGCACGTTGCCGCGGGAAAAGGCTCCGAAGATCACGATCAACGGAAGCCTGGCGACTCTCGCGGCCCTGCAGCGACTGGGTGAATGCTGGATCGATTTTCACGGCCCCAGCGAACCGCGGAGGCTGCTCAAGGAGAGCTGCCAGCTGGAACTGCTCGATCTACACGGGCGGGCGGGAGAAGCCCTCGGCGTCTATCAGACGTCCTGGCGAGCGTGGCGGGATCTGGTGGCGGAGCAGGAACGCATCACGCACGAGACGAAGCTGACTCCTGATCAGATCGATTACCTTCAACGGCAGGTGGCGCGTCTGGACGCACTGGATCTCTCAGAAGAGGCGGTGGAGACCCTGGAACGTGACTTTCACCGCCAGAGTCGCGCACAGGAGTTGATTGAACTCTCGGGTGGACTGGCGGCCGGCATCTCCGGCGAGGAGGGCGTGACGGCCCGGGTGGCGGCGCTCGTACGCGAGGCGCGACGGCTGGAGGGACTTGATCCGGCAAGCAAGGTGTTCGCCGATCGTCTCGCAGCGGCGAGCATCGAGCTGGCGGACCTCGGTGCGGAATTCGAGGCCCTGGGCGAACAGTTCAACTTTGATCCGGAGCAAGCGGGTGAATTGCAGGAGAAAATGAACACCTGGTTGGAAGTGAAGCGCCGCCATGGCGGTGATGTCGCCTCGGTGATCACCGCCCGTGAAGAACTCCGGCATCGCCTCGAAATTCAGGCCGATCTCGAAGGTACGCTTGTACGGATCGAGCGGAAAATCGACGAGGCCTTCCGTGAGGTGGTGAAAGCGGCGGCCGCATTGCGGACCGTGCGGGAGAAGGCTGCCAAGGGACTGGCGAAGTCTGCGGTCAAGGGCATTGCCCAGTTGGGATTTGCCAAGGCGGATTTCCAAGTGCGCATCGTGGGTCTGAGTGCACCCGGTCCCACCGGGGATTGCGGGGCGGAATTTCTATTTTCCCCGAATGTGGGCGAGGCTCCACTGCCTTTGAACCGCATCGCCTCCAGTGGTGAACTGGCCCGGGTGATGCTCGCGCTGAAGACGGTGCTGGCCGATCTTGATGGGGTACCGGTGCTGGTTTTCGACGAGGTCGATGCGAATGTCGGTGGAGAAATCGGCCGCGTGGTGGGCGAAAAGATGGCGGCGATCGGCGGGAATCACCAGGTGCTCTGCGTGACACATCTCCCCCAGGTGGCGGCCCAGGCAGGCAGTCACCTCGTGGTGACCAAGGATCAGTCCAAAGAGCGCGCCGTGGTTACGATTGCACCCCTTGAGTCGGATCGAAAGGCCCGGGTGAGTGAACTGGCCCGCATGCTCGGGGATCGTTCGGCGAAGAGCGCCCTGGCGCACGCCGAGGAACTGCTGCGCGGTTCTTGACCTTCGGGGACCCGTCCCCCAAACCGACCAGCCATCATGTCAACTATCAGTTGACATGATGGGATTGCCTCGGGGGCACGCATGCGGACTGATTTCAGGCTGGGGTGCGGAAGCTCCGCCAGCGGTTCAGCGGAATGGCGGCAAGGCTCATGATGAAGAGCTGGCTGGCGACAAAGGCGGTGAGCCACCAGAAGGCGGCGTCCATGAAACCGTAGCTGTGCAGGCCGACTCCGAGCATGTTGGTGCCGAACCAGCTCCAGGCGGTGATGATGTTGCCGCCGATGGCCAGAGTCATGAGTCCGCGGGTGCGCACGAGTCCGCCCCAGCGGGCGTGAAGGATGATGGCATTCCAGATCACGATCAGGAGGGCGCCATTTTCCTTGGGATCCCAGCCCCAGAAACGACCCCACGACTGGTCGGCCCAGATGCCGCCGAGAATGGTGCCCACCAGACTGAAGAGGGTGGCGAAACAAACGATGCCATACACCATGCGGTTGAGGCTGTCGGAGGTGTCGCGGTCAAGGGATCGGGTGAACAACCCGCGAAGGATGTAAACAATGCCGAGGAAGCCGGCGAGGAAGGTGGCGGAGTAGCCAATGGTGATGACGATGACATGGGTCGCCAACCAGAAGTTGGAGTCGAGCACGGCACGCATCATCTCCAGGGTGTCCCCGCTGAGGGACAGATGATGGGCGATGAGCAGGGCGCAGAATCCGATCATGCCGGCGGTGACGCTGCCGACTCCATTTTTATAGATTCGCTCCAATACGAGGCAGAGCCCGACGGCACCCCAACCGACAAAGAGGGCCGAGGAATAAAAGTTGGTCACGGGGGGGCGGCCTTCGAGCCACATGCGCATGACTATGCCGGCGGTGGTGGCAACCCAGGCCAGTGCCATCAGGTAAAAGGCGGACCGGGCAAGAATGTCGGGCCATCTCAGCCAGGAGAACGCCCCGAGGAGGAACGCCAGCACATAGAGGTTCATGCTGGTGTAGAAAGGGGCGGCCTGGTTGAAGCGGACCTCCGCGTTTGACTTGGTCAGGTGCCGGTCGAACCGCTTGGCGATCTGGTCTCGATAGAGGCCGAGGATGGTGTTGAACTCCTCGTGATGGCCTTGGCGCCAGGCGAAGCCGAGACCGGCGTAGGCCATGGCGTTGGGATTGACGAAGCCGGTTTCAAAGGAGGCCAGCAGGGATCCGCCGGTCTTCTCCCAAGCGGTGTCATCGGAGTTGGTGGCATCGGGGGGGATGGCCAGCAGGGAGCCGACATTATTCATGAAGTCGAAGAGACGGGCGGACTCAAGTACGGCGACGGCTGCGGCTTCATTGAAGTTCTCGCCGGCCTCACGGGCGCGGACGGCGGCGATACCGGGGACTATGATGTCCTGGAAACGAGTCAGATCACCAAAAAAGTTTTCACGCTCGGGCATCACCAGGCTGTGCTTGAGGCGATGATAGACCACGAGGTGCTGCATGAGGCTGACCACGGCCCGCTGGTACGGGGTACGGACGGCGGCTTCGATCGGTTCAGCGAGCTCAGCCTGACGCTGAAGTTCGGTCATCCGGGGCTGCAGTTCGTTGAAAGCGAAGCGGCTGCGGGAGGAGGGCAGGAACCCCATGATGGCCATGCCGCGCGCGAAGGTGCTGTCATAACGGATGCGGCGCTTTTCCTCATCGATCTCCATCAGTTCCAGCACTTCAAGTGAGTCGATGCGGAAGACCGGGTGAGTATCGGCCTTGGGCGCGTTGTAGAGGGTGTCGAGCAACCACTCCACGGGTGTGAGGGGATCTCCTTCCTCGGTCATCACGCGCTGGCGGCTCTGGATCATGAGCAGAGTGGTGCGGGCGACCGTGTCCATGGGCTTGATGCGCCCGTTGATCAGCACCGGCAGCTGGCCGAATTCGTTGACATCGAAATCCGATGGGTTGTCGGCCGGTCGGAGACTGGAGGCCAGGTAAAGAATGCCGAGGGCGAGGGCGACGAGTGGCAAAAAGCGTTTCATGGTGCAGGAATCGCCGGGGGATCAGCGGGCGGTGGCCGGCAGGGCGTCGGCAGCGGCGGTGGCTGCCTTGCGGCGTTTGGAGACGAAGCCCAGGAGATGAAAGCCAAACTGGAGGAGGAGCCCGGCGGTCATGAGAATACAGGAAACGTAGGGGAGCAACCAGCCGGGGTTGCGCACGATCTGGAGGATGCTGGTGGTGTCGTTGTTATCGAAGCCGGCCTGGTAGAACGTGAGCCCGTCGTGGCGCAACGGGTTGTTCATGTAGATCAGCACCTCCCGATCAACGCTGGCCTCGGGCTCGGTCAGCCGGATGCGACTGGAGAAATTCTTGGGGATCTCGGTGCCGGGATAGCGGTCGTGGCTGAACTCAAGGAGGGTGATCGAGTAAGGTTTGTATTGGCGGGTGAAGCGGAGGGAGATCTGAAAGGTGCGGCCTTGGAAATTGAAAGACTGGGGGGCGCGCAGCATGGGTGTGACCAGCCAGGTGCCCAGAGTGCCCTCGGGGCCGAGCAGCTCAACATAGGCGGCGGGCAGGTTCCGTTCATTGGGTTTGTAGGTCATGGCCATGGGGATGACCCCGATCTGGGTGCCGGTACCCTGCGTGGCCATCATCGGGGCGCTGGCGGTGGCAGCTTCGGGTTCCATGCGCTCGCGCATTTCCACGCTGGCGTTCGGAAAGTAGGCCCGGGCGATGACCTGAAAGGGCAGCTGCGCATGCTGGAGGGCATCGCCTTTTGCCAGGCGTCGCTCGGGGATGGCGACGACATCGCTCCATTCGGGATCGGTGATGTCCACGATGGCCAATTCATTGTGCAGAAAACTTTCGGAGTAGTTCTTGGTTTCACCTTCATCCAGACGCATCTGGAATTCCCGCTGCATGATGCCGGTGAGCAGTTCGCCGATGAGCAGCACGATCAGGCCGATGTGGATGAGGAAAATGCCGGACTTCCGCCAACTCAGCTTGAATCGATAGATATGCGAGACGAGCAGGTTGGTCAGGAGGAGTCCGCCGATGAAGTAGCCGCCGGGAAACACCGGAACGGGGATGCCGCGGATGTCCCAGAGCACGATGAAGGTGCGGAAGTATTTTTCCTGCACCGCCCAGATGCCGAGGTTCACCTGGTCGAGGGTGGCGGCAAAGATCAGCACCATCGACAGGGCGAGGAGCACGATCGTGAGCTTGAGGGAGATGAACAGCTTGAGGGACTGATTCCAGATATCACTCATGGTCAGGGTGTCCGGACGGTACGGATGAAATCGATGAAAGCCTGGCGCTCCGATGCGACGAGGGTGTCGGGCCCGGTGAGCTTGAAAAACCAGGTCGAGCCGGCGAAAGGTACGATGCCGCCGAGGACACGATCAGGCGGGTTGCCGGTGGCGGCGACCAGCTCGGCCACACCGATGGCAAGGCCATTGGCTTCGAAACGGACGAGTGCTGAGGTCAGTTCGGAGGCGGGTATCGGTGGGAGCTGCAGCTGGCTGCGCCAGCGGTTGATATTGGCCAGATCGCCGCCGACATCACCAGGGAAAGCGGTGATGGCGAGTTCGGCGGAGGTGTCCCCCGGACCGGGAATGATGTAAGTGGCCTTGCGCATGGCGGAACCGGCGCGGGATTCCCAATGGGCCGGGGCCGTCCAGGAGAGTTCGCTGCCGGTCGCCGTAGGCACGGCGGTCGAGGCCATGTCCGGGGCGGTGGTGGCC
>JBGTGS010000221.1:0-30676 GCA_041746615.1 Opitutaceae bacterium | reverse complement strand
CTGCTTCCGCGCGACGCGGCCACGGTTGCGGGCCTGATCGCCGCCGCGGACCGGGCGCTCTATGCCGCCAAGCATGCCGGCCGCGACCGGGTGGTCGCAGTGGAGTAGGAGCCAAACCCCTGACACCTGATTGGTCCCGATGGCGCGCGTCCTTCACGTCCTCACCGGGCCGACTGCCGTTGGCAAGACCGGGCTCGCCCTGGCCTGGGCCGAGATCCACGGCGCGGAAATCGTCTCCGCCGATTCCCTGCTGCTCTACCGAGGCATGGATATCGGCACGGCGAAGCCCACCACCGCCGAGCGAGCGCGCGTGCCGCACCACCTCATCGACGTGTGCGACCTGCGCACCCAGGCGAGTGTCACGGATTATGTGACACTGGCGCGGGCGGCGGTGGATTCGATTGCGGCCCGGGGGCGTCCGGTATTGGTCACCGGAGGCAGCGGGTTTTATCTAAAGGCGTTTTTCGGTCCGGTGGCGGATGACGTGGCCGTGTCACCGGCGTTGCGTCGTGAGGTGACGGCACGGCTCGAGAGGGAGGGGCTTACTGCATTAGTGGCGGAGCTGCATCGGTTGAACCCCGCGGGTCTCGGTGCGTTGGATACGGCCAATCCACGGCGGGTGACGCGGGCGCTGGAGCGCTGTCTGGCCTCAGGCCGGACCTTGGCGACCCTGGCGGAGGACTTTGCCCGCCGACCCGGACCCTTTGCTGACTGGGAAGTCCGTTGCACCCGAATGGACCGCGACCCGGCGGACCTCGACCGGAGGATCACGCAGCGGGTTGAGGCGATGCTGAGTGAGGGCCTGGTGGAGGAGGTGGAGCGGCTGCGAACGGTCGGTTTGGAAGAGAACCCCAGTGCAGCTGGGGCCATCGGTTATCGCGAGACCCTGGCCATGCTCAAAGGCGACCTGCCGTGCGCGGCCTTGGCGGATGAAATTGTTAAGAACACCCGCGCCCTGGTGAAGAAACAGCGTACCTGGTTTCGGACCCAATTGCCCCGGCATCGCGTGGTCGCAGCTGACGGGCCGGAAGAAAGACTTCTGGCGGAACTGGATCGGGAGGGTTCTTAAGCGGTGATGGTTTCCAGCGAGCAGCCGTCGGCGTCCGGCTCCGGGGTCTCGCAATTGGGGCGGGCGATCACGCCCGGATAGGGTTCCAATGCGAAAAGCCGGGCGGCATCAGCGAGGAGGTGCTGGTCGCAGACTGTGAACAAGCCTGCCTCGTCCTGCGTGCGGCGCATGGCATGGAGAAAGGCGCCGTCCGGATCAACCCCCTGGCCGACGAAGTTCAGGTATTTCTTCATCTTGTTCACATGGGCGCGTTCCGGAAAACCGGGGGATCGGGTGGCGTCGTAGAGGCGTGTGACATAATCGCGGACCTCGCCGAGGGTGACCGGAGTGACGGGGTTCCCGGCGAAGATCTCGCGGCACTGGCGGAAAATCCACGGGTTGCGGATGGCATGCCGGCCGATCATGACGCCGGCGGCCCCGGTTTCGGCGAGGATCCGGGCGGCGGCGGCGGCCGAGGTGACATTGCCGTTGGCGAGCACCGGGCAACGGACCTGAGCGACGGCCCGGGCGATGAAATCGTAGTGGACGTCGCTGCGGTACATTTCCTTCACCGTACGGCCGTGGACACTGAGCAAGTCGACCTGATGCGTGTTGATGAGCTCAAGGATGTGGTCGAAGTGGTCCGTATCATCGAATCCGATACGCATCTTGACGGTGAAGAGGCCGGGCACAGCGGCGCGGAGGGTGCCCAGGATTGCGTTGATGCGGTCGGGATCGCGGAGGAGGCCGCCGCCGACGTTCTTCTTGTAAACCTTGGGGGCGGGGCAGCCCAGGTTGAGGTCGATGCCGGCGACGGGGTGGCGCAGGAGGTCGGTGGCGGTGCGGGCCAGATGGTGGAGATCTTCGCCGATCAGCTGGGCAAAGACGGGCCGTCCCGTGGTGTTCTCGTCGATGGATCGGAGGATGTGTTTCTCCGGGCGCGACTGGCTGTGGACGCGAAAGAATTCCGTGAAAAAGTAATCGGGTGCGCCGTAGTGGGCGACCACGCGCATGAAGGCGAGATCGGTGACGTCCTGCATCGGGGCCAGGGCGGTGAGCGGCTGGCGGGGCAGGATGGGGTCGGGCAGGGCGGAGGACACGGGTTACTTGTCGTCCTCGTCGGCATCGTCTCCGCCGGGCTCCTCGGATTGCTGCCGGAGGACGCGCTCGAGGATCTCGGTCATGTCCTCGACCTTGTCGAAGACCTTGCGGGCGGTGTAGATGGGGCGCTGGTGCTGGAGGGCAAGCACGGTGGAGTCGCTGGGGCGGGCGTCGAGCTCGAGGATCTTGCGGCCGAGTTCGTTTTCCATGTGAAGAAGGATGCGGGCGTAGAAGGTGCCGGTGTTCTCGCTCATGTCGTTGATGACGACATGGTCCAGCTTGACCCCGAGGCCCAGAAGGACGTGCCCGATGAGGTCATGAGTGAGGGGGCGCTCCTTCTTGATCCCCTTGAGGCTCATCTGGATGGCATTGCCCACGGAAGGATCGACATAGATGACGAAGGTTTTGTGTTCATTGCCGAGGAACACGGCGCAGCCGTTGGTGGTGGGCATGACCCCCTTGACGAAAACTTCGACCACATCGGATTGCATGGTGGGAAGGTGTAGCGGTCCCCGGCCGGGGGCAAGGCGACGATTGCGGCTTCGCCGCAATCGTAGTCCGACAGGCTGCCCGTTACTCGAAGCCGAGGAGGGCGATGCCTAGAGCCTTGGCCTGCTGGATGACAGCGGGCCGGTCGAGCATGATGACTTTTACGGCCTCCAGGGCGGCGGCGGAGATTCCGGCTTCGTGCATGGTTTCGAGGGTGCGGGTGCCGAAGCAGGGCACGTCGAAGCGGTAATCCTGGGCCGACTTGACGGTCTTCACGAAGAGGGTGTGGTCAGTCTTGAATGCGCCGGCGCGCCGGATCATCTCGTCGGTACCCTCGAAGGCCTCGACGGCGAGGACGGTGCCCTTTCGTACGACGCAGCCCTGGCCGATGTCGAGGCGGGCGCACTCACGGGCGATCTGCACCCCGTGGGCAAGATAGTCGGGCTCGATGGGGAAGGACCGGCCGGTCATGCATCCGGGGGAGGCGAGCTGATCTTCGAGGAAGCTGCGGGCATCGAGGAGGGTGACCCCGAGGGCGGTGATCTCGTCGGCGATGGCGCCGAAGATGGTCTCGGCATTGCGACGCTTGAGGGAAAACAGGATGCGGGCGGCCTTGAAATCGGGGTGCAGTCCATGGAAGAGCCGCTTGGGCGTGATTTGTCCGGCCATGAGGGCACTGCCGGCACCGAATTCCTTCAAGGTTTTAAGCATCTTGCCGAGTTGACCCACGTGGAGCAGGCGGCGCTCAGTCTCGGGAAAGGAGGCCATGAGGTCGGGGAGGGTTTCCTCCTCGAAGGCGATGAGCCGGACCGGGATGCCGGCGCGACGGACTGCGGTGGCGACGAGGACGGGATAGAGTCCCTGGCCGGCGATGATGGCGACCGGGCGGGTCGGGTCAAAGGTGGGGGGCAGAAAGACGGACGGGGTCGGCACGGGGCGAGCTTGCAGGCAAGGCGGGTGGAATGAAGCCGGGAATAAGGCGTCCCGGCGGTGCGGGTCAGGATTCCGCGCCGTAGTATTTCTTGTAACTCCGGTAGTAGCGGTAGTTGGAGTAATACTCGATGCGGCGGGGGGAGAGGCCGTTGAGCACGATCCCTAGAATGTCATTTTTGCCGCCGCGCAGCGCCTTGATGTAAAGGTTGATGTGCTTGCGGTAGGCACGATTGAAACGGCAGACGTAGACGACCTCGTCGGTACGCTCGGCGATGAGGAGGGAGTCGGTGACGGCACCGAGCGGGGGAGAATCCACGACGACGAGGTCGTAGTGCTTCTTCATGCGTTCGATCAGCTGGCCAAAGATGGGGTTTTCGAGCAGCTCGGTCGGGCTCTTGGAGCGCCCCCCGGAGGTGAGGAGGGAGAGGTTCTCGCCGATCTTGATGATGCCCAGGTGGGGATTTTCGGGGAGGTTGCCTTCGAGGGAGGCGCCGTTCTCGAACCAGGTGATGAGACCGTGTTCATTCGGCTGCTGGAAGTGGCGGTGCAGCATGGGCCGCCGGAGGTCGCAATCGATGAGGAGGGTGTTCTTGCCGTGGCGGGCGAAGCTGCCGGCCAGGTTGCAGGAAATCAGAGTCTTGCCCTCGCCCGGGATGGTACTGGTGACGAGCAGGGATTTCGGGAAATCGAGCTTGGAGTGAATCTTGACGGAGCTGTAGACGCTGAGGAAGGCCTCGGTGCCGGGTGCCTGCTTGTTGGCGAGCACGAGGGTGGACTTCTGTTCGTCGGGGAGGGAGGAGAGGTCCGGGATGATGCCGAGCAGTTTCACCCCGATGAAGGACTCGACGTCCCAGGCACTCTTGATGCGGTCATCGATGAAGCTCAGGCCGATGGCGACGCCGAAGAACACGAGGAGGAACACGCCGATGGAGAGCTTGGTGATCTGGTTCAGGTTTGGAGCGTAGGGGGTGGCTGCGGGTACGGCTGGATCGAGGGGGCGCACGGGGGTGCGCTCAAGGTTCTGGCCCGTGGCGGCCTGGGTGCGGCTGTCAAGGATCTGGGCGTAATTGCTTTTCTTGAGCTGGGCCTGGGTTTCCAGGCTGCGGTACTCCACAGCGAGGTCGCGGAGGCGGAGGTTCTCCTCGTTGGCGGTGGCGTATTCGCGTTCGTAGGACAACTCGTTGGCGCGGGCGGCCTCGAGGTTGGACCGCAGGTCGGCGACGGCCAGTTCAATGGCATCGTTGAGCTGGCGTTGGGCGACGGCGATGGCATTGGCCACGTCGATCATCCGGGGATGGCGTTCGAGGTAGCGCTCGGCGAGGATTTGCTGGTCGCGGTTGAGTTCGTCGAGCCGGCTGCGCACCGCGGTGATCGACCCGTAGTTGGCGATGAAGGAAATTTCCAGCAGGTTGCGCTGGTCCCGCCGGTAACTGTCCACAAGGTTCACCATGTCCTCGGCGGCAAGGCGCTGCAACCGGGCGGTCTGCAGGGCTGCGCTGACGGTGTTGAGGCGGTTCTGAATGAGGTTGGTGCTGCTGTCCAAGGATACCATGTTGTGCCGCCTCATGTAGTCCTGCAGCCGCTTGTCGGCCTCCTCGGCCTCGAGGCGGAGTTCCTCGGCCCGGGTCTGGAGGAAACCACCGTACCCGTCGTATTTTCCGCTTACGGTGTCGTAGATGTGCTGCATGAACTGCTGCACATAGCGATTGGCGATCAAGGCGGCGGCCCGGGGGTCGCGATGGGTGGCGGTGATGGAAATGATATAGCTGTTGCGGATGTTCTGCGCATTGATGCCGCCGACGAGACCGGCGGGATGGGGCGGGGCCTGGCCGGGCTGGAGGTCGGCGAGATAGGGTTCCTGGAGGATCCTGATGTCCTCGGGGGTCAGGGATTCAATGACCTTGGTTCGCAGGCTGGCGCTGCCCAGCACCTGCAGGTAGGTGACCAGATCGATGTCGTTGGTGACGGAAGGATCGACGATTTCCTGGCCGCGTACGACGCGCTCGGGCTTTTCAAACTGCATGGTCGCCGTGGAGGCATACATGGGGGTCTCCCGGGCCTTGTAGTAACCCAGACCCACGGAGATGATCAGGGCGAGGGGAAGGGCGATCCAGAAGCGCTCGCGCAGGATGATGATGTAATCCCGGAGGGTCTTCCTTTCGACTACATGGTCCTCGCGATTGCCTGATGACAAAGGGCCTGGTGGTCTGGAGGAAGGATCGAGCATCGGTGGGTTGCTTCAGAACAAACGCTGAGGGACGTTGATAACGTCTCCCGGTTGCAGAATAATGCGGTCCCCGTCGCCGGCGGTGCGCCGGCCCCGGATGATGCTTTCAGCGTCGACTGTGAAAACCTGCTGCTGGCCATTGGCACCGGTGCGGCTGAGGGTGACGGAGCTGCCCCGGGCGGTGTCAGTGAGCCCCTGGGCACGGCTGATGAGGTCGATGACGGTCCACGCGGCCTCGGGAGGCAGGTTGTAGCGCCCGGGCTGGCGGACCTCGCCTTGGATGATGACCTCACGCGGGGCATACTCCTCGATGTTGATGGTCACCTGCGGAGTGCGGAGGTAGCGGCCGTCCCGATAGGCGAGCTCGATGGTGCGCTGGGCATCGCTGACCGTGCGGCCGGCGATGTTGACCTCGCCGACCAGATTGAGATTCACCCGGCCCGAGGCATCGACGCGGGCGATGGCTGTGAGATCGGATTCCCCGAAAACTTCAATGCGGACGCGGTCTCCGGAGGCGATCTGATAGGTGGCGGCATTTTCCGGCGCGGCGGGTGGCGACGCGTTCTGGCCTACGACCGCGAGCCCTGCGCCCAGCCACAGGGCGAACAGTCCGCAAAATCGCCGGAGGGGTCGCAGGGTGGATGATCGATTCATGAGGGAAAGGTGTTACAAGCGGGAACTCAGGACCAGTGAAACGGACTGCTGCTCAAAGTCGGATAGTTGGAGTGTGGACCAGTTTTGCGAGTAGGAATATGTCAGGCTGGCCCGCAGTCGGGGACCGAAGCTGTAGGACGCACCCAGATTGGTTCCGGCATTGAAATCATCCCGGCCGCCGCCGGCGGTGCCGAGGAACTTGCTGGATGCAAAATTTATGCCGGCGAAGAGCGTGGTGCGGGGACTGAAGGCCATCTGGGCTTCGAGACCGCCGGTGACGGTGTCCACGTTGATATCCGTGGCCGTGAGGGAGAATTCCTTCGCGAGCATGCCGGTGACACTGAGCCGGCTGTTCACGGTCCAGGTGGCGGTGATCAAACTGGTCCATGAACGATAGTCCGGACCGCCGGTGCGGTCCTGTCGCAATTGATAACCAAATCGCATTGAGCCGCTGACCTTGGGGAAAATCCGCCCGGTGATGCCACCGGTGAACGAGTGATCGGTGAACTGGTAGCCGGAGCTGCTTTCGCTGACCCTGACGAGGTAGCCGGCGACCAGGTCGCGCGCACTGTTGTAAACATAGAAAAGGTCGAGACCCGCCGCATAGGATTCGAGGTCAACGAGGGCGGTGTTCTCGATGAAGTCCCGCTGCATGTAATCGAAGCGGCCGGAGAGGGAATAGCGTTCGATCACCGGATACTTCCATTGCAGCGCGGCGCTGTGGTTCCACGATTCGGTGCGTATGTTGGCGGCGGTATCGGCGCGATTTTCGCGGGCGGAACTGAGGTTGATCGAGCCGGTCGTCCGGCCCGACTCCTTGGTCAGGTCGACCGTGAGGTTCGGATTGAGGTAATTTTCCGAGGAATTGTCACTGAAGGTGCCGTTCGCGAGAATCAATCCGGCGTCAATGCCGATCAGCCCGGCCCGACGCTGATAATCGAGTCCGGCGCTGAAGGTGGTGATCAAGTCGCCGTCGCCGTCAGCGACGGAATAGATGTTCGAATCCCAGGTCACGCCCGCGGTCAGATCGAGGTGCACCTGATCCCGACCGTCGTTCCACTGCATCAGGGCCGTCACCGGGGTGGTGAGGATGGAGAGGGTCATCCCGCTGATGACGGCAAGTCGGAACAGGCCGGGCGGGCGGGTGTCGAGGCGTTGGGGCTTGGTAGTCACGGTCACTGATCGGGCGAGGGCACCGTGGAAGTGCTGACGGTAAATTCGACCGGGGGCCTGGAGGGAATAACCTCAATTGGTTCGATCGCTTGCTGGCCAGCGACGTCGTCAAAGGCACTGCCGGCGGCCTCGCCTTGATCAACGACATCGAAATAAACGGTACGCCGGGCCAGGCAGGCCATGGCCACTTTTTGCTCAAGAGCTGCGGATTCGTTGGCGGGGATGGGCTGGATCATGAACAGGGGGGGCTGCCCGGGCTCGCGTCGGATGATCGCCTGCTGGCCGTTCTGCAAGGTCTGTCCCCCGGCATCGTTTTCGCCGGCCCGCACGGTGACGTCGCCTTCGATCAGGGATATCTTCGTTTCAAACTCGCTGGCTTCGATGACGACCCGGTTGCCGCGGATGTTCACCGAGGCGTGGGGGGTGGAATACACCATGGAGCTGCCAGCGACCTGGCGGCTGGTGCACAACCCGACCGATCCGCGATGGAGGTTGATCAACGCCTGGGAGATGGACGGTTCGATCTCGAGGTCGTTGCGCACTGGTGAAAAGGGTTCCTGAACGAATCTCCTGACCTCGAGACGGGTTTCGGGGCTGAAAAACACCCCGGTGCCGTTTGAAAAGACCATGGAGTTTTCCGCATTCTCCCGGGTCTCGATCACGGCACCTTCTGCGGAATAAACGGACCTTGGGGTAAGGCCTTCAATGAGATCCCCGGTGTCAATCAAGGCTTCGCCCTGTAGGTGGGTTACATAGATCTGGCTGGTGGCTTGCCGGTTGCCTGCTGCAAATAAACCGGGGGCGGTCGCCACACTGAGCAGGCCGGTGAGGGCGAGAAAAGCGGCAGGGCCTCGAAGGCTGGGGGCGATAATCATGTAACAAAGTATATTGGCCGCCCAAAGAGATGCAACCAGCTGCGTGTGAGTAGATTTACTGCTGTAATCCGGGGGCAATACCCATCCCTGAACCGCTGGATCCAGCACCTGTAAAGATAGGATCGCGACCGGGGTTACTCAACCACAATGTTAAGGATCTTACCGGGAACGAAAACAATCCGGCGAATGGATTTTCCGGCCAGATGGGTGGCGATCTCCGGGTGCGCCTTGACTGCTTCCACGGCGATATCCTGACCACCGTCGGCGGGAAGCATGATTTCACCGCGTTTGCGGCCGTTGATCTGGACGATGATTTTTTGTTCGGCGGAGATCAGCCGGGCAGGATCGAATTCAGGCCAGGAGGCACTGAGAATGGAGGCGGAGCCGCCGCCGATCCGGGTCCAGAGTTCTTCAGCGATGTGAGGGGCAAACGGGGCCAGCAGCTGCAGGAAGGTCGCCAGGGTGCTGCGTTCCACCCGGGAGGTTTTCTGAACCGCGTTTATGAATATCATCATCTGGGATATGGCGGTGTTGAAGCGCAGTCCCTCGATGTCGTCGCCCACCTTGCGGATGGTCTCGTGGAGCAATCGGAGCAACGCGGGTGAATCGGTGCCGGCGGTGTCGGTGATCTTGGGGTTGACCTCGCCCTCGCGCCCGATGCATTCGCGCCAGACTTTTTGGAGGAAGCGGTGCACGCCCTCAATGCCGAGGGGATTCCATGGCTTCATGGCCTCGAGTGGTCCGAGGAACATGAGATAGAGGCGCAGGGTGTCGCTGCCGTGGGAGGCGATGATGGCGTCGGGGCTGGCCACGTTGCCACGACTCTTGGACATTTTTTCGCCGTCTTCGCCAAGGATGATGCCCTGGTGGAAGAGCTTGGTGAAAGGTTCGGGCATGGGCACCTGACCGAGGTCGAAGAGGACCTTGTGCCAGAAGCGGGCGTAGAGCAGATGAAGCACGGCATGCTCGGCCCCGCCGACATACAGGTCGGGCGTGCCCCAATAAGCGAGGGCCTCGGGTGAAGCCAGGGTCTGTTCGTTGCGGGGGTCGACGTATCGCAGGTAGTACCAGCAGGAGCCGGCCCACTGCGGCATGGTGTTGGACTCGCGCCGGGCGCGAACCCAGACACCGTCTGACGGACGCGGCTGGCTGGAGGAAACAGAGGCGCCCGTGGCAGGCTGGTACCAGATATCGATCCAGTCGGTGATGGCTGCGAGGGGGCTCTCTCCCGTGCCCGTGGGTTGGTAGCTGGTGACTTTTGGGAGGGTCAGCGGCAGGGCGCTTTCGGGGAGGGGTAGGGCGTGGCGGGTCTCGCCGTCGATGATACAGGTGACAGGATCGTCGGGCAGGGGAAGGGTCATTCCGGCATCCTTCGCAGCGGCCAGGGCGATTGCGTAGTCGGCGGTGCTGACCCAGACGATGGGGAAAGGCTCACCCCAGTAGCGCTGACGGGAGAAGAGCCAGTCCCGGAGCTTGTAGTTGACGGTGAAGCGACCTTGGCCGCGGGTGGCGAGGTCAGCGGTGATGCGTTCTTTGGCCTCGGCCCAAGGGAGGCCGGTGTAACCGTCGGAGTGGATGAGGCGACCTTCGCCCGTGTAGGGCAGGGAGGGTTCCTGGCCATTGGTGGCATCGGTGGCGTGGTCGGGCGCGATGACCTGGATGACGGGCAACTGGAACTGGCGGGCGAATTCGAAATCGCGTTCGTCGTGAGCGGGCACCGCCATGATGGCACCGGTGCCGTAGCCACTGAGCACATAATCGGCGATCCAGATGGGGAGGCGCGCGCCGTTGAGAGGGTTGATGGCGAAGCTGCCGGTGAAGATACCGGTCTTGGTTTTGGCAACATCGGCGGTGCGCTCGAGGTCGCTCTTGCCGGCGGTGGTTTTCTGATAGGCCTCGACGGCCGCGCGCTGGGCGGGCGTGGTGAGCGCGGGCACGAGCGGGTGCTCGGGAGCGAGCACCATGTAGGTGGCCCCGAAGAGGGTGTCCGGCCGGGTGGTGTAGACCTTGAGCGGATCGAGTGAGGAGCGTTCGAGCTGGAAGAGTATCTCAGCGCCCTCGGAGCGGCCGATCCAGGACTCCTGCATGCGCTTGGTGGAATCGGGCCAGTCGACGAGTTTGAGGTCCTCCAGCAGGCGGTCGGCGTAGACGGTGATGCGCAGCACCCATTGGCGGAGGGGGCGGCGTTCGACGGGGTGTTTACCGACCTCGGATACACCATCGATGACTTCCTCGTTGGCGAGCACGGTGCCGAGGGCGGGGCACCACCACACCGGTTTTTCCTCCACATAAGCGAGGCCGCGGCGGAAAAGCTGGAGCCAGATCCATTGGGTCCAACGGAAGTAGCGCGGATCGGTGGTGTCGATCTCGCGGTCAAAATCATAAGAGACGCCAAAGGCCTTCAGTTGCCTGCGGAAAGTGGCGACGTTTTCGCGGGTGACGTCGGCGGGGTGGCGGCCGGTCTTGACGGCGTAGTTCTCCGTGGGAAGGCCGAAGGCGTCCCAGCCGATCGGGTAGAGAACGTTGTAGCCACGGGCGCGGCGGTAGCGGGCCACGATGTCGGTGATGGCGTAATTCTCGCAGTGGCCAAGATGCAGACCCGCCCCCGACGGATAGGGAAACATGTCGAGCACGTAGTATTTGGGCCGGCCCGGCACATTATCTGTCTTAAAAGAAAGGTTTTCTTCCCAGAAAGTTTGCCAGTGGGGCTCTATTTGGAGAAAGTCGTAGTCTTTGCAATGCGTAGCCATCGGAGGAAACCTGTCACTGTGATGTTTTCACTCTCCCGGTCAATTGCGCTCCATGCGCTTATTTTGCCGGCCCTGACGGTCATCTGCATTCCGGTGCACGCGGCGATGTCCCCCGGCTTCAACCATCTGCTCGATGCCGTCGTCCGCATTGATGTGCGCGAGGTGAGCTTCGAGGGGGGCACCCGCCGCTTCAGCAGCGGGGTGGGCTCCGGGGTCATCCTTTCCGCAGACGGTCACATCCTGACCAACGCCCATGTGGTCAGCCCCCAGGCCGTCGACATCAACATCACCCTTTCAAGTCTGGAGCGGGTGGGCGCGACTCTCATGGGTTGGGATCACTGGACCGACCTCGCGCTGCTGAAGCTCGACCTCGACGAGGTCAATCGTCGCCAGTTGAATTTCACGCATGCTGATTTTGGCGACTCTGACCAGCTGGTCCCCGGCCAGACCGTTTATGCGGTTGGCACCCCGCATGGCCTGACCCGCACCGTCACCCGCGGCATCATTTCCAACAACCGGCGCTATTTCGAGAGCAACACCGGCGTGCGTGGCTATGAAACCGGATCCTTCAACACGTGGCTGCAGACGGATGCGGCCATCAATCCCGGCAACTCCGGGGGGCCGCTCGTCGATGATGACGGCGCGGTGGTGGGGATCAATTCCCGCGGCTATATGGGGGCCGACAACCTCGGTTTTGCCATCCCGGCCAACACCGCGAAGCAGATCGTGGCCGAACTCTCCGAGCACGGCGAAGTGACGCGCAGCTACGTGGGCATCGTGCCGGGTTCCCTGCGGGACCTGGAGGGGTTTTATTCATTGGAGCTGAACACCGGCATGCTGATCAACAGCGTGGATCCGGGCTCACCTGCGGCCCGGGCCGGCCTGCGCGGGGGCGACATTCTCATGGCCATCAATGAAACCCGGGTGGACGGACGGTTTCCCGAGCAGCTCCCGGGCATACAAAACCGGATTGCGGGCAAGCCGGTTGGTTCGTTGCTCAAGCTCACCGTCAAGCGCGGCACCCAGAACAATGACCACGAAGTCATCACCGAGGAACTGGTCAGCCGGGTCGGGGAGGAGTGGGCTTTGGAAAGATGGGGCCTCAGCGTTCGCAAGGTTTCACGCACCTACGCCCGCGAGAACCAGCTGCCGGATGATACCGGCGTGCTCGTCATCGGTGTCCAGTCCGGTTTTCCCGCCGCGGTTGCCGGCCTCAGCCGAGGTGACATCATCACCAAGATCAACCACGAAGCAGTCGTCAGTCTCGATGTGATCAAGGCGGCCCATGCTGCCTACGAGGCCGCCCCGGCTGCCGTGTTGATCGAGGCCCGGCGCAACTTCCGGGTCTCCCTGTACGTCTTGAAACCATGAAACGATCACCACTACTCCTTCTGGCCGGCATTTTGATTTCCGGCTCCGCCGTGGGTGCCGATCTTACGGGCCTCTGGGCTGAACGCATCAAGTCTGTCGTGGCCGTCGAGTTCTTCACCGAGACCGAGCTTGATCGCCGGCCGTCCTTTGCCTTTGGCACGGTCATCGATGATAAAGGAACCATCATCCTCCCGGGTCCCGTGATGAACCAGCGCGCCCGGCCGGATCAGCTGAAGGATTTCCGGGTGTACCGGCCGGGGGTTCCCGCCAGTGATTACGCTGCGGGGGAGTATTTGGGGCAGGACCGGTACACGGGCTGGCATTTTGTCCGCGTCGAGGAAAGCGGGCGGGAAGGATTGGTGCCCATCACGACCTTCGTCGGCGACGGGCCGGATGTGCCCGCGATCACCGAGGAGGTTTGGGGCATCGGCTTGCGCAAGAAGGACGAGGATTTCGCCCCCTACTTTCTTTCCGGCCGGGTGGCCATCATCCAGACGTTGCCACAACGGACCGGGGTCACGACGCTCGAGGTTGCCTCGCCCGGCCTGCCGGTGTTCAATGGACAGGGTGGATTTCTCGGGCTGGGTGCCGTCGGTTTCGGTCACAGTTATGTCATGTTTTCCGAGCGGGCCCGCGGCGGGCAGGGCATCGTTCTGGTAGACTCGGATGAATGCGCCGCCTTCCTGCTCGCTGAGGAAATCCTGCCCAACCTCGGGCGGGTGCCTTCAGATGTTTTCGGCCGACCGATGGTCTGGCTGGGAACAAATGGCCTTGAACCGATGGACCCTGAGGTCGCGCGGTTTCTCGGGCTCGAATCCCAGGCTGGTCTGGTGGTGAGCGAAGTGCTGGAGAATGGTCCGGCGGAAAAGGCCGGATTGCAGGACCGCGACATTTTACTGGAACTGGATGGCACTCCTCTGCCACGGCTCAAGCCGGACAGCGTCGTGGTCGCCCATGTCGAACGCGAGATCAACCTCCGGCGTCCGGGCGACACGCTTGAGCTGACCGTGCTGCGGGGCAGTGAGAGGATCGGTATTTCCGTTGTGCTTGAGGATGCTCCCCTCACGCCCCGCGAGGCCGAGCAGCACTTTTTTGAGGATCTGGGACTGACCATTCGCGGCTTCACCTACGCAGATGGTGTGGTTCGTCGGGTGTCCATGGCCGAACACAGCGGGGTGATTGCCCACTTCGTCAAGGCCAACACCCCGATCAGCACGGCCGGGTTGCGCACGGATGACTGGATCAAGGAGATCGATGGCGTTGAGGTGAATGATTTCGCCCAGGCCCGCGACATCCTGACCGCCATTGAGGCAGATGCCACCCGGAACGAGATCGTGCTGTTGGCGAGTCGCGGAGGCGAAACCGCCGTGTTGCGGGTCAAGCTCCGTTGAAGGGCCTCATGATTGTTGGGGCCTTGGCGAATCCGGGCTTCAATTCCGGGTCCGGCGCTGTCTCAATCCCGGCATGTTCACGGGCATCATCGAAGAAACCGGCTCGGTCCGGTCGTTCACGGCCGGGGCCGAGGCCTGGAAACTGGTCGTGTCGGCCCGGATCGTCCCCGGTGGAGTGGCCTTGGGCGACAGTGTGGCTGTCAATGGTTGCTGCCTCACGGTAACGGCTTTTGACGGGGAGCATCTTCATTTCGATATTCTGGAGGAAAGCCGGCGACTCGCCGGCTTTGATGATTTGCGACCGGGATCACTCGTGAACCTGGAGCGAAGTCTCGTGGTGGGCGCACGGATGGGCGGTCATTTTGTCACCGGCCATGTGGACGGGACCGGAGTGATCAGCGTCCTGGAGTCCCGCGGACGGGACCATTATCTCCGGGTGGGGGCACCGGAGGGTTCCGGACGCCTGCTGGTGCACAAGGGGAGCATCGCCATCGATGGCATTTCGCTCACGCTGGCGGAGGTCGCGGGGGATGATTTTACGGTCTGGCTTATACCGCACACCCTGGCGGTCACCAGCCTCCAGACGAAGCGGGTGGGGGACAAGGTCAACCTGGAGTTCGACCTTCTGGGCAAGTACGTCGAAAAACTCACCACCCATCGCGCTCCCTGACCCATGCGCTCCGTCCTG
Source organism: Opitutaceae bacterium (assembly GCA_041746615.1). GTDB lineage: Bacteria > Verrucomicrobiota > Verrucomicrobiia > Opitutales > Opitutaceae > CAMAXB01. Next base: position 15,976 of record JBGTGS010000221.1, on the reverse strand, counting down.
AATGCGGTCACCGAGGAATTGCGCCGGCTCAAGGCCGGGGGGGTCCGGAATGTTCCGGTCCCGCCCGAGACCGTTGCGGAGCTCCGGCGTGTATTAATGAAGCAAATACATTCCGGGGCCACGAGCGGGAAGGAGGCCGCCAGCGAGCCGCCCCCGCCGGAATTTTCCCTGCCGCCGGGGGACAAGCAGACCCGTTGGGACTGGTTGCGGGACCATGTGGTGAATCATCCGGTTTGTCGGGCTCAGGTCCGCCCGGGCAAGCAGGTGGTGTTCGGGGTGGGCGACCTGGGTGCGAGGATCTTCTTTTGCGGCGAGGCGCCGGGTGCCGAGGAGGAAGTGCAGGGCGAACCTTTTGTGGGACCCGCCGGCAAGTTGCTGACCCGGATGATCCAGGGCATGGGGCTGGCGCGCAGCGAGGTTTACATCGGGAACATCATGAACTGGCGTCCGCAGGTGCCCACCCCGGCGGGTGTGGAACAGGTGGGCAATCGTCCGCCCACTCCGGAGGAACTGGCCTTCTGCCTGCCCTTCCTGCGGGCTCAATTGGAAATAGTGAACCCCGACATGATCGTCGCGTTGGGCGCGACCGCCGCCCAGGGCCTCCTGGGTGCGGGTGCCTTCAAGACCCTGGGGGAGGTGCGCGGGAGATGGCAGGAATTTGCAGGCAAACCTGTGATGGTCACCTACCATCCGAGTTACATTCTCCGGAATCCCTCCAATCGCGCCAAGCGCGCCGTTTGGGAGGATCTGCTCCGGGTCATGGAACGGGCGGAGCTGCCCATTTCAGCCAAGCAACGGGGCTTTTTCCTCTAGCACAATCGTCACTGACTGGGGCTGATTGAACGGATCCTTCGGCTACAAGGTGCCGTCCGCCGGGTCAGGTCAGCAGTTTCTTGAGCTCGGTTTGCGCATGGATGAATTCCTGTTCCAGTGAGGCCACTTTGGTATCCAACCCTGCAAGGCCTGACTTCTTGGCGGTGTGCTCGATCTCCTCCGCCAGCGCACGCATGCGGGCTGCTCCCAGGTTGCTCGCACTGCCTTTGACGGTGTGGGCCGCCCGGACGAACCGGGGGGTATCCCCGTCTGCCAGACAGGAATGCAACTCTTCCAGACGCTGGGGAGTGTCCACCAGAAAGATATCCACCACCTCCTTAAGAAAGGATTCGTCCTCTTCGGTGCATAAGGAGCGGAGGGTGGCGATTGCCTCAGGATCGATAACGGGTGGCTCCGACATCAGTTAGCATGTTTCCGTCTAACCGGACTGACGTCAAGTGACGGCTTTGACCAACATATCATGAAATGCGCATATGTTGATATTTGACTTGCGGATTTTCGCAGCACCCATTGCCTAGGAGTTCACTACCTATGGCTAATTCCTTCGTATTCTCCTCTGAGTCGGTTGGTGAGGGACACCCCGACAAAGTTTCCGATTACATCTCAGACAGCATCCTAGATGCCTGCCTCAGCGTTGACCGCTCCTCGCGGGTGGCCTGTGAGACCTTCGTCAAATCGAACCTGGTTGTGGTTGGTGGCGAGATCACCATTCCCAAGCTTCAGAACAGGAAAACCGGCCGCACCAAGCCGCTCGAGGACGTCATCAACATTGGCAAGGTCGTGCGCGATGCCATCCGCGACATCGGGTACACCAATGATGACGATGTCTTCCACGCCGACTCCGTCTTCATCAACAATTTCCTGACAGCCCAGTCGGCCGACATCGCGCAAGGTGTGGATGCCCGCAAGGCCGAGGGCAAGAAGCACGCCGAGCAGGGTGCCGGTGACCAGGGCCTGATGTTTGGGTTCGCCTGCAATGAGACACCCGAACTGATGCCGACCGCCATCATCCTCGCGCACAATCTGGGCAAGGCCCTCACCGCCGTCCGCAAGAGCGGCCGGGTGAAGTGGCTGCGGCCCGACGCCAAGACCCAGGTCTCGATCCGCTATGTGGACGGCAAACCCGTCGAAGTCGTCAACGTCGTGATCTCCACCCAGCACACCGATGACGTGAAGCATTCACAGATCGAGTCCTTCCTCATCAAGAACATCATCAAGAAGGTCGTTCCCTCCTCGTTGCTGAACCGGAAGACCGAGTACCTGATCAATCCCACCGGCCGCTTCGTCGTCGGTGGGCCGCAGGGTGATTCCGGCCTGACCGGACGCAAGATCATCGTGGACACCTACGGCGGCTGGGGCCGCCACGGCGGTGGTGCCTTCTCCGGCAAGGATCCGTCGAAGGTTGACCGTTCCGCCGCGTACATGTGCCGCTGGGTGGCCAAGAACATTGTTGCCGCCGGCCTCGCCGAGTCCGTCGAGCTCCAGGTCGCCTACGCCATCGGCCACCCCGAGCCTGTCAGCGTATTCGTTGACACCAAGGGCACCGGCAAGGTCGCTGACTCCCGGATCACCGCCGCCGTGACCAAGGTCTTCAACTTCAAGCCTGCGGCCATCGTGTCGCAGCTCAAACTTCTCCAGCCCATCTATCGCCAGACCACCAACTATGGTCACTTCGGCAAGGCCGGGATGCCATGGGAACAGACCAACAAGGCTTCCGCCCTCCGTGCCGCGCTGAAATAAGCCGGCCTCAACTGCAACTTCATCAGGATACCATCATAATGGCCAACGCTACCACCGCCGCCACCGCAGCTCAGGATTATCACGTCAGGGACATCGGCCTCGCCGACTGGGGTCGCAAGGAGATCTCCGTCGCCGAGCATGAAATGCCCGGACTCGTCTCCGTGCGCAAAAAATTCGGTCCGGACAAGCCCCTCAAGGGTGTCCGCATCACCGGCTCGCTGCACATGACCATCCAGACCGCCGTGCTCATCGAGACCCTCGTCGAACTCGGTGCCACCGTCCGCTGGGCCTCGTGCAACATCTTCTCCACCCAGGATCATGCCGCCGCGGCCATTGCCAAATCCGGCGTGCCCGTCTTCGCCTGGAAGGGCGAGACTCTTGAGGAATACTGGGACCTTACCTGGCGCGCCCTCGTCGGCCCCGACGGCCTGGGCCCGCAGCTCGTCGTCGATGACGGCGGCGACGTCACCCTCCTCATCCACAAGGGCGTCGAGCTTGAGAACGGCTCCGACTGGGTCAACTCGGCCTCCGGCTCCCACGAGGAGCAGGTCATCAAGAACCTGCTCAAGAAAATCCACGCCTCCGATCCGCTGGTTTTCACCCGCATCGCGAAGGAGTGGCGTGGTGTCTCCGAGGAGACCACCACCGGTGTGCACCGCCTCTACCAGCTTCACGAGCAGGGCAAGCTTCTCGTGCCCGCCATCAATGTGAACGACTCCGTCACGAAGTCGAAGTTCGACAATCTCTACGGCTGCCGCGAGTCACTCGCCGACGGCATCAAGCGCGCCACCGATGTCATGATCGCCGGCAAGGTTGCCTGCGTCTGCGGGTACGGCGATGTCGGCAAGGGTTCCGCCTTCTCGCTCAAGGGTTTTGGTGCCCGCGTCATCGTCACCGAGGTCGATCCGATCAATGCCCTGCAGGCCGCCATGGAGGGCTTCGAGGTCAACACCATTGAGTCCACCTTGGGCAAGGCCGACATCTATGTCACCACCACGGGTAACAAGGACATCATCACGCTCGAACACATGAAGCGGATGAAGGACCAGGCCATCGTCTGCAACATCGGCCACTTCGACAACGAGATTCAGGTGGATCAACTCTACAAGGCCTCCGGCGTGGAGCGCATCACCATCAAACCGCAGTACGACCAGTTCGTCTTTCCCGATGGACGCAGCATCTACCTGCTCGCGGAAGGCCGCCTGGTTAATCTCGGCTGCGCCACCGGCCACCCGTCGTTCGTGATGTCCAACAGCTTCACCAACCAGACCCTCGCCCAGCTCGATCTCTGGAAGAACCGGGACGCCTACGCAGTCGGCGTCTACCGCCTGCCCAAGCACCTGGACGAAGAGGTGGCCCGTCTGCATCTGGAGAAGATCGGCGCCAAGCTGACCACGCTCACCAAGGATCAGGCCGATTACCTCGGCGTGCCCGTCGAAGGACCGTACAAGCCCGAGCATTACCGGTACTGAGCATCACTCCGTTTCGTTTCAAGAAAGCCGGCCATCGAGGCCGGCTTTCTTAGTTTGCATCGGCTTTTCTGCCATCTGCCCATTTTCGGATCATATTGATCCGATGGTGCTTAACTGTAACGACCAGCTTTAATCTTTAGTAAGTAACCTAAGACACTAATTATCCCCTTGAAATACCGGGGAACCCCTGCACGTTGTCCTTTCAGCCATGAATTCCGATTCCGAGGTCCCCTCCAAGCCACTCAGCGCCAACGAAGGCATCAAAAGTGCCTCCAATCTTCTTCGCGGCACCATCGCGCAGGAACTCACCGACACTTCCACCGGTGCAATCTCCGAGGACAACCAGCAGCTGACCAAATTCCACGGCCTGTACCTGCAGGATGATCGTGATGTGCGCAACGAGCGCCGCCGCCAGAAGCTCGATAAGGCCTGGTCCTTCATGCTGCGGGTGCGCCTGCCCGGCGGACGCTGCACACCCGCCCAGTGGCTCGTGCTCGACCGGTTGGCGAGTGAACAAGCCAATGGTTCCCTGCGTCTCACCACGCGCCAGACCTTCCAATTCCACGGCATCCTCAAGGGCAACCTCAAGCCGCTCATTCAGGGCATGCACGCGACGCTGCTTGATTCCATCGCCGCCTGCGGCGACGTGAACCGCAATGTCATGGCCCCGCCCAATCCCGAGCGCTCCGCTGCGCACGCGGCCATGTACGAGCACGCGAGGGCCTTCAGCGAATTCGCCCTGCCCAAGACCCGCGCCTATCATGAGATCTGGCTCGACGGTGAACTGGCGGCCGGCGGCGAGCCCGAGGAGGAGCCGCTCTACGGCGCGACCTATCTGCCGCGCAAGTTCAAGACCGGCTTCGCCATCCCGCCATCAAACGACATTGACGTCTTTTCCCAGGATCTCGGATTCATTGGCATCGTGGAGAACGGCGTGCTCGCGGGCTACAACGTCGCCCTCGGCGGCGGCCTGGGCATGAGCCATGGCAATGCCGAGACCTTTCCGCGCCTGGCCGATGTGGTCGGCTTCATCACCCCTGATCAGGTCAACGCGATCGGTGCCGCCGTCATTGCGACCCAGCGCGACCATGGCGACCGCACCAACCGCAAGCACGCCCGGCTCAAGTACACCATTGAGGATCGCGGTATTGAGTGGTTCAAGCAGGAGGTCGAGACCCGCTCCGGCATCACCTTCGCGCCGTCCCGCCCGTTCGAGTTCACCACCATCCAGGATCCTCATGGCTGGCACGAGGGGACGGACGGCACCTGGTTTTACGGCCTGCACATCCTCAGCGGACGCATCAAGGACCTCCCGGACTGGCCCATGAAGATCGCGCTGCGCGAGATCGCGGAAATCCACACCGGCGACTTCCGCCTCACACCTTCACAGAATCTCACCCTCTCCGGGGTCACCGCCGATCAGAAGCCCGCGATCGACGCCATCCTTGCGAAGCATGGTCTGGACAAGGAAAACAACCGCGGGGGCATGCGCCTCAACGCGCTTTCCTGCGTGGCTCTGCCGACCTGCGGACTGGCCCTCTCCGAGAGCGAACGGGCTCTGCCGGACCTGCTGGCCCGCTTTGAAGCGGTGCTGGAGTCCGCCGGCCTGCGCGATGACGCCATCAGCCTGCGCGTCACCGGCTGCCCCAACGGCTGCGCCCGTCCCTACCTGGCCGAGATCGGCTTTGTGGGCCGCGCCCCCGGGAAGTACGCCCTGTATCTGGGAGCCCGCTACAACGGTACGCGTCTCAACCGCCTGTTCGCGCCGAGCGTGACCTTTGACGACGCGCTCGCCCTGCTCGAACCGGTGATCAAACGCTATGCGCTGGAACGTGAAGCCGGTGAGCAATTCGGTGACTACTGCGAACGGGTCATCCTGCCCGCTGACGCCACCTTCCACTCGGTCGGCACCAAGGCCTGACGTCGTGCGTAGGAGCGGCTTTACGCCGCGATGGATTCCCGTCGTCTCAACGATTTCAGCACAGGTTTCTCCTTTGCTTGGCCGCGTTCCCGCGCACATGCTGGCCGAACCCCATGAGCCTGCTTATCCGTCACGCCCGCATCCTGACCCTGGCTCAACCGAAGTCCGATGCCAGCATCCTCGCCGGGGTTCGCCCCCGTCGCGGGGCGGCCATGCGTGAACTCGGTGTGATTGAGCGCGGGGATGTGCTGATCGAGGACGGAAAGATCGCCGCCGTGGGGAGCGGCCAGGCCGTGCCGCCGGAAGCCGAGGTCATTGAAGCCGACGGACGCGTGCTCATGCCCGGATTTGTCGACTGCCATACCCATGCGTGCTGGGCCGGTGACCGCCTGGATGAATGGGAGCAGCAGCTCGGCGGGACTTCACCGGCTGAAATCGCCAGACAGGGCGGCGGTCTGTCAGCCACCGTGCTCGCGGTGCGCGGATCCACCCGCAAGCAACTCGCCGCTGGTTTGCGCACACGCCTCGACCTGATGCTGCGCAACGGCACGACCACGGCCGAGGTGAAAAGCGGTTACGGGCTCACCATCGAGGCTGAACTCAAGCTGCTGCATGCCATCCAGCGCGCAGCGCAGGAATGGCCGGGCACGGTCGTGCCCACGGCTTTGCTTGGACATGCGATCGAGGGCGATCCGGCCGCCTATACCCGCATGGTTGTGCGGGAAATGTTGCCGGCCGTCTGGCATGAGTTTCCCGGGATCACCATCGATGCGCGCTGTGCGGAGGACGCCTGGCCGGTCGAGGCCTGCGTTCGACTCTTCGAGCGCGCCCGCAAGCACGGTCTGCCGATCCGGGTCGAGGCGGATGGCAGCCGGTCGATCGGCATGGTGCCGGAGGCGTTAAAGCTTCATGCCCGCAGCATTGATCATTTGGAAGCGGCCACCAAGGAGGACCTCGTTGCGATTGCATCCAGCGACACCATTGCGGTCATGTTGCCTGCGACGAGTTTCCATCACCGCTGGCGTTATCCACGGGCGGGGGCGTTTGTGGACAGCGGTGGCCTGCTCGCGCTGGGGAGCAATTACGATCCCGGGACCGGCCCGACCTTTTCGATGCCTTTTGTGATAGCCCTGGCCGTGCGCTATTGCGGGCTGACCACCGCGGAGGCGATCACCGCGGCCACTGTGAATGCAGCCGCGGTACTCGGGTTGAGCGACCGCGGTACCATCGAGCAGGGCCAACGCGCAGACTTGATCCTCCTGCGGCACCGCAACGAACGCATGCTGGCCCATGAATTGGGGGGTAATCCCGTGGAGACCGTGATCTGCCACGGTCGACGAGTGGCATAGGGAGTCCAAGCAAAGATCCATGATCGCGCTATGATGCCGAAGTCCTGGCGGCCATTTGTAGGAGCGGCTTTATGCCGCGATGCACCGCCTCACGGTGGCGAGTTGACGAGGGTGTAGGGAAAAGGGGCAAGGGAACCGGAAATCGCGGCATAAAGCCGCTCCTACGACCGAGCCTGCAAACCTCCGCTTACCCGGAAACCGGGAGGATGTGATAGACGAATGGCGAGACCGTGCTGTTGCCAATCGGTTTGGGTTTATGGGGTAAGCGGCTGGGCCAGCGGTTCACCTCCACGGACCTCGTTGCCCTCGCGTACCCAGCGGTAGATGAGGGGGGGGTTGGCGCGTTCGAGGTGCTTGTAGAGGTCGGGTGCGGTACGCTTGGGGACGGTCAACTGGTTCACACCGTCGACACTACAATTATAGAGGCGGACGTAGGGTTTGTAGTGTTCGGGCCGGCCGAGGATGCGGCCCGCTTCCGGCGGCAGGGGCGCGGGAGCGGGCCGCACCCCTTTCCGTTCGAGGACCAAAAAGGAATAGGGAAGGCTGCGCAGGTCGATGCCGGCCCGCTGGCCGAAGCGGACCCAATTGGAATCGGCATGAATGCCGAGGGGAGGTTTGGCGAAATGGTGGCACCAGTCGCGTTCACGTCCGGGAGCCAGGAGTCCGCATGCGGCGGCGTGGGTGCAGGGGGCGATGACGTGATGGGAATCGAGCAAGGGTTCGCGCCAGGAGATGAGATCACGGCTGACGACGTGCGTGCCCGGCTCGACCCAGATCACGGCGGTGGATCGGGCAATGAGGGTGGCCAGTGCTTTCCGGGCGTTATCATCGAGTTCGTTGAGCACATGGCTTAGCACGAGCAGACCGACCGGGCCGCCATCGCGATAAACATCGGCATCGAGCCCGGAAAATTTTTCTTGGGCGGATGTGATGGCAAAATTACAGGCGAGTGGCGAGTGGTCATGAACGCGGAGTGAGGTGAATGAATCCCGGCCAAAGGCTTCAATCACGCGCCGCCCCGCCACGCCGCTGCCACAGCCCCAGTCGAGCAGTGGCCCCGGTGGAGGTGACCAGCCGCGCAGGTGCAGCTCATGCAACACGGCATCCCATTTCCATCCGATACGTTCGCCATAGGTGAGGTCGTAGCTGGCGAGGTCGCGCTCCGACCGCCAGTAAGACTCGCCGGGAGCGGGGCCATTGAGGAACTTTCCTCGCAGACGGTCGAGAGTTGGCCAGTCGAGGTCTTCCCAAGTCATGAGGCGTTTGCCTTCGGTCCCGCCCCCCGGACCAGGATGTCAACTATTAGTTGACATAAAGGATGGGGGAGATTCCGGGTGGGGACCGGTGGCGTAGACGCTTCGGATGAAATCAATGGGGACAGGGGGAGGTATGCGTTCATTGGAGAGAGAGACCGAGCTGGGTGGCGAGGTGTTGGTGGCGGATGCCGTAGAAGGCGGCGAACTCGCGGATGTGCCGAGCGTGTCCAGGATCGCCGGGTGCATGATCCTTGATGGCGGCGATCATGAGGTTCTTGGCGGTGTGCTCGGTGGAGATGAACTCAAAGACCTTGGTGCGGTAGCCGGCCCAGTCGAGCAACTGGGCGCGCAGGGCATCAGTGACGAACTCAGCTTGGCGTTCCTGGAAGATTCCATGGCGAAGGGCGTCGGCGAGTACGGGGGGAGCGGTGAGTTGGGGACGCAGTTCCTTCTGGCAGCAGGGTGAAACAATCAGGAGCGTTGCTCCGGCCGCAATGCCTTTGGCGAGGGCGTCGTCGGTGGCCGTGTCGCACGCGTGAAGTGCGATGAGGATGTCGAGGGGCCCGGGGTTGGCGGTGATGATGTCGCCGGCGGTGAAGGTCAGGTGGCTCAGGTTGTTCTCTGCGGCGATGCGCTGGCAAAGCGTGACCAGTTCGGGCCGGGCTTCGATGCCCGTGACGGTGGCGCGCGGGCCGAGCAAGGTGGCGGTGGCAAAGGTCAGGTATCCCTTACCGCAACCCATGTCGGCGATGGTGAGCTTGCGATCATCATCGAGGCCCGCCTCGGTGATCAGGTGGCCGATGAGTTCAGTAAATTTTTGGATCTGCCGAAATTTTCCGGCCATGCCCTCGCGGGGCCGTCCGGCGGGAGTGGTGACGCCGAGGGCCCGAAGCCAGGGGGCGTCGGCGGGGATTGGGTGGCTGCGGTCGCGATCGTGTCCGGATGGCGGCGGGGCAGGCGCGATGGCCGCGGTTTTCACGGAGAGACGCCCGCCACCGGAGCCGTTGCCTTCGTACTGGACGGTTTGCAAGGGTGTGAAGAGATGGGCGTCGAGGAAGTCCGTTCCGACGAGCGGTTCGAGCAAGGCCAGGGCCTCGGCCGGTCGGTGATTTTTAGTGATGTCACGGGCGGTGTGCCGCCAGACGAGGGTGAGATGGGGACCGGCCTTGAGCTGGACGGGCCGGACCAGAAGATTCTTGAGGGTGGGGTCATTGCCGCGGTGTTTGCCCAAGGTGAGCTTCACGAGCGTATGATCACGCACGCTGGTGCGCAGGAGATCGAGGAAGCGGTTTCGGGCCGGAGCGGTGGAGGAAAGGGTCACGGGTAAAATTCGGATGGAGCCAAAGGATGCAGTCCTCCCGGCGGGTGGTGGGGATTCCGGCCGGGTGCCGTGGATAATGATGACGGTGACTGGAGCGGCCGCGCGAATTCAGGGCAGGTAGTCGGTGGTCATGACCTGATCAACGGTGAGCCTGCCGGGGGAGAGGATGTCCAGTTCCTCCAGCTGGTTGATCTGGTTTTGGAAACGTTCGCGGGTGATGCGGCCGATCTGCTGTGGTCCGCCCTGCTCGCGGCCGATAACGAGATTCTCCTGAATGATCATGCTGCGGGAGAACGTGAGGAATTCGTCGGTGGCGTTGGCGTTGGCGGACTTCATGAGTTCGTGGGCCGGGGCGGGGTCGCCCTCGAGGTAGTCCTGCCAGCCGCGAATGTAGGCTGCGAGGAAGGCACGGACCTGCTCCGGGTGGCGGGCGGCCCAGGTGCGGTTGGCAGCGAGGACGGCATAGGCATCGAAACCGGCATCCCAGGCATGGAGGAACTTTGGTGGCTTGGCCCCGCCCTGAATGATGAAATAGGGTTCGGCGATGTAGTAGCCCTGTTGGATGAAATCACGGTTGGCGATGAAGTTGGCGACGGAAAAGTTGAAGGGAATGAGCTGGAAATCGATGTCGTATTTTTGCTTCAAATACGGAAGGAAGGCCCATTCGGGTCGGGCCATGATGGTCTTGCCCTGGAGGTCCTCGAAGCGGCTGACCGGATTGTCGGCATGCAGCATGAGAGCGGAGGGATCGTTCTGGAAGACGGCGCCGATCTGGATGACCGGGAGGCCCTCGGCGGTGGCGAGGATGGTGTTGGTGCTGTCAGCCTGGCCGATGTGTGCCTGGCCGGTGGCGAGCTTTTGCATGACGAAGGCGTTGGGGCCGCCCGGGATGAGTTCGACCTCAAGGCCGGCGTCGCGGAAGTAGCCGCGGGCCTGCGCCTGATAAAAGCCGCCGTGCTCGGGTTCGGCGACCCAGTCGAGCTGGACCACGATTTTGAAGAGTCCGGTGCTGCCGGTGGCCGGGGCGGAATCCTTCCGGCCGCATCCGGCGGCGGCAAGGACGGCCAGAAACAAGAGAAGGGCGGGAATTCTCATGAGTCGGAGCGGTGGAAGGAATCGTGCCACTTATGCATCAGCCTCCATTGCAGTGCAACCACGGTGCCGACGAAGACGAAGCCGAGGAGGCAGCTGGCGAATGCGGTGGCAAAGAGCGCGGGGATCTTGAACTGGGCGCTGAAGATGATGGTTTGGAAGCCGAGGCCGCCGCGGCCGCCGGCGGAATTGCCGGCGTAAATGTCGCCCACGATCGCGCCAATCGGGGCGAGAGTGGCGGCAATGCGCAGGCCGGTAAAAAAGTAGGGCAGGGCTGAGGGCACGCGGAGGAGGAATATCTCCTGCCAGCGGGCGGCCCGGCTCATGCGGAAGAGATCGACGAGATTGCGGTCGGTGGAGATGAGGCCCTGGGTGGTGTTCACCACCATGGGGAAGAAGCAGATCAGGAAGGTGATGATGGTGACGCTGAGAAACCCCGGGCCGCTCCAGAGGATGAGGATGGGGGCGAGCACGATGATCGGAATCATCTGCAGAATCATGAGGAAGGGATAGAGGCTGGCGCGAACCAGGGTGGAGAGGGACAGGAGGAGTGCACCGGCAAAACTGATGACCACGGCGCCGCCGAAGCCGGCGAAGGCTCCGAGGGCGGTGTTGAGGGTGGCGCTCCAGAGGATGTCCCCCTCGGTGCGGAACGCGGCAATGACGGCATCGGGTCGTGGCAGGAGGTAGCGCTCCTCCGTGGACAGGGAGAAATGCACGGCATACCAGATGACGATGAAAAGGAGTCCGGTGAGGACGGGTAGGAGACGGTGGTAGGGGCTCATGCGGACGTCCTTTCGACGGAGCGCAGGAGCGCAGAGACCTCGGCGACGAGCCGATGATAGTCGGATGACTGGCGGGTGTCCTCGGTGCGCGGGTAGGGGAAAGGCACGGGAATCTCGCGGTGAATTTGGCCCGGGTTGTTGGCCATCACGATGACGCGATTGGAGAGGAACACGGCCTCAGCGACGGAATGGGTGACGAAGAAGGTGGTCCAGCGCTGTTGTTCACGGATGGCGAGGAGCTCCTCGTTGAGATGGTCACGGGTCATCTCATCGAGGGCACCGAAAGGTTCGTCGAGGAGCAGCAGGCGCGGGGCGAGGGTGAGGGCGCGGGCGAGGGAGACGCGCATCTTCTGGCCCCCGGAGAGCTGGCGCGGATAGCGGTTGTGGAGGTTGTCGAGGCGGACGAGGGAGAGGATGCGGTCCCGGGTGGCCTTGCGCTCCGCGGCGGGGACTCCGCGCAGGCGCATGACCGTTTCGACGTTGCGCGAGACGGTGAGCCAGGGGAGGAGGGTCGGTTCCTGAAAGACATAGGCAAGCTCGCGGGCGGCGAGTTCGGGAGGATGGCCATCCACGAGGAGTTCGCCTGAGGTCAGCGGGCTGAGGCCACTGATGAGCCGGAGGAGGGTGGATTTTCCACAGCCGCTGGGGCCGATGAGGCTGATGAAGTCAGCCGGTGAGGCCGTGAGAGAAAAGTCGTCGAGGACCTGGGGGCCATCACCGTAGCGCTTGCCGGCGTGGCGGAATTCGACGGTGGACGGAGGCAGGGACATGCGATGAGCTCAAAGTAAGAGCGCACGAGCACGCGGGGCAAACGCGAAGACGTCCGGGCGGGTTTTCCCCAAGGGGGGTGTTGCCTGTTGCCAACCCCGAAAACCGCACGTTTCAAGTGTCACGTAATACGTGACACTGGATTGGGGGCGATCAAAGGGAAGAACCCCAAATTTATGCTTAGGGTGCTTCGGCTGCTGATGGCAGGCGGTTGAGGGCGGCGAGGGCCCGGGGGTTGTCGGGCACGAATTCAAGCGACGCCTCATAGGCGGTGCGGGCGGCGGCGATGTTGCCCAGACTGGCATGCGCCTCGCCCAGCAGGAAATTGACATCAGCCGGGCCGACACCCCGGGGTGGCGGCGTGAGGGTGAGACAGGTCTCGAGGGCGGCGATGCCCCGGGCCAGGTGACTCTCGCTCTCCACGGCGGTGCGGCCCAACAGATAGAGAACCTGATAGTCGCCGGGGTGGGTTTCAAGCAGTCCTTCCAATAGGGCCATGGCTTCGTCGGGTTCACGGTCGCGGATTTTTAAGCCGGCGATGGTGATGACGGCCTGACGTTCGTCGAATGGCCGGATCGCCTCGGCGGCGGTGTAGGCCCGTCTCATGCCGCCGCCGGCGATGGTCGGGGCCTTGGAGTAAAATTCAACCAGTCCCTGGCGGTAGGGGATGTCAGTGGGGGCGAGTTCGACCGCTTTTTCCATGGCGATGCGGCCGCGGCGGACGAGACCGAGAGCGCTGAAGGTGGTGCCCATGCGTCCGGCCTGTTGCACGGCGGAACTGCCATACTGGAAGTGGTACTCGGCGTTGTCGGGCTCGAGCCTGACCGCCTGTTCGAAGTGCGGGATCGACTCATCAATGCGCTGGCGGGCGAGGGCGAGGCGACCGAGGTGGAAATGGGCCTCGGCGTCATGCGGATCATCGCGGACCCGTTGTTCAAAAGCAGCCTGGGCCTCCGGGTAGCGCTTCTCCCGGTAGAGCCCGACGGCGTCAGTTTGACCGGTCGCGGGCACAACAGGGACGGCAAGCAGAATGAAGAGCAGGAAGCGGGGGAACATGCAGAGTGAGTGGCCTGCCAGCCTGCAAGGTTCCGGGACGACGGCGAGCGTAACCTCGGGTACCGGATGCAATCGTGCCCGGTCTGACGTCCCGGTCCTTTATTACTTGAATCTGGGGAACGGCTTATTCGTAGCGGAGCGCGTCGATCGGATCGAGTTGGGCGGCCTTGCGGGCCGGATAGAATCCGAAGAAGACGCCGACAGCGCCACTGAAGAAGAAGGCAATGGTGACGGCCGAGGTCGAAACCAAGGTCGGCCAGTTGTTGTAATAGGAAAGAAATTCCGATGCGCCCCAGCCTGCGAGGATTCCAAGCACACCGCCCATGAGACTGAGGACGATGGACTCAATGAGGAACTGGAGCAGGATGTCATTACCGTGGGCACCGACAGCCATGCGGATGCCGATCTCGCGGGTTCGCTCGGTGACGCTGACCAGCATGATGTTCATGATGCCGATGCCGCCGACCACGAGGGAGACGCCGGCGATGGCGCTGAGCAGGAGGGTCATGGTGCGTGAGGTGGCGGTGGCCATTTCCGCGATCTCGAGCTGGTTGCGGACGGTGAAATCCTGTTCACGACCACCGCGACGCTGCATCAGCAGATCGGTCACATCGAGTTGGACGCGCTCCAGGAGGCTAGGGTGGACGGCCTGGATTACGATGGAGCTCACACGATCGCGTCGGCTGATACGCTTCATGGCACTGGTGTAAGGGACGATGATGGTGTCGTCCTGATCCGAGCCGAAATAGTTGAAGCCCTTGGTGGAGAGAATGCCGAGGACCGTGAAGGGCATGTCGCGGATGCGGACGGTCTGGCCGATCGGGTCCATGCCGGGGAAGATCTGATCAGCCACCGTCTTGCCAATGACGCAGACCTTGGCGGCGCTGCGAACGTCGAGTTCGTTGAACATGACCCCTTCGGCGAGGGGCCAGTTGCGGATGCTGAGAATCTCGGGCGACTGCCCGGAGATGGAGGTGTTCCAGTTGAGGCCGTTGGCGAGAACCTGCTGGCGGTCGCGAACCTCGGGGCTGGAGGCGACGATGCCGGGAATCTCCCGGGCGATGGCCTCGGCATCCTCGACGGTCAGGCTGCTGGCGGAGCCCCAGCCGCCACGCATCCCGCCCGAGGTGATGCTGCCCGGGAAAACGCTGATGATATTCTGGCCGAGGCCCGCGACCTGGGCCTCGACCTGGGCCTTGGCTCCATTGCCGATACTGACCGTGGCGATGACGGCGCCGACGCCGATGATGATGCCCAGCGCGGTGAGGACCGATCGCAGCTTATTGCGGCGCAGTGCCCGCATGGAAATGATCGTGGTGGCGAAGAGCCGCATGGCGGGAGGAATTAGAGGCCGGCGGTGAGCCTGGCCTCGGATTCGGCGCGGAGGAGCTTTTGCATTTCCTCATCAGCGTGGAGCCGCGGGGTGACGGCCTCGTCCGTGACGATCCGGCCGTCACGAAAAACCAGGTTGCGCTTGCAGTAGTGGGCAATGTCGAACTCGTGCGTCACCATCATGAGGGTGATGCCCTGCTCGTTGAGTTTCTGGAAGACGCCCATGACCTCGACCGAAGTCTTGCTGTCGAGGTTGCCGGTGGGTTCATCGGCGAGGAGGACCTGCGGATGGTTGACGAGTGCGCGGGCGATGGCGACCCGCTGCTGCTGTCCGCCGGAAAGCTGACTTGGGTAATGATCGGAGCGATCGGACAGGCCGACGATGTCGAGCGCGTGCAGGGCGCGCTCACGCATGACCTTCGAGGAAATCCGCTTGGGGGCGTAGAGCATGGGTAGCTCGACGTTTTCCAGGGCAGTGGTGCGGGAAAGCAGGTTGAAGCCCTGGAAGACGAAACCGATCTTCTGGTTGCGGATGTCGGCCAGCTCATTGCGGTCGAGCTTGGCGACGTCGATGCCATCGAGGAGGTAGCTTCCGCTGGTGGGGCGGTCGAGGCAGCCCAGCAGGTTCATCATGGTGGACTTGCCGGAGCCGCTGGCGCCCATGACGGCGACGAACTCACCCTTATGGATGTCCAGAGAGACACCGCGCACGGCATGGACCTGGACCTCGCCGGAGTCGTAGATCTTGTGAATGTCCCTGAGTGTTACGACCGGATGCATGGGATCGCTCAGCGGCGGCCGCCGCTGAAACCACCGCGTTGTGGTTGGAACGGGTTGCTGGATTGGCCTGCGGTGGCGGCGGCTCCGGGAACGAAAACGCTGGTGACAAGCACATCGCCCTCGTTGAGGCCGTCGAGGACCTCCATGACAATGCCGTTGGTGATGCCGAGACGGACCGTGACGGCCTCGAGTTTTGGGAGAGGACCTGGCTCGACAAGCCGGTAGACGGTGGCGGTCGTCATGGTAGTGCTGGTGAGCTTGCTGCTGCTG
>JBGTGS010000220.1:0-2876 GCA_041746615.1 Opitutaceae bacterium | reverse complement strand
CACCGGCCGCACCGACTCCAGTGCCGACCGGATGCGCACCGGGGGCGCCGCTGATGGGATCACGGTTGGCATCGGCACCCTTAACTTTGGATTCTCGGATCGTATTTTCTTTTTTCATAATAGTGTTCCTGTTCGATTCTGGTGGTCGATTTTCGGTCGTTTAAAGTGCTCCACCAACTCCGGTTAAATTACACCACAACCCCGGACACGGGCTATGGGGTGTAACCCGGGCAGCACCTCCGCTGCGGGGTGTTTTGGCACGCGCAGGGTGAAGTCTCATCGAATCAAGTCCCCCCCCGACCGGGGTTCATTACTTACCTTCCCATTGACCCGATGATCACCGATAACAGATTCGAAACGTCCTTATGAATTTGTCCTTATCAACCAGGCACCCGGCCGGCTCCATCTCGACGGGTCGCTTCAGTCAACGGTTTTGGCACCTGTTCCTTATCGGCTTGGTCGGCATAGCCACCCTGCCTCTGATTATCACACCGATGATCCGTGAGGGAAAGATTCCGGAGGGCTTGCCGGAGATGCCATTACCGGCACTGGTCGGCCTCTCCCTGATCAACCCCATCCTACTCCTGGCCATCGGGTGCGCCATGGGGGCATGGCTGGCACCCAAGCTCGGGTTGATCTCGCTGATGGTAAATTGGCGGATCAACGGCACCTTCGCCTGGCCACACCTGCGGGCCGTGGCTCCTCTCGCTGTCGGGTTGGGTCTGATTTTCGCGCTGATCGCGTTACTTATTGATGCCCTTTTTCAGCCGTTGCTATCGGAAGAGTGGCTGGCTGCTGCCGCAGAGGCTGCCAATAGTGGGGGTATCGGGAGGTTTGCCGCAGGGCTGATGTACGGGGGAGTCACCGAGGAGATCATGCTCCGGTGGGGGGCTCTTTCCTTCGCAGGTTGGATCGTTTGGTGGATAGCGCAGCGAGGAAAAGGGACACCCTCGGGCACCGTATTATGGATCGGCATTGTGGTGGCCGCACTCCTCTTCGGCGTGCTCCACCTACCGGCGGTTGCAGCCCATGCTCCCCTGGATGGGGCACTGGTGATCCGTACGATCGGTTTGAATTCATTGGGAGGCTTGGTCTTTGGTTGGTTGTTCTGCCGTTACCACCTGGAAGCCGCGATGCTGGCGCATGCCTCGACCCATGTCGGGATTGCAGTCATTTCGTGGATGGGCCTTGGTTAAGGTTGCGCTCATGCGGGTGAGCACCCGTCTTGTGCGGCCCCAATCCGAAGCCCGGGATGAGGACTTGGAGAAAGATTCCATCCGGGATAAAGATCCGGGCTTGCCGGCCGGCAAACGACCGGACAACTATCCCGGAACGCTTTTGCGGGCGTCGTATATCGGCTATTATGTGAGCTTCCCAAGCTTGAGAGGAGGGTTCGACTCCCTCCGCCCGCACCACTTCCCTATCAGGAGCGTTCCGTGGCCAGGCCCTTGGCCAGCAGGTCGGCGATACGGTCGGGGTCGTAGACGCAGCCGCCCCAACTGCCGCCGCTGGCGTTTTGCAGGGCCGCCCACAGGCGGGTGTCCGCAGGTACGTGCGGGTGCATGCGCAGGTGATTGCCAGGGGTACGCGCCACGAGGTCAGCAGTACCAAGCGAAACCACGTCCACCGATCCGGTGAGCGCACGGGTGTCGATGCGGATCCGGATGCGATCACCGTCCCGCAATCGGCCAATCGGGCCTCCCGCCATGGCTTCAGGACTGAGGTGGCCGATGCAGGCTCCCGTGGACACGCCTGAAAACCGTCCGTCCGTCAACAGGGCGACGCGCTGGCCATTGGGCAGGTATTTCAGCGCGGAGGTCACCTGGTAGGTTTCCGGCATTCCGATGGCCGGTCCGATGCCGGCCAGCACCAGTACGTCACCCGGCTGGATCGCATCCGGTCCGGTGGACTTGATCGCGGCAATGGCCGCGTCCTCCGAGCCGAAGACCCGCGCCGCTCCTTCATGCAGGTAAACGCCATCCGCATCAACGAGAGTCGGGCTTATGGAAGTGCTTTTAACCAACGCCCCCTCTGGCGCGAGGTTGCCCGTGAGGAAGGTGACCGTGCTGGTCAGGCCCGCCGCTTTCGCGCGCGCCGGGCTGAGAATCACCCGGTCGGGATCAATGCCGTCGAGCTCCGTCAACTTCGCGCGGAGTCGTGCGCGTCGCTCGGACTTTTCCCACCAGTCGAGGTTTTCTCCCAGGGTGCGTCCACTGACCGTGAGGGCATCCAGCTTAAGCAGCCCGCGTTCACGGAGGTGCAGCATCACCTCCGGCACGCCACCGGCGAGGAAGACCTGCACGGTGGCGAAGTGGGTGGGACCGTTGGGCAGGACATCCACAAGGCGCGGCACGAGCCGGTTGAGGCGGGTCCAGTCCGCCACCGTGGGTCGGCGCAGTCCGGCGGCGTGCGCGATGGCCGGGATGTGCAAAACAAGATTGGTGGAGCCGCCGAAGGCCGCATGGACGACCATGGCGTTGTGGATCGCATCGTCGGTGAGGATGGCGGAGGCCGTTGCCCCACCCTTCTCCAAGGCCATCAAGGCCAAGGCCGAGCGCCGGGCGAGGTCGCGCCAGATCGGTGCTCCCGATGGGCTGAGTGCACTATGCGGCAGCGAGAGACCGAGGGCTTCGCCGACCACCTGGCTGGTGGCGGCCGTTCCCATGAACTGACACCCTCCGCCGGGAGTACCACAGGCCTTGCAACCCATCTCCGCCGCGTACTCCAGCTCAATCTCGCCGTGGGCGAAACGCGCCGCGAGGGTCTGCACCCGTGCGGTGTCCTCGGCCTCCTCCGCGAGGAGCGTGACCCCGCCGGGCACCAGAATGGACGGCAAGTGGCTGCTGCCGGCCAATGCCATCATCATCGCGGGCAGG
>JBGTGS010000219.1:0-10752 GCA_041746615.1 Opitutaceae bacterium | reverse complement strand
CAGGGCCATGGCTTCGTTGTAGCCGTTGGTCAGCTGGAGCACCCCGCTGAGAAAGGCCGGGATATGGGCGGGGTGTTGCCCGGCCAGCGCCCAGAAGCCGAGGAAGGCGACGGTGTAGGTTGCGGCCACGATAAGGCCGCGCCGACAGTCCCGGAGCATGAAGAGGGTGGTCAGGACCACGGCGAGGGTGGCGCCGGCGAGCATGAGGTGGGTGCCCTTGACCAGGGACACCAGGGCCATGAGGACCGCGGCCCCGGCCAGGGCGGTGGCGGGTGGCCGTGGGGTGCGCTGCAGCATGAACAGACCCGCCAGCAGCAGGGCCCATTCATAAGTCAGATCCTCCAGCGACTGGGTGAAGAAAACCAGTCCGAGCAGCCAGAACCAGCGCCATGCCGAGCCGCGGGCGGCGTGGAAGAACCAGAGGACGAGCGCGGCAAAGGATCCCATCACCGCGAACTGGCAGGCCATCCGGGTCCAGAAGAGTTCGCCGTTGTAAACCATGCCGTAGAGCACGAACCCGTAGGGACCGGCCATGGGGATCACCTCGGGTCCGTATTGGAAACCGTGGGCGGTGAAATACGCATAGGAGGCGTAGTTGGACGGATCCAGCAGGACCGTCATGACCTCGCGGGTGGGTGCGAAGAAGCAAAAAGCCAGCAGCGCCCAGGGCAGCAGCCACCGGCGTGTGGAGCGCAGGCCGGGCAGAGGGACCGGTATCGGCGGGGTGGTGACTGGGTCGGCTGACGGGTTCATCATGCGGGTCCGGGATCAGTCAATCGTCAGGCGGGACACATAGGTCCAGCCCCAGCTCTCGTTGCCGCCCTCGACGACCCCGGTGCGCACGATGAGCCGGTCGCCGGGGTTCACTGCGGGTAGGGTGATGTCGGTTGAGTGCCGGCCGCGGTCGGAGGGCACGGTGGTCGGTCGCAAGGTGCGGCGGTAGATCTCCTGGCGAGGCTGACCCGGGCGCAGCAACTCGACCACATAGTCGGCGCCGTCGGTCCGGCCCTCGCCGGTGTGGGCACCGGGCATGAAGCCGAATTCGAGGTAGAGGTTCTGTTCGCCGCCGTTGAGCGTGAAGGTCAGGGAGGCGGGGACGTGGAGCAGGAAGACCGGCCGCTCATCCATTTCGATGGTTGCGACATTCTGCCCGTCCACCTCGTCGGGCACGCGGCTGAAGACGGGAAAATCCCGGGAGAAGACATGGCTGCGCTTGAGCTGCATGCGGGTGACATAGGCCCAGTCCCAGGAAGTGTCGCCGTGTTCACCCGGGTCCGTGCGCAGGACGAGCCGGCTCCCCGGGTTTACGTCCGCCAATTCCACGCGCGCGGTCCGGTTGCCGCGGTCGGCGGGGTTGTTCACGGGGTCGAGCAATTGCTCGAAGAGTCTTTCCGGCGGGCGGCCTTCCCGGCGCAGCTCGACGATGAAGACCGCCCCGTTGGTGGTGCCGCGCTCGTAGGCCTCGGGAATGAAGCCGTAGTCGAAGATGAACTCGCTTTCATTGCCCTGCATGCGCCAGTGGATTTCGCCCGGGGCGTGCAACCGCTGCACCTGCAGGCCGCGCACGGAGGTTTGCTGTTCGGTGGCGGGGATGACGACCTCGGGCGGCACGTTGGAAATGGGAAAACGCGTGAAGGTGAGCAGCTCGTCGATGTCGAGCGCGGCGTCGGCCTGCGGGCGCGGTGTGGTGAAAAATTCCACTGCGAGTTCCTCCTGGAAGCAGCCGGGATCGTTGCTGTAGATGAAGAAGCCGGTGACCTGTTTGCCCTCGCGGCGGGTGTAGAGGTAGGCGAGGTCGCTGTTGTCCTCGATGGCCGGGCTGAAGAGGAAGGGGGAGACGGCCATGCCGGGAATGAACCGGCGGGACTCGGGATTTTCGATGCCGCGGCCCTGGAGGGTCATGAACATGAGCGGGGCCTTGTAGAGGAAACTGCGCAGGCGGCCCTGGAGGTTGGGGCGGACGTCGAAACGGGCGACGAGAAGCTCGTCGGGGCCGACCGCCGGCACCGGCACGAATTCGCCGAAGCGGAAGGTGTGGTGGGAAAGCGGTCGGAGCTCCACCGGTTCGGGATCGGCCTCCTCCTTCATCAGCACATGCCCCTGTTCGATCAGGAGCGGCTGATAGTGGTGCAGAATTTCCAGGAGGGTAAGGCCGTCGTCCTGCGTGGCCAGGCGGTTGTCGATGGTCTCGAAACGCAGGAGGTAGTGGTCGGGCCGGCGTTCCGGGTCGCGGATGAAGTCGCGGTTCAACCCCATGAGGTAGGGGTTGTAGGCGTTGAAGGCGCCGCCTCCCATGGGACGGGGCCGGTAGTTGAGGCCGTTGAGGGGCACGATGCCATGCTGGATGCCAAAGAGGTCGATCGGCTGGTCCCCGGCCTGCTGCCGCGTCAACGGCATCCGGTAGTGTTCGCGGTGAGTTTCCAGCTGCCGGTCAAACTCCGCCTTGGCCTGGGCGGGCGCGAGCAGCTGGCGGACATTGAGGGCGATCCGCTGCGGGGTCCACTCCACCACCAGCCAGCGCAGGCGCAGGAGGCTGGCCCCGCCCTCCATCCAGATCCCCGCGAGGATACCGGCCGCCATCAATCCGGCCGCGGTCAGTCGGGTCCGCCGCGGCTCCGGCCGGTCCCCGCGGTGGAGCGCGAACACGAAGATAAACCACGCCGTGATGGCGGCCACGGCGTAGTGGTGAAAAATATACACATGGCCGTCCGCGCGCACGAAGCCGTGCTTCCACTTGACGAAGGTGAAGCCGGCGAAGAGGAGGGCACCCGCAATCACGCCCGGGTTGCGCCACCGCTGCCAGGTGCCCCAGACGAGAGCGGCGGCCAGGATGGCGAGGGTGAGCAGGCCCTGGCGGAAGGCGCGCGCACTTTCGTCCAGCGACATGGCGTCATTGTAGCCGTCGGTCAGCGCCCGGATGCCCTGGAGAAACGAGGGGACGTTGGCCGGATGCTGCCCGGCGAGGAGCCAGAAGCCGAGAAAGGCCGCGAGGTAGGAACCCGCGATCCAACCGCACCGGTGCCAGTCCCGGGCGAGAGCCTGGCGGCCGAGGACCACCCCGAGGGTGGCCACCGCCAGCACCAGGTGGGTGCCTTTGATCAGCGACACGAAGGCGAGCAGGGTGGCGGTCGCCACCAGCAGGCCCGTGGCCGGACGGGTTTCACCGCGTTGGAGCAAAAACAATCCGGCCAGCAAGATCATCCATTCCAAGGGCAGATCCTCGATCACCGGCGTAAACAGCAGCAGCAGGCCCAGCCAGAGCCAGCGCAGGGGCGTGCCGCGGGCCTGGTGGAAAAACCAGAGGATGAAGGCGGACAACGCCGCGGCGGAAACCAGCTGCCCGATCAGCCGGGTCCAGAAAAGTTCCCCGTTGTAGGTGGACCCATACATCACGAAACCGTAGGGGCCGGACATCGGCACGACCTCGGGCCCGTACTGGAACTGCCTCGCGGCAAAATAGGTGTAGGAAGCGTAGTTCGATGAATCGAGCAGGGCATCCATGACCGTGCTGACCGGTGCATAGAAGAACACCGTCAAGGCGACTCCGGCGAGAGTCAGGCACAGTCGCGGGAATTCCGCCGGCCAGCGGCGGAAGGCGGTGAGGGGACTGCGAGAGGAGGCCGGGGTCATGGAGCCGGTTCGATGGTGATGGGCCCCCAGTAAGCCCAGTCCCAGGCCTGTTGGCGATGCGGCGGATTGTAGGTGCGCAGGAGCAGCCGGCCCGGTTTTCCCTCCGGGAGATCGATCACGAAGTTCTGGCGGCCCCGATCCGTGGCTTCGTACAGTGGATCGAGATACCGGTGGAGCAAGGAGGTGCGACGGCCGTCCTCCGCGATGAATTCCACGGCGAAATCCACCCCGTCCGTCGCGATGCGGTTCGCATAGGCCCCGGGCAGGATGCCGAACGCTCCGCGCACCCGCCGGTCGTCGGGGGTCACGGCGAATTCGATCACGCTGTCGGGATGGGTAAACATCGCCGGTCCTTCCTCGGTGTCGGGCAGGACGCTGATGGGGTAGGTGGTGGCGACGGCAATGGGCTCGCGGTTCAGCAGACTGAAACGCTGCAGGGAGTCGGTTGGGAGCACCTCCTGCTGCAAGGTGATGCCCGGAATGGAATAGAGCCGGTAGGGAATGCGGCCCGGCCGCAGCCAGCGGCCCGACGGCGGTGGTGTCACGGTGACCGTGATGATGCGTCCGGGTGCGGTGCCTGATTGGAAGCGGATCATGTCCGGCTCGCCCCGGATGAAAGGGGCCACGATAAAGCCACCGGAGGCCAGGCTTGGGAGCAGAGGATAGTTCAGGGCGCGGCCCTGATCATCCCGCACGAGCAGGCCCGGCTCGGCGACCTCATCGAGGAGGGACCACAGCCAGCCGAAGACTCCCGGGCGGAGATCCAGCTCCAACCAGTGGGCGGTGCCCGGCGTCAGGTGCGGCAGCGACAGGGCTTCGCCCGGTTCGAGCATCCCGGAGGTAACAAAAATGGGCGCGCTGGGTTCTCCGGCCGGCGGACGTTGCCGCCAGAGGAAGAAACCGTTCTCCTCCCTGATGACGCTGTAGCGTCGGTAGAGCTCGAGCTGGGCGGAGGGATCTTCGAAGGCGGGGGCGAGACCATGAGCCGGCTGGATGCGTTGGATCACGAAATCCGGTGCCTCGGGTCCGGCGAGGGATTGGCGGTTGCGCTCGGCCAAGGCGGGGGTGCGCACGAGCGCGGTGAATGGTGCCGGCCGTGATTGCAGCCGCAGGGTGTTGAGCAGGGCGTGGGAAGGCCATCCACCGAGAACGTCGACGCTGCCTTCACCGACCGCATTCCGGATGTCGGGGAGGTCATGAAGGCTACGGAGTTGACGCACCTGGCCCTGCAGGGAGGTCCGCAATTCCGGAAGCGCCGCCACCATGCGGACATTGAGGATGAACTGCCGGTTGAAGTGGCCGAGGCCATCGATGAGCACGAGTGGCTGCCACTGGTTAAGTCCGGCCAGGGCGATGGCGGCGGTGACCACCCCGATGATCGTTCGCGCCCCGATGTGCAAAAGGACGAAGGCCGCAGCGACCACCGTGACAAAGAAAACACCCGCCTGGCCGAAGGGCTGCAGGACCTGGGTCTTCCAGGCCAGCGCTGTGGCGATCAGCAGGAACACGGTTGCCGGCAGGAATTCCCTGCGGGTGGGTGAGCTCACGAAAAAAGCCGCCCCGATGGCGAGGGTGCATCCGGCTGCCGCAGCCCAGCCCCGGAGCTCTGCCAGATCATGGATCCGCCAGAGCGGTGAGGTGTTCCATACGGCGGGGAAAGCCGAGCCGAGCCAGGAGACCAGCGAGCCGGGCGATTGCCCCACTGCCAGCCAGCCGAGGATCACGGCGGTGACAAAACCGCCGCCGGCGGCAACCCGGCGTTGGGTGGTGGTTCCGGGAAGGCAGGCGATAAGGACGGCGGTTGCACCCAGCAGCAAGTGCCCCAGGGACGACAATCCGAAAAAGGCCAGGGTGCCGGCGGTGACAAAGGTGATGGCCGGAGTGCCTTCCCGGCGACGTATCAGATCCACCCCAAGCAGGACGATGGTGAGCCACGGGGCGAGGGCCGGAAAGCGGCCCAGGGTGGCACCGAGAAGGGCGAGCGCGAACACCCGGCGTGTGCGAGGCAGCCGCCAGGCTGCGCCCACCACCAAGGCCGCCAGCAACAGATTGCCGCCGATCTGCCAGACCATGGCCATCCAGATGCTGCCGCTGGCATAGCCCGGAGTCTGGGCGGCGGCGAGCGGGCCATCCGTGGTGGCAAACGTTTCTCCCCAGGCATGTCCGAGGCGCAGGGTTTCGTAGAGCGCGGTGCGGTAGGCGGTCTCGGGATCGGCCGCCATAGGGAGTGGCGGCCGCATCATGACCACGGCCAGCAACAGGGTCAGCACCACGGCCAGAGCCGGCGGTCGCCAGGGCCAGCGGGCGATCCCATCACGCAAGGATGCTGAATCGGGCGCACTCATTTGATTTCGATGTCGGTCCAGTAGGCCCAGCCATAGGCGGCGATTCGGGTGGGGCCGGGTTCGGTGCGAAGGATCAGCAGGCCGTTGCTGCGCGGTCCGATCGACAGTTCCAGCGTTTGCATGGGTCGGTCATCGGTCCGGTTCACGGGGTCGAGCAGGCGGGAGAACAATCGCTCCGTGTTACCTTCGTGATCGCGCCACTCGACAATGAACTCCACTCCCAGGGTGCCCTCGGGACCGGTGTAGGCCCCGTCCATGATGCCGAAGGCCGCGCGGATGGAGGTGATGGGTTCGTCGATGCGGAATTCGATCACGCTGGAAGGATGCATCTGGAGCAGGTGGCGTCCGTCCACGAAGGCATTGGTGACGGGAGCCGCGGCGCTGAGGCGGCTCGGCGTGCGGTTCATCATGCGCAGACGATGGGGCGAAGTCACCGGGATGTCCCTCCCCCCGCGCGTGAAGGGGGCGAGGGCCTTCAGTTCGATGGCGATGTCGTCCTGGAAATAATTTTCTCCGCCGGGCATGACCCGCAGGGTGAACTGGCGCACCTGACGCGGAGCCTGCCCCGCATGGTAGGCAATGAGCTCAGCGCCGTCGGTGAAGAGCGGCTGCAAAATGAAGCCGGCCTCTCCCATGGCGGGAATGAACAAATAGCGGTGCTGGTCGCCACGATCATCCCGGATTTCGATGTGCACGGTTGGCGGCTTGTAGAGGAACTGCCGGATGCGGCCGGCCAGGTTGCGGTGGATGTTAATCTCCGCCCAGAGCGGCCGGTCGGTGACCGGCACGTCCACGGTCTCGTCGAAGCGCACCGTGCGGGTGAGCAGGACGGGCTCGTCCGCCGGATCGGGTTCGCTGATCACCGGCGGGCGTTCCCAGAGGATGAGACCGGCGTCCTCCAGGGTGTAGTCATAGTTTTGGAACAGGAGCTTCAGGGTGTGGGAATCATCGAGGGCAATCAGGCGCTCGTCGATTGACTGGTAGCGCTGCACCACGAAGCGCGGGCCGCGATCCGACCGGTAAAAGTCTGCGTCGAGTCGGTTCAGCGGCTCGGTGTAGGTGGTGTAGCCCTGGATCGCGGGGCGCGGGGTGTAGTTGAGTCCATTGAGGATGGTGACGGCCTGGTCCGCGCCGAGATGGTCGACGGTTTCACGGCCGACGAAGCCCTTGATGGTGGGGATGGGCACGGTGGCGGCCGTGTTGCTCAGCTGGTGCTGCAGTCGCGCATGGAATTCCGCCGGATTGAACACGGCGGCAAAGGTATCGCGGAGCCGGTAGTTCCAGATGCTCGGTGCCTCGATCGCGGTGCTGAGGTGGAACCGGCCGATGCCGGTGAGGCAGATCGCCAACCCGGCGGCCAGCACCCCATTTTTTGCCCGGCCCCAGCGGGGAGGGTCCTGGATCAAGGCGGGGTGGCAGCAGATCACCAGGAGGACCATGACATAATGCCCGAGTACATGGCCGTCGGCGCGCACGAAACCGTGCTTCCAATTCAGGAAGATGACCGCGCCGAGGATGGCGATGGAGCAGAGGGCCCGGATCCGGTCGGGGTTGCTGAAGAAATGGAGGACGGCATAAATGGCGACACAACCGGCCGCGGACAGGCCGAGGACGAAAGTCGTGGTGGTTTCGTACACGCCCATGGCGCCCACGTAACCGGTGCTCAGTTGCAGGCCGTAATAAAGAAAAGAGGGCAGGTTGCCGATGCCCTGGCCGAAGGCCATCCATCCGAGGAGAAAGCTTACGACGAAACCGCCCGCGAGCAGCAGGGCATCGTGGCGCCGTCGCGTGATCACGAAAAAGGCTGCGAGCACGCCGACCACGACGAGGCACAGCATGAGGTTGGTGAACTTCACCAGCGAGAGCACGGCGAAGATAGCCACCGCCGCCACGATCCAGCCCCGGTGCCGGTAGCCGGACTGCATCAGCATCAGGCTGAAAATGGTGATGAAGTTCATGTGCATCGCGTCGCCATATGCGCTGCCGAACCAGAAGAGGTAGGCGTAGTAGCCGGCCTGCCGCCAGCCGGTGAGCCCCCGGCCAAACAGGAACAGCCCGGCCGCAATCACCAGGTTGCTGACCACCTGCCAGGCCATGAAAACGCCGAACAACTCGCCCATGTAAGTCGAGGCGCGGAAGAAATACCCCAACGGCCCGTAGGTGAACACGATGTCGCGTCCATGTTGAAGCCCCTCGTTGGCGGCGTACCCGAGGGCCATCTGCCAGGAGGGATCGAGGTCTATCGAGGGCGAAACCGGCAGCTTCATCAGACTCGCCCAGAGCAGCACGTAGAGCACCCCCTGGCCGAGCCACCACGTCCAGGGCTGTTCCCGGATCACACTGCGGAACGGTATCATCATGCGCCTAAACATGGCATGGTTTTGGGGTTGATTCCGCGTTGGCAAGACATTTGCCCGGGATGCGAACGGCCTGGTTCATTCGATCGAAAGGGGTTCAGGGGTGGCCCCGTCGCGGGCCGCAGGGCGGGCCGGGTCGGTGCGGTTCAGGGAGCGGGATCAAAATCGAGGCAGGCCTCCCGGGCGAGTTCGACGTGGAAGGGCAGGACGTGGTCGTGGTCGTAATAACGCAGCACCTTCGAGTAGGCTGCACCGGTGAATGATTTTCCACTGCGCTCCTTGTCGAGACAGGTGCGCATGAGGATCGAGGTGGCCACGGCATCGCCGGGGGGCATCAGCCAGGCCTCGGCGCGGTTCTTGACCATGTCGGGAATGCCATGGACATCCGTGCTCACGATCGGGGTCCGCAGGGCCATGGCCTCGAGGAGCACGCGGGGGAAGGATTCCTCGAAACTCGAGCAGACGAAGAGGTCGGCGAGGATGAAGAATTCGCAGGCGCTGCGCGTCTCCGGGATGATGTCGAGGTTGGTGATGCCGAGGGCGCGGATGTCGGCCTCGAGCATGTCGAGGTAAACGCCCTCGCGTCCGCCCACGAGCACGAAGCGGTAGGTGCGGCCATCGCCGGCGACCTGGCGGTTGAAGTGCTCGACCGCGCGGATGAAGGTGTGCTGGCCCTTGCGTTCGCAGACTGTGCCGATGTTGGCGATGACCACCTCGTCCAGGCCATAGCCGTATTTCCGGCGGAGGTCGGCGCGGGAATGCCGGCCGCGCAAGGCCTCCATTTCGCGGACCTTGATCCAGCTTGGCACGATGCGGAAGTTGCCGTTGATGTCGTTGTCCTTGTAATACGCCTCGGTGGCGCGGCACAGAAAGAGCGCGCGGGTGGTTTCACGGAAGGCCTGATTGACGAGGCCGTGGAGGTGCTCTCGCAGGGCCTTGGCGAAGAAGCGTGGGATCGAGGTGCTTTCGTGGATGTAGAAGAGCGAGGGCTTGCCGGCCTGCCGGGCGAGATGCACACCCCAGAAGCTGATCAGGGTGTTGCAGACGACCAGGTCCACCGGTGCCAGATCGAGGGTGGCGCGGAGCTCGGCCACGCGGGCGGCGAATTCCTCCTCGGTTTCCGCCGAGTAGATCCGGTGGCGGTCCATCATGGTGATATGTGCGCCGAGGGCCTCGTAGTTTTCCCGCAGGGGGCCGTCCTGGGCGGCGAGCACCTCCAAGGTGAAGCCGGCCGTGCGCACGAGGTGCTCGGCGTACTCGAGGAGGAAGAGCGGTGCGCCCTCCAGGTTGAGGTTGTGGGTGATGAGCAGCACATGCAGGCGGCCGCGCCGGTGGCGGTGGGCATGGTGCGTGGGGCGGGGCAGGAGCCGGCCGTTGCGCAATTCGAGGGCCTCGCTGAGAAACGGATCGGCGAGGCCGCGGTATTTGCGGGCGAAGGCGATGTGCTCGGCCTCGTCGTAGGTCACCCCGCGGGTCGCGCTGCCCCAGTGCATGAGCTTGGCCTGCGGGGTCAGCATGACGCGCTGGCCGGCCCGCCGCACCCGCAGGCAGTAGTCCACGTCGTTGTAGGCCACGCCGAACTTGCGCTCATCAAACCCGCCGAGCCGGCGGTAAAGATCGGTGGGCGTGAGCAGGCAGGCACCGGTGACGGCGGAGACATCCCGGGCCGCCGAGTGCCAGTCGAAGGCGCGGATTTCATTCTCATCCATCCTGACGAACGGGGTGTCGGCCAGGCCGCCGTGGGGGCCGATGACGATGCCACAGTGGTTCAAGGTCTTGTCAGGATAAACCAGTTTGGCCCCGACCACGCCGACGCCGGGCTGGGTGACCCAGCCGACCATGTCCTCCAGCCAGCCGGCCTCGAGGGCGTTGACGTCGTTGTTGAGGTGAAGGATGAGCGGCGTGTCCACCAGGGGCAGCGCCAGGTTCATCAGGTGGGAATAGTTGAACGGCGCACCGGGATCGGCCGGCCGCACCACCCGGCAGCGGAAATCAGTCCGCTGCTGGATGGTCTCCAGATAACGCACGGCATCGGTGTCGCGCGAGTGGTCGTCCACGATGATGAGCTGCACGTGACGGCGGTTCACGGTGCTTTCCAGCAGCTCCACACATTCCTCCAACAGGTGGAGCCGGTCCCGGGTGGGGATGACGACGGTGACGGGGTGGCGCGCAAGCACGTCCGGGTGCCAGCGGGGCTGGTGGAAACGGCGGTGGTGGCGGTGGGCCGCCTCCGGCAGGAAGGCACCGCCGGCGAAGCCGCGACGGGCGAGGGTTTCATTGAGGGCGATGCGGGCCTCCTCCACCGAGGGATCGGATGGCTCGACCTCCACGGGCACGGAGGCGCGTGCATGGAAGGCGACGAAAGGTGCGTGGTGCACGGTGGCGTTTGTCAGCGTGTCGCCGAGGCGCAGGAGCAGATC
>JBGTGS010000218.1:0-12575 GCA_041746615.1 Opitutaceae bacterium | reverse complement strand
GACCGCCCTTGCTGCCTTGGCCGCGTTCACCTTCACCAGCGGGCCGGGGGCCACGTTCGCGGCGGGGGTCGGCCCGGGCCTGATGCTTATGGGCGGCAGGATGAGTGGAAGGCTTGCCGGCGTCTCCTGCCGGCTTGGTGGAGGGGGTGGAAGGGGCGGATTTGCCGCGCAACTTCGCAAATAACTTTCTCAGCATGATAATGGTGGGTAAAAGTCCACCATTCGTGTTTCCACCTGATTGGCAACATCCGAACCATGGGAACAAGCCGGGCGGATCCGCCTTGGCCAAAAGTCCGCACTTCCGGTGGTGGTTGACCGTTTTTATCCCATCACGGCCGCCACCAAACGCCCTGAATCAGAGATTGGCCTTGATGCGATCCAATATCGTCATGGAAATCGCCTCGTCTCCAAAGATGCCGACACGGATCTCCACCTTGCTGAGGGATTCAGAGACTTTGATGACCTTGATCTCGATTTTTTTGTCTTCGGCCGTTCGGGCGATGATGATGGCCGTGAGGGCATCCTTGGTCTCACTGATCCGGGCGAATTCGAGCTGTTCAACCGCGCGGTTGGAGGCCCGGACCACAGTGTCGTAGCTCTGGTCGAGAGAGGAGGCCAGTTGGCCCCGCAGATAGGCGACGGTACCGGCACCGGCGGCACCAGCGGCTGCGACGAGGCAGCCGGATTGCAAGGTGACGGCCACGGCAAGGACTAGCGCGGCCAGGGAACGAAGGATCATCCGGGTCGGGTTCATGGTCATGGTTTTATTTTGGACCGGGGCTGGCGCAACAGGTTTCATCCCCGCGAAAGTAAGCTGGACGTAAAGTTTTGCGTTCGAAAACTCCTTAACGCTTGGCTTGTAAACAACGGCCGCCAAGCTGGCGCGACCTTTCGGCAAACATGAACAACGAGATACGCTGGCTTGTGTGCCTGGGCATCGACCACGGACTTTTCTCCGTCTCCCAAGCGGTGACCGTGAGCGAGGACCTCGGGGATGGCACCCAGTTGATGGACTTCGCGCAGAAGCTCATCGACGATGGCATCGTCGGCGACGCCGAGTTGGAATCCTTGGAACGACTGGCCGGCCTCGCCATCGTCAAGGCCCAGTCGGGCCCGCCCGCCTCAGACCCCTTCACGGCACCCGACAAGCCGGGAAGCACCCCGCCCTTCCAGCCCGTCAAGCTCCGCTCGGCCACCATCCACCCATTTGGCACCCTCAGCCCCTTCTCCAATGTGGCTCCCGGGGGCGGTGGAGCCAACGAAGGCCCCACCCCGCCCCTCTTTCCTTTTGAGGAGATCGGCACCATGGACGGGGAGGCGATCGCCGCCGGCATGCGCAAGCTCCTCATTGATGCCGGTCATTTCGGTGCCAGCGACCTGCATCTTTCCGCCGGGGCCAAGCCTTTCATCCGTCGGCAGCGCGTACTCTCACCCATTTCCGGCCACACCCTGACTTCCGAAGAGTCACTTCGCCTCAACACCGCCCTCCTGGCCCCGCACCAGCGCGCTATTTTTCTCGAACGCAAGGACTACGACTACGCCCTCGCCCCCGACCAGGTCCATCGCTACCGGGTCAACCTGATGTTCCACAAGGAAGGCCCCGCCGGTGCCTACCGCATGGTGCCGGCCCAGATGCCACGCCTCGACGGACTCGGGCTCCGCAACCTGGAGGTGATCCGGAAACTGCTTTCCTACCACAACGGGCTCATCCTCGTCACCGGCCCGGTCGGCGCCGGCAAGACCACCACCCTCGCCGCACTCGTTGCCGAACTCAACGCCAGCCGTGAGGACCACATCATCACCGTCGAGGATCCCATCGAGGTGGTCCAGCCCCCCCTTGGGTGCAACATCACCCAACGCGAGGTCGGCCCACACACCCGGTCCTTCGCCACCGCCCTCAAGGGCGCCCTGCGCGAGGACCCCGATGTGATCGTGATCGGCGAGCTTCGCGACCTGGAGACGATCGAGATGGCCATCAGTGCATCGGAGACCGGCCACCTCGTCATCGGCACCATGCACACAAGCGACGCCTCCACGACCCTCAACCGCCTGCTCGACGTCTTCCCGCCCACCCAGCAAACCCAGATCCGCGCCAGCGTGGCCGAGAGTCTGCGCGGCGTCATCTGTCAACGCCTGCTCCCCGGCACCGACGGAGGCCTCGTGCTGGCCTGCGAGATTCTCGTCGCCAACCCCGCCGTCGCCAACCTCATCCGCGAAGGCAAGACCCAGGGGCTGCGCAACGTCATGGAAACCGGGATACGCGAGGGCATGTGCCTGAT
Source organism: Opitutaceae bacterium (assembly GCA_041746615.1). Taxonomy (GTDB): domain Bacteria; phylum Verrucomicrobiota; class Verrucomicrobiia; order Opitutales; family Opitutaceae; genus CAMAXB01. The sequence goes on along the minus strand of JBGTGS010000218.1, from coordinate 10,296 downwards.
GGACAGCGTGGTCTTCGACCTGCACCAGCAGCGCAAGATCACCGCCGAGACCGCCCTCCAAAACATCACCAACCGCGTGCTGAAAGCAAAGATCACGTCATAACGGACCCTTCCCGCTCCCACCATGGCCGCCATTGATTCCCTCCTCCGCACCATGCTCGACAAGGGCGGCTCCGACCTTCACCTCACCGTCGGACTCCCCCCCAAGGCACGCATCTCCGGCGCCCTCGTCCCTCTCACCGGGAAAACGGTCACCGCCACCGAAATGGAGGCCTACCTCAAGGAAATCTGCCCCCCGGAGCGCTGGAAGGACTTCCTCGACAAGAAGGACCTCGATCTCGCCCACGAGATTCCCGGCCTTGCCCGCTTCCGCGGCAACTACCTCTACAACCACTGGGGACAGGCCGGCGTTTTCCGCCAGATTCCGGCCAAGATCATGTCCTTTGAGGAGCTCAATCTGCCCGAGGCGCTCAAGAAACTCTGCAATCTGAACGAGGGCCTGGTCGTGGTCACCGGCCCGACCGGCAGCGGCAAGTCCACCACCCTCGCCGCGATGATCGACTACATCAACACGAACCTCGCCCGCCACGTCATCACGATCGAGGATCCCATCGAGTTCGTCCATCCGGTGAAGAAATCCGTCATCGTGCATCGCGAGGTCGGCGAGCACACCCGCACCTTCGGCGACGCGCTCAAGGGCGCCATGCGCCACGACCCCGACATCCTCCTCCTCGGCGAGATGCGCGAACTGGAAACCATCAAGCTCGCCCTCTCCTGCGCCTCCATGGGCATGCTCGTCTTCGGCACCCTCCACACCAACAACGCCCCGAAGACCGTCGACCGCATCATCAACGCCTTCCCCGCCGATGAGCAGAACCAGGTCCGCGTCATGCTCGCCGGCTGCCTCGCCGGCGTCGTCGCCCAGCTTCTCTGCAAGCGCATCCCCAAGGGCCGCTGCGCCGTACACGAGATCCTGCTCCAGCACGAGGCCCTGCCCAACACCATCCGCAGCGGCCAGATCAGCAACATCCGCGCGATCATCGAGAGCGGCGGCGCCGACGGCATGTGCACCATGGACAACAGCCTCATGGCCCGGGTGAAGGATGGCACCATCGAGGCCAAGGAAGCTTACATGAAGGCCGCCAACAAAGCGCTCTTCGCCCCCCTGCTAAAACCGGGCGATCTCGACGGCGGACATTGACCACCCAGGCACCCTGGACCGACGCCGTGTCCGGCACACAGCCCACCCCAGCCACCGAACGTACCAACCATGGTTTTTCGGAGCCTGGAGTGGCAAAATCCACTCCATGGGCTAGCCTGCCTTCCGCATGATGGACCCAGCCGCTTTAACGGGAATATCCTCCCCTTCCCCCGTCTCTGTACGTGCTGATGCCAAAGGAGATCCAACCGCGTCCCTCCGGCCGCACATAAGAACCCCGCTCTCATAAGATTCCATCTCCAACACCCGTCTCATCGATCACTATTCATCATGAAACTCGCCAAAGTCATCCTGTTGCTCGCCGCCGTCACCTGCGTCATGGGAGCACCCCTCGCCGCCCAGCAAACCCGCCCCAGCCCCCATGAGGCCACCAGCATCACGGTGGACGGCAACCGGGTCTCCCTTTTCTACGGCCGCCCCCACGCCAAAGACCCACGCTCCGGCGAAATCCGCAAGATCTGGGGCACCCTCGTCCCCTACGGCCGGGTCTGGCGCACGGGTGCCAATGAGGCCACGCTGATGATCACCCAACGCCCCCTCATTCTCGGCGGAGTGACCGTCCCGGCCGGTGCCTATACTCTCTTCACCCTCCCTCAGGCCGATGGCTCCGCCAAGCTGATCATCAACAAGCAACTGGGCCAATGGGGACTCCAATACGACGAAAGTCAGGACCTTGCCCGCGTCGACCTCATCAGGGAGACCCTCCCCCAGAATGTTGACCAGTTCACCATGCGCGTCGAACGTGTCCCCAGTGGCGGCGGCGTGATCAAAATGTCCTGGGAGACCACCCAGTACTCCGTGCCCTTCACCGTCGCCAACTGAGCGACCCCTTCCTTCGCATCGCGGGTCGCGGCAGGTCGATTCCTGCAATGATCCGGATGCAACTTTCCGCGCATGAAAATCCAACCTTTGCTCGTCTTCACGCGCGCCTGCCTGTTCACCGGCCTCGTCTGCTCCGGCCGTGCCACCGAAATGCCCACCGGTCCGGAAATCCTGAAGGACCTGCGTGAATTCCGCGAAATGGGCCGCGTCCTCCACATCGCGGCCCACCCGGACGACGAGAACACCCAGCAGATCACTTATTTCTCCCTCGGCCGCCACTACCAGACCGCCTACCTCTCCATCACCCGGGGCGATGGTGGCCAGAACGAGATCGGCCCCGAGTTCAACGCCGAGCTCGGCCTCGCCCGCACCCAGGAACTCCTCGAAGCCCGCCGCATTGACGGCGGCCACCAGTTCTTCACCCGCGCCCTCGACTTCGGCTACTCCAAGAGCCACGCCGAGACCCTGCGCATGTGGAACCACCATGAGATTCTCGGCGATGTCGTGCGGGTGATCCGGCGCTTCCGTCCCGATGTCATCACCACCGTTTTTTCCCCCGTGCCGGGCACGACCCATGGCCACCACACCGCCTCGGCCATCCTCGCCGTCGAGGCCTTCAAGCTCGCCGGCGATCCGCAGGCCTACCCGGAGCATTTTGCCGACGGGCTGACCCCTTGGCGCCCGACCCGGATTTTTACCGGCGCGGGCCGTGGCGGCGGCACGCCTGATCCCGCCCGCGGACTCCTGCGCATCGAACTCGGCGGCAACGACGAGGTGACGGGCGAATCCTTCACCGCCATCGCCTCGCGCAGCCGCGCCCGACACATCACCCAGTTCGGTTTTCCGACCGGTACGGGCGGAGGTCGCTGGAGCGGTGGCAATCCGGCCGCCATGCTCCAGTTCGCCGATGGCGAGCCGGCCACGAACGATGTCATGGACGGCATCGACACCACCTGGGCGCGCATTCCGGGCGGTGCCGCCATCGGCCGTGCCGCCGGGGATATCATCGCCGCCTTCAATCCGCAGAACCCCGCCGCCAGCATCCCCGCCCTCCTCTCCCTGCGCACCCGCCTCGCCGCCCTGCCCGCGGATCCCATCGTGGAGGAAAAGCAGGCCCAGCTCGACCGGATCCTCCAGGCCTGCCTTGGCCTGACCGCGATGACCACCGTCGCCAACGCCGAGGCTGTTCCCGGTGAATCCTTGCAGCTTCAGCACTCCGTCCAACTCCGCACCACGACCCCCGTGCGCTGGCTGAGCATCCGCTACCCCCTCGCGGACCACACCACCCCCGTCACCACTGACCTGAACTCCCGCCAGCCGGTGAATCGCGGGGACCGCGTGGTCCTCCCGGCCGGCACCCCGGTCAGCCAGCCGTACTGGCTGCGCGAGGCCACCCTCCCCGGGAGGTTCCAGGTGGCGGAAACCCGCTTGATCGGCCTCCCCGAAAACCCGCCGGCATTCCCGGTCGAGTTCCACTTTGAGGTCGGCGGCCAGACCTTCGTCGTATCCACCGAACCCGTACAGGTTCTCACCCGGCCTGATCGTCCGGACAAGTTCCGCCGCCTCGACGTCGTTGCCCCGGTCAAGCTCCACTTCAGCTCGCCAGTCCGGGTGTTCACCCCCCGGGCCTCCGGGCCTGTCGTGGTCGAACTTGAGGCCAACCGCGCCGGCAGCACCGGCACGCTCCATCTTGATCTGCCCGCGGGCTGGACGGCCACGCCCGCTTCGCAGCCCTTCCAACTGGCTGCGCTCGGTGAACGAGCCCGGTTCACCTTCACCGTCACCGCACCGGCTCAGATCGCCTCCTTCGACCTCGGCGCGCATGTCGAGATCAGCGGCCAGACCTTCAACACCACCCGCGCGGTCATCGACTACGATCACCTGCCCTATCAGCTCCTCCAACCCCCCGCCCTCACCCGTGCCGTGAGTGTCGACCTCGCCACCCGCGGCCGCGCCATCGGCTACCTGCCGGGAGCGGGCGACAGCGTCGCCACCTGCATTGAGCAGATGGGCTACACCGTCACCACGCTCCACGGTGCCGACCTGACTCCCGGGAAACTCGCCGCCTTCGACGCGGTCGTGATCGGTGTGCGCGCTTTTAACGAGCGCCGCGACCTGGCGGCCCATCTACCGGGGCTCCTGGCCTGGGTCGAAGCCGGCGGCACCGTCATCGCCCAATACAACCGGCCCAACGGTCTGGCCACGCCCCAACTCGGCCCCTATCAGCTGAGCATCGCCGGATCCGCCCCGGCCCTGCGGGTCACGGATGAAAATTCTCCCGTCAGCTTCCTGCAACCCGATCATCCTGCCCTCACCACGCCCAACCGCATCGGCCCGGCCGACTTTGAGGGCTGGGTGCAGGAGCGCGGCGCCTATTACCCGAGCAGCTGGGACCACGACCGCTACACCCCCCTGCTGGCCATGAACGATCCGGGCGAGGCCCCGCTCACCAGTTCCGTGCTGGTCGCAGCGCACGGACAGGGCCACTACGTGTACACCGGTCTCGCCTTCTTCCGCCAGCTGCCCGCAGGCGTCCCCGGCGCCTACCGCCTCTTTGCCAACCTCGTCTCCCTGGGAAAATGACGCTGCCCGATAAACCTGCCATCGACACTGAATCAGAGCACCCCGACCTGCCCGGTTTCCGGACCTGGCGCGGCGTGTACCTCTTCGTGCTGGCCTGCTTCGGCGGCTGCCTGCTGTTCCTTTGGCTTTTCACCCGGTGGTTCGCTCAATGAGCGGCTTTGACTACGTCGTCCTCATCGGGACCATGGTGGCCATTGCCGTCTACGGATGGTGGCGGACCCGCGGGGCGAGCGATCTCTCATCCTATCTGCGCGGCCGCCGCACGATCGGCTGGGGTACCATCGGTCTGTCGGTCATGGCCACCCAGGCCAGCGCCATCACCTTCCTCTCCATCCCCGGCCAGGCTTACGAAAGCGGCATGGCCTTCGTGCAGAATTATTTCGGCCTCCCCATCGCCCTGATCATCGTCGCCGCCGTCTTTCTGCCGATCTACCGGCGGCTCAACGTCTACACCGCCTACGAATTCCTCGGGCGCCGCTTCGACTCCAAGACCCGCCTCCTCGGGGCCGGGCTCTTTTTGCTCCAGCGCGGACTTGCGGCCGGCATCACCATCTACGCCCCGGCCATCATTCTTTCCACGGTACTCGGCTGGCGGCTCGACCTCACCATCCTAGTCACCGGCACGTTCGTCATCGCCTACACCGTGAGCGGCGGCAGCGAGGCCGTCAGCGTCACCCAGCGGCTGCAGATGGGCGTGATCTTCGCCGGCATGGTGACCGCGTTCATCGTGCTCGTGGTCAAAATGCCCGCCGGGGTCGGCCTGGTCGAGGCCACCACGCTGGCCGGCGACTTCGGCAAGCTCGAAGCCATCGATTTCTCCCTCGATTTCAACAAACGCTACACGGTGTGGTCGGGCATCCTCGGCGGGGTCTTCCTGTCGCTGTCCTATTTCGGCACCGATCAGTCGCAGGTCCAGCGCTACCTCGTGGGCGCATCGCTCCGCGAGAGCCGGCTGGGACTGATGTTCAACGCCGTATTCAAGATCCCGATGCAGTTCTTCATCCTGCTGCTCGGGGCGCTGGTCTTCGTGTTCTACCAGTTCGAGCGACCACCGGTGTTCTTCAACCAGGCCCTCTGGAACACCCACGCGCAATCCGAGGCCGGGGCGCCGCTGCGCGCGCTGGAGGAAAGCTACATGGGGGTGCACGCCGAGAAGGAGGCCCACATCCGCGACTGGATGGAAGCGCGCCGGGCCGGCGATCCCACCGCCGAAGCCGGCGCCCGCGAGGCCATGCTCGTCGCCCATGGCGAAAGCGAGCGCATCCGCACCGAGGCCAAGGAGGCCCTGGTCGCCGCCGACCCCCGGGCCAAGACCAAGGACTCCGACTTCGTCTTCATCACCTTCGTTCTCACCCAGCTCCCCCACGGGGTCATCGGCCTGCTCATCGCCGTCATCTTCGCCGCAGCCCTTTCGTCGGTCGCCTCCGAACTCAACGCCCTCGGCACGACCTCCACTGTGGATTTCTACCGGCATGCCATCCGGCCCGACGCCTCCGACACCCACTACGTCAAGGCTTCCAAGCTCTTCACCATGCTCTGGGGCGTGGTGGCGATCTGCTTCGCGCTCTTCGCCAACATGGTCGAGAATCTCATTGAGGCGGTGAACATCGTCGGCTCGCTGTTCTATGGCGTGGTGCTCGGCCTCTTTCTCGTGGCGTTCTTCCTCAAGCGCATCGGCGGCAACGCCGTGTTCGCCGGTGCCGTGGTCGCCCAGGTGCTGGTGCTCACGCTGTTTTTCACCCGGGACATCGGCTACCTCTGGTTCAACCTCATCGGTTGCGGATCCTGCGTGCTCCTGAGCATCATCCTTCAGCCCCTCCTCGGTTCCGTCGGGAAGGCCCAACCACCGGCTTCGGCATGACCAAGACCCCGGTCATCTGCTTCGGTCAGCAGCCGTGCGGCATCTTTCCGCGCCGGTTCCTTTACGCCAAGATCGTGACCGCCCGACGACTGCAGCGGGAGACCGGCGGGCGCATCGTCTTCTTCTGCCACGACAGCGACCATGATCCGCGCGAAACCCAGACCCTCCTCCATCACCGGACCACGGGCGAGCCCCTGACCCTGAACTTCACCTTCGAAAACAAGCTCCAGCGCAAACATTCACCCCTCCACCTCAAACGGATCGCCGCAGGCTGGCACGAGACGACCGCCCGCCAGCTTCCCGCCTTCGTCCTGCCCTGCTGGGTCGAGGCCTTCCGCGCCACGCGGGCCGTCACCGTGGCCGACTTTTGCCTGGAGATGTACCGGCGCATGGGTCTGCTCGAAGGCATCGAGGTCGTCCGCTCCAGCGATCCCACCGTCCGGCGGGCCGCCTGCCCGGTCGAGGATTTCTTTGTCGATGTACCCTGGCAGGGTGAAATCGTCCGCGCCCGGCATGCCGGCGGAACCCTCCGGCTTCATGAGGGTGGCGACACCTATGTGGACCTGCCCCCGTCGACGTTCGAGCCGGCGCAGGTCAGCCCCGCCCGCGACACCCGCCTGCGCTGGATGCAATCTGTCGTGCACTGCACCCACTACATTGCAGGCGCCGGCGAACAGGCTTATTTGCACAAGGAAGAATCCCCTGACATTGTCTTTGTGAACCGTGACCCCATCGATCGATCCCATGAAGCCTACACCGATCCCCCCGCCTGAAGGTGTCTCCCTGCTCGCCTTCGGCGCCCATCCTGATGACGTCGAATTCGGGGCCGGCGGAGTCATCGCACGCGAAACCCGCAGCGGCCGCGCCGGCCATATCGTGGTCTGCTCGCGCGGCGAATCCGGTACGAACGGCACCCCCGGGGAACGCACAGCGGAAGCGGAAAAAGGCGCCGCGCTGCTGGGGGTCGGTTTGGAATTCATCGAACTCGGCGGTGACACCCGCATCGAGCCCCGTCTGGACCACGTGCTCACCCTCGCCACCCTCATCCGAAAGTGGCGCCCCACCATCGTGCTCGCACCCACCCCCGTCGACAATCAGCACCCCGATCACGGGGTGGTCGGCCGGCTGGTCCGCGACGCCGCCCGGCTCGCCCGTTATGGCGGAATCGCCGAACTCAAGGCCCAACCCGCCCACGCCATTGGGCAGCTGCTGTTCTACGCGCTCAGCACCGAGGGCGAACCCGCCGGACAGGTTCCGCTCCTGATGGATGTGTCCACGGAAGGCGTAGTGGCCACCTGGACCGCCGCCATGGAGGCCCACGCCTCGCAGATGCGCACGCGCAACTACGTCGAACTCCAGCTCACCCGCGCCCGCCTCCACGGCCTGCGCGCGGGCGTCTCCCACGCGATCGCCCTCTGGCCCAATGACCCGCCCGTGTTTGCCTCGCTTGAGCCCCTCGCCCGGGGAGCCCGACAATTTTGAAATGACGTCCGGCCACCCGCTTCGCATCGGCATCACCTGTTACCCGTCCGTGGGCGGCAGCGGCATCCTTGCCACCGAGCTCGGCGAGGAACTCGCCGTCCGCGGCCATGAGGTTCACTTCATCAGCTACGAGGCCCCCTTCCGCCTGCCCCTGGATGCGCCCCGCATCCACTTCCATCCCGTGCAGGTAAACGGTTACGATCTCTTCAAGTATCCTGACTACACCCTGCCGCTGTCGGTGAAGATGGCCGAGGTTGCACGCGACCACCATCTTGACCTGCTTCACGTCCACTACGCCGTCCCCCACGCCACGGCCGCAATTCTTGCCCGGGCCATGCTGCCCGCGAACATCCGGCCCAAGGTCATCACCACCCTGCACGGCACCGACACCACCTTGCTCGGGCGCGATGCCGGCTACGGCCCGGCCATTCGCCATGCCCTGGAATGCTCGGACGCCGTCACCGCCGTCTCCGAATTCCTTCGCGGTGAATCCCACCGCCTGCTCGGCGTGGACCGCTCCATCGAGGTCATCCATAATTTCTTCGAGCCCCACGCTGCCACCCGGTCGCGCGAGGCAGTCCGGACCGAACTCGGCATCAACGGCGAGGCCATGATTCTCCACCTGTCGAACCTTCGCCCGGTGAAGCGCATCAATCTCCTGCTGGAAACCGTCTCCCGGCTCAAGCCGCGGGACGCCTTCAAGCTCGTCATCCTCGCCGGCGGCGATTTCACGCCCTACCGCAACGAGGTCCGCCGGCTCGGCCTGGAGGACCGTGTCGTTGTCCGCGAGAATGTCATCGACATCGAGGACTACCTGCAGGCAGCCGACCTCGGCCTTTTCACCTCACAAAGTGAAAGCTTCTGCCTGAGCATTCTGGAGGCGATGGCCTTTGCCACGCCCAGCGTGTCCACCCGCGTCGGCGGCATCCCCGAGGTGGTGGAAGACGGCGTAAGCGGCCTGCTCATCCCGACCGCGGAAGCGGCCGACCTCGCGCAGGCTGTCGAATCCCTGATCAAGGACCCCGCCCGCCGCGCTGCGATGGGCAAGGCCGCCCAGGAGCGGGCGCAAAAACATTTCTCCGCCGCCGCCATCGTCCCCCGCTACGAAGCCCTCTACCGGCAGGTCTGCGGGTAAGACCGCCAATGCGCCGCGGCGCACTCGGAGAGCGCGCCCCGCCTTAAAGGTCATGAAAAAGCACGCCCGCCCGCCACGCATAATTGTCATCGAAAATGCCGCAGGCATTTTCGTTCAGCAGCCGGTCGTCAAGGCCCGCCCATCCGCCAAATAATCTGTCGCCCAATGGACGACCTTGATGGCCGGTCAGACCGGCTGCTTGTCAGAGCAGTTTGGATACGTCCACAATGCGCTTCGCGCGTCGGCCGGCGGCGTCGAGGGCGAAGAAGGGATCGACGGCGGCGCTGACCTCGACCTCTTCGTCGCCATCAGGCGCTAGGGTCTCGTCCTCGCTGCCGCTCTCGATCCCCCGCACCACCCAGTCCGTCTCCTCGTCAAAGTAGTGCGACATGCGCCGGGCCTGGGGCTCCAGGATCAGCCGGGGGTTGTGAACCCGGCCGGCCTTCACAAACTCGAAAAGGCATGGCAGAAACAAATCCTCGTAGTGGCGGCGGAACTCCGAAAGCCACTTGTTGGCCACGCCTTCGCGTCGGTTGAGCAACACGACATCAGAAAAATGGATGCAGGCGTCGTACCAGGCGCGCATCTCGGAGTGCTGCTCGGCGAGCCGGCAGTTCACCACGCAGATGACCCGGCCCAGTTCAAGTCCGGCCGACTCCAGCCAGGGTTTGAGGGCCTCGATCTGATCCACCGGGTTGGCCCGCCCATCGGTGACAAAAAAGGCGTGGGTGATCCCGGCGGGCAGTTCCGCACCGATCACGTTCTCGGTCCAGTTCCAGCGAATGAGGGGACCGAACTTGGCATCCGCCGCATCCGGCGGCTCGTTCACAGCCAACAGCACCGCGGAGCGGTCGCCTTCGGCCAGCCCGCCCTCGATCAGATCAGCCAGCACCTCGCGCCGCCCGGAGCCGGCGGTGCCGAGGATGACATAAAGAAGCGGCTTTTCAGGTTCAGGCATGGTCAAAGCAGAGAGTGTCAAGGCGCGCGCGCCAAGACGCAAACTGTGGAATGCGTATTCCGACCCTGTACGAGCGGCTTGCCCGCCTATGGAGGGCTTTACGCCGCGATGATTCCCGGGTCCCTCGTGGCCCCGGGCGTGAGCTCGGGGAACGGGAGCCATCCGTCGTCCTCGAGCTCACGCTCGAGGCTACGCGTCGGCGCATCGCGGCATAAAGCCGCTCCTACATTTCAAGA
>JBGTGS010000217.1:0-5663 GCA_041746615.1 Opitutaceae bacterium | reverse complement strand
ACGGAAGGCAGCCCCAGTGCGATGCCGGAGGCGCCGGTGACCAGGGGGAGTTCCGCGCACCCGGTGGCCAGCCGGGCGAGATCGGCGTCATCGACCGCGTCGGCAATGGCGAGTCCCACGCCCTGCCGGCGCAACGTCTCCATGGAGACACGCAGTGCCCGCGCCCCCGACCGGACGGCTTTGAGCGGAAGCAAGCCAACCCGGAGGGTTGTCTGGGCTTGGAGCACGCGCACCAAATCGGCGTCGGTCATCGGGTTGAGCGGATGTTTCTCCATGCCGCACTTGTTGAGCGGCACCCCATGAACAAACAACCGGCCGTTCTCCACGGTACGGCCGTTCTCCGGAAGCGCCGGGCAAGCAATCGTGAAACCGTCGCCGAGGGCGGCGAGTAGCGCCGCTGCGACGGGCCCGATGTTCCCTTGTGGCGTCGAGTCGAAGGTCGAGCAGTATTTGAAAAAGAGCCGGCGGGCGCCGCGCTTTTGCAGCCAGCGACAGGCGCCCAGGGACTGCCGGACTGCAACCGTTGGAGCGATGGAGCGCGTCTTGAGGGCGATGACGACCGCATCCGCTCCCGGCACCGGGAGCCGGGCCGGCGGCACCCCGAGGATAAGCGCGACCCGCATGCCCTTCCGGGTGAGCGCACTTGCGAGATCGGTGGCGCCGGTGAAATCGTCGGCAATGCAGCCTAGGAACATGGACATCGGAGCTGGCCTTTCATGCCGGAGGAAGCGCAGCCACCACGGCGGAAGCCAGGGTGTCCGTGGTTCCCTGGCCACCAAGATCGGGCGTGAGATTACTTCCCTCCGCGAGCACCCGGGCGACCGCCGTCTCAATCCGACGCGCGGTGGCGAGCGCCACCGGGTCCTTCCGGGTATCGCCCAGCCAGTCCAGCATCATCGCCCCGGAGAGAATCATGGCAATGGGGTTGGCGATCCCCTTGCCGGCGATCTGGGGGGCCGTGCCGTGCGAGGGTTGAAAGAGCGCATGGTGTTGGCCGATCTCCGCTGACGGCCCGAGGCCCAGCCCGCCAACAAGCCCGGCAGCGAGGTCGGAGAGGATGTCGCCAAACATGTTCTCCATCACGAGCACATCGAAGGCCGCCGGATTCTGCACAAGGTAAAGGCTCATCGCGTCGACGAGGGCGTGGTCGTGCGCAACCTCGGGGTGCTTCTCCGCGACGTCGTCGAAGACCTTGCGAAAAAATGCGAGCGACCGAAAGACGTTGGCCTTGTCCACGCACGTGACCAGACGCTTGCCGTCGAGCGGGCGTCCGCTGCGGCGGCGGGCGAGATGAAACGCATACTCGGCGATGCGGGCGGTGCCCTTGCGGGTGATGACCATCGTGTCGGTGGCGACCTCATCCTGAACGGAGCCGCCGCCATTGAACGAGGCGAACAGTCCCTCGGTATTCTCGCGAAGGATGATCAGATCGATGCCTTTGCTGGTATCGGCGAGGACGGACTTGACGCCGGGATAAAGCTTGATGGGCCTGACGGCGGCGTAGAGATCGAGGGCTTTCCGCAGGCCCACCACCATCTGCGGCTGCACCTCGGTGCCATCGGGCAGACGCACCTCGGGCAGACCGATGGCGGCGAGATAAACCGCATCGGCGGCGCGGCACGCGTCGATGACGCGGGGGGGCAGGATTTCGCCCGTGCGCGCGAAGTGCGCCGCGCCAATCGGCTGTTCGTCGAAGGACAGTTGGAGCGCCGGTGAAGCGGCCGCGCTCAGAACCTTGAGCGCCGCCTTCGTGATCTCGGGCCGATGCCATCACCGGGCAGTGTGAGGATTCGATAGTTGGTCATGGGAGAAAAGGGGTAGGACGGGCAGGGGCGGGATTGGGAGGCGGTAAACACGCCGGGCATTGCCGGCAAAAAGAGCCTGCTGCTCGGACCGCGTGAAATCGGCAACGATCTCCAGGTAGGCGCGCCAGAGCCGGCCATAACCGCTCATCATGCCATCAACGGGAAAATTGCTCGCGAAGAGACAGCGTTCCACCCCGAAAATCGCGATCGTGTCGCGCACGATCGGGCGCAACGATTCCACCGTCCACGCACGATCGAACATCCCCAGGCCCGAGATCTTGACCGCCAGGTTCGGGCAGGCCGCGAGCGAGCGCAGTCCGGAACGCCAAAGCTCCAGTCCTTCCGGCGTCCGGTCGCCGGGCTGCCCGGTATGGCAAAGTACGAATTGCGTGTCCGGAAAAGCCCGCACCAAGGGAAGAGCCTCCGCCATCTGCCGCGGGAACACTTGCAGTTCAAACGAGAGTCCATGCTTCCCCAGCAACCCGAAGTTGCGCCACCAGGCCTCATGGGTCAGCAGCGAGCGCCCGGGCATCGCGGGATCCAGCAGCGGCTCGTGCAACATCTGGCGCACCCCCCGCAGGTTGGCGGACTGACGATGCGCTTCCAGCACGTCGGCGGCGTCCAGGCGACTGAGGTCGCAAAACGCAACGATGCCATGCGGGAAACCGTCCGACGCAGGGTCATCAGCGATGCGTTGCAACCAGCGCGTCTCCCGCACGGGATCCGCGGGATCCGGCACCGCCTCGACGTGGACGGATTGCACCAGATTGACATCGGCGGCGTCGCGCCGAAAGTCGGTCAGCAGGTAGTTGCGGCGGATCGCGGAATACTCGCCGCACACGCGCGCCGTCACCCGGTCCGTCAGCCAGGGATAGTAATTGGCCGACAGGTCCCAGAGGTGGTGATGGCAATCGACGATCTCTATAGATCGCGGCCAGAGCGGAAGCGGATCGGGGTCGGCATTCATGGGGTCGGCGCTTCGGGATGAAGGAGCCCGGTCGCCTTGAGTTCCGCCCAGAAGTCGGAGGGGATCGGGAGGCGGAGGAGTTCAACGTTCCCATGCACATGAGCCGCGGATTCGGGCCCCGGGATGACAGCGGCCACCGCCGGATGCGCGAGGGGAAACTGGAGCGCCGCAGCCGCGAGGTTCACGTCGTGCCGTCCGCAGACCGACTCCAAAGCGCGGACCCGATTGAGGGCCTCCTCATCGGCGGGGCGATAACCATACCATGCGTCCGTTCGACGGCCGGGTGCGAGGAGCCCGGAGCAGAAGGGGGCGCCGATCACGAGGGACACGCCGCGCTCGAGACAACGGGGCATTTCACTCAGCAGGATCGACTGCTCCATGAGGGTATACGGCATCGCCACCAAAAAGAAGTCGAGGTCGAATCTGTCCAGAAAACGGGGGATCATACCGGGATGGTTGATGCCGGCCCCAATGGCGCGGATCACCCCGGCCGCCTTCATCTCGCTTAACGTCACGAAGCCCCCTCCGTACTCAAGCTCATCCAAGCGGGCACTCACTCCGGCTTCGTCGTGGTGAAACCTCAAGTCGAGGTCGTGAATGACGAGTGCATCCACACGCGGGAGGCCGAGCCGCCGAAGACTGTCTGCATGGGATTGCAGCACACCCGCCCGCGTATAATCGAAGCGCACATCATTGGGTGCCCCACCCGGCCAGCGCGCGGCGAAGGGAGGATGGGCCGGGTCGGGCGCGGGAACGAGGATGCGGCCGACCTTGGTGCTGATGACATGCCCCGGCCGCAGTCGACCCGCGATGCCCCGGCCCAGGTGCAGCTCCGCCTGCCCCACTCCGTACCAGGGTGCCGTATCGAAATAATTGATCCCCACGTCAACGGCGGCCGCGACCGTGGCGACGGCCTCGTCGTCAGGCACACGGACGCGAGCCCCACCGAGTGGTCCGGTGCCGAGCCCGAGACGCGTAACGCACAGGCTGGAGTGTCCGAGAACGCGAAGTTCAAATGGATTCATTCGCGGGGGGATGGAATCGAATTTGCTTGGCCCCTCAGACGATCAGGGTTTGACGCCCGCCACGTCCACCACCACCCGACGATAGGAGGTCAGGGGCACAGTCGGTGACTGATCGGCAACTTCGAGGATGAGGTGAAGTTCCCTGCCTGCAGCGTCCGCCGGGACCGTGAGGGTTACACGTGACAAAGTGGCATCGGCGAGCCGCAGCGGCTTGCCATAGGGCGCGCGGCCGGCCTCGGGATAGATCCACCAGGAGAAGCTCAACCCGTCGCCGTCCGGATCGGTCGAGTCCGAGGCGTCGAAAACGAGGGATTCACCCGGACGCGCGGTGCGCCGGATAATGGCGAAACTCGTGTCGCCATCAATCACCGCACGCGGATGATGGTTGGCTTCGGCGAACGGTTTCACGCACCAGTCCATGCGGGCCTGGAGATTGTTCCACATGGCCCGCCGCCAGCGCCAGACTCCGGCATGCACGCTGTCGTACGCAATACCGCTCTCCGGATCGACCCACCGGTCGGAGACACCTTCTGCATCGGTGTAACAGGCCCACGGAAGATAGGCCTGCTCGTCCGGCCAGATCTGCGATTTGGGCGAGAGGACATTCTTCACCTTTTCCGCCGTATACCGACCGCTCCAGCCCCCCCACGAGGGCTCGTTTGGGTCGGTAAGGCCGCGCATGACCAGACGCATGAAGGGGATCGTGCCACCACCCTCAATAAAGTGAAACCGCCCGACGTAGCGGTCCGGATACAGGTCGCCGAGGGCGCCGTGGCCGTTCTGCACGTGTTCCTTGGCCCAGTCATGCTGCCCTTCCGGAGAGTAATCGTACGGCTTCCAGACGTGCGGCCCGAGCACGGTGTTATTCGGCCCTCCGTAGCTTCGGGTCTGCTCGATACCCCGGATCCAGTGAATGCCGGGGAATTCATGCAGGATCCAGGCTCCGGCCTCATCCTGCGCGCCATTCTCAAAGACCCGCAGCTTCGCAACCAGGGCCGCCAGTTCGGCGGGCGTATGCTCGGCGCGCAACTCGTACAAGGCCTGCGCGAGGGTGTTCGACCCGGCGTTGACGACGACGTGCAGGGGCCGGGGATCATCCCGTCGCAGCGACTCGGCAATCAGGCGCGCACCGCGGCTCCAGCGGCCCTCGCCCACATCCATCATGCCGTTGCCGGTCTGGCCGTTGGCCACGATACCGTGCAGATACTCCGGTGCCGGCCACCCATCCGCATGCAGGCGAAGGTTGGGCAACACCTCGGCATAGCCGTCAATGAGCCGGTGGAACAAGTGCGGCTGCAGCCATTTGGTCGAATCGGTCGGGTTCGGGCGGAAGAAGCGGCCGGTGACAAGGATCAACCCTTCGATATCCACCTCGTTCGCATGCACGAACAGGTGGATCATCTGCTGCTCCTCGTCGGGATCGTGTCCCATGTCCGCAAGGACGATGAGTCGGGCGCGCTCCGATTCCGTCGCATCCGCCCGGACGGACGGGACGATCAGGAGGAAGAGTGACCATGCGGCGCAAACCGCAAAAGCTGACAAGGAGGACGTGTGCATCGAGTGGTGAATTGAATGATGAGAAGGTCCGATTCCGCCCTGGCATCTGCAAGGAGGAATCGGACCGGGGGATTACGCCCGCCTCAACTGGCCCGCAATGGGCCGGGAGGAGGGCAAGTCCGGCGACCACTCGATGCGGCCGCCGGCTTCGAATCAGGGTTAAAATCGGGCATTAACGCCCAAATAAAGCAGGCGCCCTGACGCCGGAGCCTGGTCCGATGAGCTGGGAACGGCATCCGAGTTGGTTATATTATTACCTTTAACGTAGACTTCATACTTGTTGCGGAAACCGTAGGAGAATCCCAGGTC
>JBGTGS010000216.1:0-3451 GCA_041746615.1 Opitutaceae bacterium | reverse complement strand
GACCTGGGATTCTCCTACGGTTTCCGCAACAAGTATGAAGTCTACGTTAAAGGTAATAATATAACCAACTCGGATGCCGTTCCCAGCTCATCGGACCAGGCTCCGGCGTCAGGGCGCCTGCTTTATTTGGGCGTTAATGCCTTGTTTTAATTCCGATTCGAAGCCGGCGGCCGCATCGAGTGGCCGCCGGACTTGCCCTCCTCCGGGCCCATTGCGGGCCAGTTGAGGCGGGCGTAATCCCCCGGTCCGATTCCTCCTTGCAGATGTCAGGGCGGAATCGGAACCGTGGTTTTGGCCCAGTCCTCCCGGGTGGGGTAGAGTCTGGTTTTTTATGATGGGGGCGCGCGGGCGCGCCATTTTGCGAGGCGAGTTCGCAACCCGGTTGCTGCAATTTGGGCAAACGATATCACTACCCATCGTGGCTTCCATTTTCATCGAATTGGGTTATGATGGAGAAGTCTTCTGGCATTCGCTCGCTCAAGGCTGGCCCGCCTGATTGGGCGGCGGTGTCTCCCGTGCGATCAACCATAGCCCACAACTACACTCCCCATGTTCCGTCACCTTTCCACCGGCCTTGCCCTTGTTTATCTGATGTTGTCCACGATGGCCGTGGTTTCGGCCCAAGCGGCGACCACCCCTCCGGCCCTTGACGCCAGCGGCAATCCGGCTGGTTTCCGTACTCTGGCCATCGGCGACACCGCACCTGATTTCACCTTGCCGGGCATCGATGGCCGCACCCACTCGCTGGCCGATTTCGCCGGCACCGATGTCCTCATGGTGCTCTTCACGTCCAACCACTGTCCCACCTCCCACGGCATTGAGGAGCGCTTGATGGCGCTCCGAAACGAACTCCGCGACCGTAGTTTCACCCTCGTGGCCATCAATCCCAACCACCCCGACGGCCTGCGCATTGATGAGCTGGGTTATGGCGAGTTCGGCGATTCCTTCGAGGAGATGAAACCCTACGCCGAGCTCAACGGCTGGGATTTTCCTTATTTGTATGATGGTGACGAGCAGCTCACGGCGCGCGCCTACGGCTGCCTGGCCACCCCCCACGTTTTCATTTTTGATCGGGCGCGCACGCTGCGCTACGCCGGACGTTTCGACGACTCGCGCTACCACGACATCAGTACCGTCAAGTCGCATGACGCCCGCAACGCCATCCTGGCCATGCTCGACGGCCGCCCCGTGCCGGTCGAGCTCACCCGGCCCCATGGTTGCTCGACCAAGTGGCGCGAGAAACGCGCCCACGCCCAGACTGTCGAGTCCGGCTGGAGCAATATTCCGGTGACGATCGACACCATTGACGCTGCCGGGGTCGAAGCCCTGCGGGCCAACCCGACCAACAAATATCGTCTCATCAACATTTGGGCAACCTGGTGCGCCCCGTGCGTGGAGGAATTCCCCATGCTCGTCTCGCTCTCAAGGCAGTTCAGCAGGCGCAACTTCGAACTCATCACCATCAGCCTTGATCACCCCGGCCAGCAGGCCAAGGCCCAGGCGTTCCTGCAGAACCAAGGCGCGGGCCTGGTGGGGGGAGTGAAAAACTCGGTCGAGCGCGAGGGCCGCCGCACCAACCACTATCTCTACACCGGCGCCAGCCAGGACGACCTCGCTGCCGTGCTGGATGACGCCTGGCCCGGCCCGGTGCCGCACACCGTGCTGGTTGCCCCCGGCGGAGAAATCCTTTGGCGGCACAATGGCGTGATCGATCAGGACGAGACCCGCCGGGTCATTGTTGAAGCCCTGTCGCGCTACTATACCCCGCAACCCGCCCGCTAAGATTCCCGCGGGGAGAAAACCCAGGCCGGAGTTTGAGGTAGCTGGCGCGCGTGCGCGCCACGAGGGGCAGGGCGCTCTCTCCAAGAGAGCCGTGACGCCATGGGGGCCAATGCGCACTACCCCCATCCGCAACCAGCTACAGTTCAATTTTAAGTACTTTACCGGAAACTTATTCACGAAGGGACCCTTTGAGGAGGGGATCGACTATCTGAATCCGCACAGCACAATCAGCAGCAAGCACATGCATTCCAGCCCGGGACAGACACGGCCTGTGAATATCCCGTCGGGAAGTCCGTGATAATCCTCTGGGGCGAATGTGGGCTTCTTTTGATTCCCACGTCTTTCGAATTAAGTCACAACGCAGGATCACCCCGATAACTCCGCCCCCCTGAATTTATGAACGAAAAAGTCCTGGCCGTTCCGCGCTCCACGATTGAATCCCTGCTCACGCAGGGATTCTTCGAATCCGACAATAGTGAATTGATGGAGGCCATTTCCGAAGCATCGGTTTTTCTGGATCGGAAACTGGCGGAGGAGGATCCGAGCCATAAGCAGATCATTCCCTACATCCTGGTGGCTCATCAGGGACGCTATCTGCTTTATCAGCGCACCAAAAAGCAGGGCGAGAACCGCCTGCACAACAAGTATTCACTGGGGTTCGGTGGTCATATCAATGATATCGACAGCAACGAGAAGACGGATACCAACCTCGTCCTGGCCGCGATGGTGCGCGAGTTGAACGAGGAGCTTTTCCTGCCGAGCATTCGCCGGGTGAGTGTGGTGGGATTCATCAATGACGATGCGAATGCCGTGGGCAAGGTGCACCTTGGCGTGGTATTCATTGTCGAGGCAGCGACCGGCCGGTTCACCGTCAATGAGCCCGAGATGATTAAGGCGCAATGGAGCGATCCCAGTGAGATTGAAGCGATCTATCCCAACCTCGAATCGTGGTCGCAGCTCCTTTGGGCGCAGCATGTGAAGCCCCAGTTGACGCGTCCCTGCGCAGAGCAGCCGCTGTCGGCATAGGGGGAGCGGCGCCTTGCGACCCGGATGGATCAGCTCCTATGCCTGCAGGTAGCCTGATCCTTCATGGGCATCTTCAGTAAGGTGCATCGGGCGATTGGGTGGCGGAAAATCACCCACAAAGCGGTTGATTTTCAACCATGGAGCAGAGGCCGGTCGCCATTCCCGGCACTGGCACATTACAATTAAGCCATGTCCACATAAGGCTCAAAAGGCACATAAGGAAACAGCCCGGAGTTCTGCCGCTTGTGCATTATGAGCCTTTTGTGGCCAAAACTTTTGTTGGTAACGGCTCCGTAAAGCTGCGCTTTCCAGAGGCCTCCCGGCTATGGTTATTTTGAATGCTACGCGAACGCGGCACGGAGGAGCGGGTGGTTTATGCAGGTATGAATTGAGTCCGGATGAAACCGTGCTTAGACTCTGCGCATGAAAAAGTTTTTTGCGGCCGTCATTGTAGTCGCCCTGGGCGCGCTCTCCGCCACCCGCCTGCTGGGAAGTGAGTTCATGGATCCTGCCGAAGCGGCGCGCCGGGTGGAAGCCGGCACGGCCGTGCTCATCGACGTTCGCGAACCCGCCGAGTGGAAGTCCGCCGGGGTGGCTGCGCCTGCCGTGCTGCTGCCCTTGAGCGACCTGCGCGGCGACCGGC
>JBGTGS010000215.1:0-2921 GCA_041746615.1 Opitutaceae bacterium | reverse complement strand
ATCTGGACCGCATTGTGCGCTTACCTATGCGCGGCCATTACCCGCCACCACACCGGCCTGGCTTCGCAGGTAAATCTCACAAACTTCCTGCAAATTATCTCAATTCACTCCTTATCGAAAGTATCACTCAATGAACTGTTTGCGGAAAATTCGATCAAACCAAGTGATCTCCATCAAAATAACCAAATGGAGCTCAATTACTTATGACCGGACAGCATTGGTCACCGCCCCCGGCTACACGGCCAGATCTTTAATCGAAGGAATCTAGCGTTCCGCAGTGCTTTGCTTCGTTTCCAGTCTGAGCGTGGCTGAGATCAGCGGACGGAATTTTGCGGCTCGGCAGAGGCGCAGGGCCCTGCCAGGCTTCGGACATGGCCAAAAAGCGAAGTGGTACGATCGGCATCCTCACCGCCGGCGGGGACTGCCCCGGGCTCAATGCTGTGATTCGCGGGGTCGCCAAGGCTGCCATGCATTACGGGATGCGGGTCATCGGCATGCACGATGGGTTTCGCGGATTGGTGGAAAACCGCCACACGCTCCTGGACAACGCCGCGGTCAGCGGAATCCTGACCCAGGGCGGCACCTTTCTCGGCAGCAGCCGTGACAAACCGCACAAGATGCCCATGGGCGGCAAGGTCATGGACATGACCGAGGTCACCGTGGCGAACTACCGTCGCCTCAATCTCGACTGCCTGGTCTGTCTCGGCGGCAACGGTACCCAGAAAAACGCCTACCGGCTGCAGCAGGCCGGGATGAACATCGTGACCTTGCCCAAGACCATCGACAATGATGTGGCCGAGACTGACATCACCTTTGGCTTTGATTCCGCGATGGCCATCGCCACCGAGGCCATCGACCGTTTGCACACCACGGCCACGAGTCACCATCGCATCATCGTCTGCGAAATCATGGGACATGACGCCGGCTGGCTTTGTCTGGGCGCAGGCATCGCCGGCGGAGCCGATGTGATTCTGATACCGGAGATTCCCTACGATCTGGACATCGTTGTGCGCAATCTCCTCCAACGGCGCCGCAGCGGAAAGCGCTTTTCGATCATTGCCGTCGCCGAGGGCATCCACGCCATGGAAAAAACCAGCGGCAAGGGCAAAGCCAAAGGGCGGAAAAAGTCATCCCCATCGCGCACATCCGACAAAAATTATCATCCCCACCTGGTGCAGGAACCGGTGGCGAGCAGCCTCGCCCGGCAGGTCCAGCAGCTCACCGGGGTTGAGGCCCGCGTGACTTCCCTCGGCCATGTGCAGCGGGGTGGTCCGCCCACGGCCTATGACCGCCTGCTCTGCACTCGCCTGGGCACCAAGGCCGGCGAGCTCATCGCGGCCGGGCATTACAACGTGATGGTCGCGGTCAAGGGCAACGATTGCGTGCCTGTCCCCCTCAAGCAGGTGGCCGGCATCAAGCGCACCGTCCCCCTCGATCACCCGTGGCTGCGCACCGCTGAGCTGGTCGGCACCTGCCTGGGACGCGACGCCTCCGGGACCTAGGTCAGGCACGGAGGGTAGGGCGCATTCTCCGAGCGCCCCACGCATTGGGCAATGTGCCCTCCCTGCTGCGGCTGCGGCGGAATACAGACCCAGCAACCCCGATGACGATTCGATTTCAGTTCAGGGATTCTTCGCAAGAAACTCGCGCAGGGGTCGAATGAATCTCGGGAAATCTTCGATGTGGGGCATGTGACCGATGTCGTCGAGTTCCACGAGCTCGGCATCAGGGATGGCGGCGGCCGCCTCGCGTCCGAGCTTGGGGTAGTCGCCCAGTTGACTGCGCAGGGGTTCGTTGACCAGGTTCGCCCCAATCGCAGTGCGGTCCCGTTGGCCGATGATCAACAGGGTGGGCCTCGTAATCAGCGGGAATTCGTGGACCACCGGTTGGGTAAACACCATGTCCATGGTCAGCGCCTGATTCCAGGCCATCAGCGGATAGTCCGGGCTCCGCAGATATGCGTTGAGCAATTCCACCCAGGGATCGTAGGCCTCGCGCCATTTTCCGTCATAGTAAAAATTGAGCTGATACGCACGGATGCCCTCGGGTGTCTTGGCGAGCTCCTGCTGGTAGGCTCCGTCAAGCGGGGTATAGGGCACGCCTTTGGCCGCCCAGTCTTCCAGGCCAATGGGGTTGAGCAGGGTAAGGCTTTGCACGTCATCCGGGAACATCAGAGCGTATCGTGCCGCGACCATGCCGCCCATGGAGTGGCCGAGCAAGTGGAAGCGGGACACGCCCACGGCCTGCAGCAGGGCGCGGGTATTGTGCGCGAGTTGCTGGAAGGTGAACTGATAGTGGGCCGGCTTGGACGATTTTCCGAAGCCGATCTGCTCCGGCATGATTACGTGGTAGCCATCAGCGGCGAGGGCACGGGCTGTGGACTCCCAATAGGCGCCGGAGAAGTTCTTGCCATGAAGGAGCACCACTGTGCCCCGTGCCGGACCGGCAGGTGCGAGCTCCATCCAAGTCATTTCCAGCGATTGCCGCTGGCTCTCGAAAGCGAAGTGCCGGACAGGAAATGGATAGGGGAAATCCGGGAGGCGCACGTCGGCGCGCAAGGCGGCGGCGGTGATCAGCAGGAGGACGGGAAGCAGGCGTCGCAATGGCATGCCTAACGGCTATGCCAATTCGTGACGTTGGCAACCCGCCTTCAATCAGGGTAGTGGGTCAATTTGCCGAAAAGTAGGTTGTGCGTTCACCGCGCAACTCCGGGATTGGTTGGGTCGAACCGTCACGCGCAAGCACGCGACCTACGTCAAACCCGGGCGCGCACGCACGCGCTTGCATCAACCTACGTCAAACCGGGGCGCGGCGAGCACGCCACCTTGTTGCTTGGAAGTGTGGTATTCTGGCGGCGTTCGTAAGTGATGTCGCCTGAACAAAGTCGGTTCTGTTCGGGTGAAGTTGCCTACGGATGAGCC
>JBGTGS010000214.1:0-30658 GCA_041746615.1 Opitutaceae bacterium | reverse complement strand
GACCGCGCGCAACTGGCCGGCGCTCCCGCGGCTGACGCGTTGCTTCGTGCGCCTGCCCGACACGCGAGATGAAGTCACGGCGCTGCTGCCGCACCTGTCCGCGATCCGCGAGTCGCGGCCGGACATGGCGCTGACCCTGATCGGCGACGCCGCGTTCGCGCAGGATGCCGAGTCCGCCGGAGTGGCCGACCGATTCTTCCCCATCCCCACCCAAGATGCCTCCGGACGGCGGCGGTTTTTCCGGCAACTGCAGTCGCAATACCCCGACCTTTATCTGGTATTCAACGAAGGACCCCAGGCCGGGATGGAAGCCCAGCTCACCGGCTGTCCCCAACGCTTCGGGCTGGAGCGGCCGGGGCGGCACCGGCGTGGACTGACCCATACCCATGTCACCTCCAAGTCCGCCCCCCTGACATCCGAAGAGCGCGTGGCCGAATGGTGGGCCTTTTTGCAGACCTTCGGCCTGCCCGCCGGGAGCGTGCGGCCCGGTTTTGCGTTGCCCCCTTCTCCACCGGAGCGTTTCCCCTAACCTGGCATGTCGCTTTTGACCGTCTCTGATCTCCGCACGTATTTCCACACCCGCAACGGAATCTACCGGGCCGTGGATGGCGTGAGCTTCAGCCTCGCGCGCGGCGAGACCCTCGGGCTCGTCGGGGAATCCGGCTCGGGGAAATCCGTCACGGGCTACTCTCTCATGGGCCTCGTGCCCCAGCCCCCCGGCCGCATCGAAAGTGGCACGGCGATGTTCGATGGCGTCGATCTGCTGCGCTGCCCCGCCGCGGTCGCCCGCTCGATCCGCGGCAAGCGCATCAGCATGGTCTTTCAGGATCCGATGACGTCCCTGAATCCCTACCTGCGGATCGGCGAGCAGCTGATCGAGCCCCTGATCATCCATGAAAAGATCACCAAGGCCGCGGCGTTGAAACGCGGCGAGGCCATGCTCGAGGCCGTCGGCATCCAGGATGCCGCCCGTCGCCTCCACCAGCACCCGCACGAGTTTTCCGGCGGCATGCGCCAGCGGGTGATGATCGCCATGGCACTGATCACCCGCCCGGAACTCCTGATCGCCGACGAACCCACCACCGCGCTCGACGTGACCGTACAGGCCCAGATCCTCGAACTGATCAAACGCATGCAGCAGGAAATCGGCATGGCCGTGATCTTCATCACCCATGACCTTGGCGTCGTTTCCGGAATTTGTGACCGCGTGCAGGTGATGTACGCCGGACGCATCGTCGAGACTGCCGACACGCGCACGCTTTTCTATCAGCCGAAGCATCCCTACACCCGGGCCCTGCAACGCTCGATCCCAGGCCTCCAACCCAAGGGCGCGGAGTTGTTCACCATTCCGGGCCAGCCCCCTGATCTCTCGAAACCCATCGCCGGATGCGCCTTTGCCCCGCGTTGCGCCCACGCCACGGAACGCTGCCTCCGCGAGGAACCGGCACTGGCGGAATTCGCCCCCGGTCACGGCCAGGCCTGTCTGCGCGTCCAGGCCGGAGAAATCTGACCAGCCATGGACGAGCCCATTCTCCAGCTCACTGATGTCCGGACGCATTTCCCCATGCACCGGGGTTTCCTCATCAAACATCTGGCCGGCACGGTCAAGGCGGTCGACGGGGTCAGCCTGACCGTACAACGTGGCGAAGTCCTCGGCCTCGTGGGGGAATCCGGCTGCGGGAAGTCCACCCTCGCCCGCACCATCATGCAGCTCGTGCCGGCCACCGGCGGCACCGTCGTGCTCGAAGGCCGCAACCTCGCGGACTGCAGCGGCGACGGCCTGACCGCGCTCCGTCGCGATATGCAGATGGTGTTTCAGGATCCTTACGCCTCGCTCAATCCCCGCATGACCGTCTTTGCGGCCCTCGCCGAACCGCTGCTCGTGCACGGCCTCTGCACGGGCAAGGAAGTGACGGCGCGGGTTGCGGCGTTGATGGACACCGTGGGCCTGGCCCCGCGGTTCATGCAGAAGTATCCGCATGAATTCTCCGGCGGGCAGCGCCAGCGCATAGCCATCGCCCGCGCCCTCGCGCTGGAGCCCAAGGTGATCATCGCCGACGAGCCCGTCTCGGCACTCGACGTGTCCATTCAGGCGCAGATCCTCAACCTCCTGGCCCAACTGGTCAGGAAGATGCGCCTCAGCCTCATCTTCATCGCCCACGATCTCTCGGTGGTGAAGCACATCTCCGACCGCGTTGCCGTGATGTACCTCGGCAAGATTGTCGAACTGGGACCGGCCGCCGAAGTCATCGGCCAGCCCCGGCATCCCTACACGCGGGCCCTGGTCAGTGCGATTCCTACCCCGGACCCTGACGTCGAACGCGGCCGCCAGCGCATCGTGCTGCCCGGTGATCCCCCCTCGCCCATGAATCCCCCGGCCGGCTGTACCTTCCACCCGCGCTGTCCGCATGCCCAGGATCGCTGCAAAGCCGCCATGCCGGCCCTCGTCCCCTTCGCCGGCCGCGAAGTCGCCTGCATCCGGGCCGGCGAGATTTAGGGAACGCCTTCAACCACGAATGGTGGTGGGTGCCCGCCTCGTTCTCTTTCTCGTAATCTTTCTCTTTCTCAGGATTGGGATCGGTAATGGGTGGCAGAGGCTGGAAGTCCGGAGACGGGAGGCGGCAAATCCCCTGGCTGGCTAGACTTCAACCAAGGGTCGTCCACAGCCACGCGCCGAGGTGCAGGGTGGCGCAGGCGGCGAGGGCGGCCGCCAGGTCGTCAGCGACCACTCCCCATCCATCGGGCAGGTTTTGCAGCCGGCCGATTCCCAGCGGCTTGAGCACATCGAAGAAACGAAAGAGTCCAAACCCCAGGAGGAAGATCACCCAGGGCGGGGCAATCGGCAGCAATTCCCGCCAGCCGAGAAAACAGAGGGGAATGGCCACGAACTCGTCGAGAACGATCATACCGGGATCCCGTCGACCGAGTCGAAACTCAGCCTCCCCGCACATCGCGATGGCGAAGTAGGCCCCGATCGCACTGAAGACAAGGGTGCCAAAGATGCCGAGCGGGTAAAAGAATACCGTGAAATAAAACAGCCCGGCGAGCGATCCCCAGGTTCCAGGTGCACGGCGGATCCGGCCGATCGGGCCGAGCGTGGCGAAGGCCAGCACCATCGGGGTCGGCAGGAACCGCGGCCAGAGCGGCTGGCGCAATCTCATCGTTTTCCGTCCCCGAGCATCAGACCGCGATAGCGCCAGAGGTAGGTAGCGCCGGAGCTCACCGCAAACGCGGTCCCCACGATGAAGAGGGCCAGGCCGGTCTTATGGATGAGTGCGGTGTAGTCGCTCAGATCGAAGTTGAGGAAAAGCGCGATATCCTCCGTCAGCATCGGCACAAACAGCAGGAAGCCGATCGCAATGAGCTGGGTCATGGTCTTGGTCTTGCCGCTGCGGTCAGCTGCCACGATCACGCCTTGCGACGCCGCCACCATGCGCATCCCCGTCACCAGAAATTCCCGACACAACGTCAGCAGCACCCAGAAAATCGGGATCGTATTCTGGTCCACGAACACGACCATCAGGCCGATCACCATGATCTTGTCGGTGAGCGCATCCATGAGCTTGCCAAAGTTCGAGACGAGGCCGTGTTTGCGGGCGAGATGACCGTCGAGCCAGTCCCCGATCGCACAGGCGATGAAAAGCCAGAACGCCAGCGAAGCCGCCCCGGGCCAGGGCTGGTACATCAGCCAGGCGATGACAAACATCATGGGTATCCGCGAGAGGGTGATGAGGTTCGGCAGGTTCATCGCGTGGGCGAATGACAAGATTGCCCCCGGCCACCGATGGCAAGGGCGGAGATGACCATAAGCAGCCTGTCGGACTTGCAAGGGAGCAAAAACCTTGAGGTCATATTTGTTCCGCAGCTGGTGCCTCCTCCCCGACAGGCTGCTTAACCGGCACGTTGTGCCGGAAACACATTGTTTATAGAGTCCGAGGCAGCACGCAGCGCTGCATTAGCATCCTGCACCGCAGGATGCTGCCGGATGCTAGCGCTTGCGCTTCCTGCGGCGTCCTGTCGTGATGAGCCCCGGCGCACAAGCGCCGTCTATGCGCCATTGCATCTACCCGGGAACGTTCGATCCCATCACCTACGGCCATCTCGATGTGCTGGACCGCGCCACCCGTTTGTTTGACCAGGTCACGGTGGCGATTGCCCACAATCTCGGCAAAAGCCCTCTCTTCACGCCCGAAGAGCGATTGGAGATGCTGCAGCCCAACCTGGCAAAATACGACAACGTCAAGATCGTGACTTTCGGCGGTCTGCTCGTGGATTTCGCCGTGGAGATCAAGGCCGACGCCATCATCCGCGGCCTGCGGGCCCTCTCCGATTTTGAGTTCGAGTTCAACATGGCGCTGATGAACCGCCACCTGCAGCCCAAGGTGGAAACCATCTTCGTCATGCCCAACGAAGCCTACAGCTACTGCAGTTCCACCCTTGTCAAGCAGGTCGCCAGGTATGGCGGTGATGTGGCCCATTTCGTTCCGGACAACGTGGCCGATGCCCTGCGGGCCGCCCATGCCCGGAAGTAAGCGGGTGCGGATTGCCGGAACATCACCCCGGATGCGCACCGGGCTTAAAGTCCCCATGCGCCCGGTCCTCCCCTCACCGCTTCACTTGCGGTACCACTCGCCGTTTTCGCGCTGAAGCCAGACGCCACGGGCACTGTTGGTGGCAATCTGCCGGGCGCGCGCCGTTCCCACCGCCGCCGGAGTGGATCCGGTCTGCTTGGCGATCGTTGCATAAACCACCTCGCGATCGCGGTTCTCATCCCGGGAAACGGCCGTGGCCTCATCGCTGGGACTGCGCACTTCGAGCAATCCACGGTTGTTTTCACCCAGGGAACCCTGGGCCTTGAGCGCATCAATCTGCGGCAGACGCTCAGCCATGCGTTCGCGCACGGTCCCGAGATCCTGAGCATGCAAAGCACCGGTGACAAAAGCCAGCAGGCCGAAGGCGACGAGCAGGTGAAGAAATTGGGATTTTTTCATGAAAGGAAAATCATTCGGGGATGATGGTCGTGGATTTCCGGTCGAGATCGCCGAAGAAGTCATCCAAAGCCCGGTCCACCTTCACATTGACGTCCACCGTGATGTGGATGGGTTTCACTTCAATCGGTGCGGTCCTCACATTGAGGCAGCCTGTAAATCCCAGGACCGGCAGGCAAAAGAAGAGGACGCGAGGTGTCATAAGCAAAGAAGGATAAGGTCATAGACCGGCCGAATCAACCAATGTTCAGAAACTTACCCGTCCTTCCAGCCCGAGTTTGATCAACTGGTCGAGTGGGCCGGCAACATTGAGGTCGATGATAATGGGCGCTTTGAGCATCGGGTCCAGGGGTTCGGCCTGAAGGCGGACGGAGGCCGTCCGGCCCCGCTCATCCCCCTCCGGTGAAAAAACGGCCCGCAACAAGGTGACATTGAGGGCTGTCTGCCCCAACTCGATGCGTTGCAGGGGCATGAAACCGGGATTACCTGCATCCAACTGGGATGTGATCAGTCCTGGAAAAGGGGTGAGCCGGACCGAGGCTTCACTTTCTCCCGTCAAACCCAGCCAGCCTGCACCCATCCGCAATCCTTCCGCCTGACTCCAGCGAACATCCACCCGGCCATCCACCCGCCCCACCGCCTCCGACAGCGCCTCGGGCAGGTAGGTCAATAATTCACCCAGGCTCAATCCGGTCAGGCGAAGGGTCAAATCGACCTCCGGCAGATCCCAGGTGAAAGAGAAGGGATCGAGATCCAACTTCCCCCCCAGCCCGCTCACCTGCAGGCCGGTGACGGTGGCCAACTTCCCCGAACCGAGGGCAAGCCCGACCCGGCCGTCATGCAGCATCCATGCACCCTGTCGGAGGGTGGTGATGGATGAGGTCAGTTCACCCTGGCCTTCGAGGTCAAAGTCTCCCTCAAGCGTTATCCCGGCCAGTTCCCAATCGGCAGCCGCCTTCCTCAGGATGGCGTCCGCGATGCTGACCTGCAGCCGTCCGATGGGTTTGCCTGAAACCAAGGTGCCTTCGCCTGACAGGGTCAGCCGCCCATCCGCAGTCACACCTGCCAGGGCCTCTCCGAATCGGGGTGCCAACGCCGCAAACCAGGTTGCCAGGCCAAAGTCTCCTTTCTCGATACGCCAAGTGCCCTCCCCGGTGTCGGCATTGATCGCGGCGCGGCCCTCCACCCGGGCATCCCCACCCTCGACCGCAAAGGTAACCTCACGGTTCGATTCACCGGGACTCAGCCCCGTCAACTGCCAGCGAAGGCGCGGGCCATCCTCCCCGAGGAGGACCAACTCACCGGAAACCGTGCCGGCGAACGGAAGCCGCCACCAATCCGCCGCCTTCAACGAGGCGACGGCAGCCAACCCTACGCAAAGGATTCGGAGCCAGTACACATTGGATAAGATCCCTATTCGCGGCAAAGGTTGCCATAGTAAAGCTCCGGGCAACCCTGAGCTTTACTGAAGGCGGCTTCGCCGCCGATGATGTTTCGGGTTGGCATGTCTACCCGCTACTCACTACCCGCTACTCGCTACAAATACCCCTACTTCACCGGAACGGCGAGGAGTTGCCAGATATCCTTGGCGTATTCCCGGATGGTGCGATCACTGGAGAACTTGCCGACGCGGGCGGTGTTGAGGATGGCCTTCTTCGCCCACCCGGCGGTGTCCCGATAGGCGACATCGACGGCTTGATGAGCCTCCACATAGGAACGGTAGTCCGCGAGAACCTTGTAGGGGTCTCCGCCGGCAAGGAGGCTGTGATGAAGAGCGCCGAAGGGATGCGATTCATCCGGAACGAAATAGTTGGAGCCGATCCAGTCGATGATGGCGCGGAGTTCCTCGTCCGCCTGATAGTAGTCCCAGGGATTGTAGCCGTTCTGGCCCAGCTCCACGACCTCGTCCACGGTCAGGCCGAAGATGAAGATGTTATCATCGCCGACCTCCTCCTTGATCTCAACATTGGCACCGTCGAGCGTGCCGATGGTCAGGGCACCGTTGAGCGCGAGCTTCATGTTGCCGGTGCCGGAAGCCTCCTTGCCGGCCGTGGAGATCTGCTCGGAAAGATCGGCGGCGGGAATGATGCGCTCGGCGAGCGACACGCGGTAATTTGGCAGGAAGGCCACCTTCAGTTTGCCCCCGGTCCGCTCGTCGTTGTTGATGTGATCACCGATGACGTTGATCGCGCGAATGATGTTTTTGGCGAGGTCGTAGCCGGGAGCGGCCTTGGCGGCGAAGACAAAGACCCGCGGGACCAGATCGAGGTCGGGATTCTGGAGGAGACGCCGGTAGAGCGTAAGGATGTGCAGCAGGTTCAGGTGCTGGCGCTTGTACTCATGCAGGCGTTTGATCTGCACGTCGAAGATCGCGTCGGGGGAAACCTCGACCCCGCAATCGCTCTTGATGACGGCGGCGAGGTCGACCTTGTTGGCCCGCTTGATCTCCATGAACTCACGCTGGAATTCCGCGTTGTCGGCGTATTTCTCCAGTCCGCGAAGCTGGTCGAGATCACGGATCCAGCCGTCGCCGATCTTCGAGGTGATCAATCGGGCGAGGCGTGGGTTTGACTTGAGGAGCCAGCGTCTCGGGGTGATGCCGTTGGTCTTGTTTTGAAACTTGCCGGGATAGAGGGCGTCGAATTCGGGAAAAAGGTCCTGCTTGAGAAGTTTGGTGTGCAACGCGGCGACCCCGTTCACGGCATGCGAACCGACGACGGCCAGGTTGGCCATGCGGATCATCTTGTGACCGTTCTCCTCGATGAGCGAACACACGCGCAGCTTTTCCTGGTCGCCGGGCCAATGGGCCTCGACCTGCTTGAGCAGGCGGCTGTTGATCTCATAAATGATCTGGAGGTGGCGCGGTAGCACCCGCTCGAAAAGCGGCACCCCCCAGCGCTCCAACGCCTCGGGAAGCAGGGTGTGGTTGGTATAGGCAAAGGTGCGGGTGACAATGTCCCAGGCGCGATCCCAAGCGTAACCCTGCTCATCGATGAGAATGCGCATGAGCTCGGCCACGGCCACGGCCGGATGGGTGTCGTTGAGCTGGACGGCGACCTTTTCGGCGAAATTATCCCATGTGTTGTCGGGATTGCGGAAGTGGCGCCGGATGAGATCCCGCATCGAACAGGACACAAAGAAGTACTGCTGCACGAGGCGCAGCTCCTTGCCGTTCTCCGTTTTGTCATTCGGGTAAAGCACCTTGGAGACGGTTTCGCCAATGGCTTTTTCCCGGACCGCCTCGACGTAGCCCCCGCTGTTGAACACCGCCAGATCGAACTCCTCGGTGGATTTCGAGGCCCAGAGCCGCAGGAGATTGACGGTCTTGGTGCCATAGCCGGCGGTGGGAATGTCGTGGGGCACACCAAGGATACGCTTGGTCTCGATCCAGTGGGGCCGTGAATTCCCCCGATCATCGAAAACATTCTCAACGCGACCGTACAGCTGGACCTCCTGGGTGTACTCGGGACGCACGACCTCCCACGGTTCGCCGAAGATGATCCAGTTGTCCGGATGCTCGACCTGATGCCCTTCGACAAACTCCTGCTTGAACAGGCCGTATTCGTAATAGATGCCGTAGCCGAGGGCGGGTAAATCCAGGGTCGCCATCGAGTCAAGGAAGCAGGCCGCCAGCCGGCCGAGGCCGCCGTTGCCCAGGCCCATGTCCACCTCGGAGTCCCGCACCATGTCGAAGTCCTGGCCGAGTTCGGCGAGGGCCGCCTGGGCCGTTTCGTAGAGACCGGTGGCCAGCAGGTTGCTCCCAAAGAGCCGGCCCATGAGGTATTCCAGGGAAAAATAGTAGATCCGGCGGACATTCTTCGCGTTGTGCACCGCCTGGGTGGCAATCATGCGCTCGTGGAGCTGCTGGCGCACGGCGAGTGCGGTGGCCGTGGCCCAGTCGCGCGACGTCGCCGTCCCGGAGTCCCGGGCCAGCGTGGCGATCAGTTGCTGCACAATGGCTGCCTTGAAGGTGGCGACATCCGCGGGTTGTACGGTGTTGGGAACGACGGGTTTGAAGGTCTTTTTGGCGGCAGGCATGAAAATGAGATATGAGAAGGCGGGAACGACACGGTTCTAACAGGAACCATGCCAGTCCGGAGCGGACGGGAGCAAATCCCAAACGCCAATCCCGTATGCGGGACAAACTCCAAAGAACTTCAATAGCTCCCTGATGCACCCCTGAAGATGGGGTATGAGCTTTCTTTGGCGTTTGGCGTCTGGGATTTGGCCTTTTGCTGATGGATGCTGCTCAACGCTGGAAGCGCCGGGCGAGCTCAGCCTGGCTCCATTCAATGTGGGTGGGCCGTCCCGTGGGACTGGTCAGGGGAGCGGCGCAGCCAAAGAGCTCCGCAACGAGCGACTGCATGGCGGCTTCGCCGGTCCCATCAGGCAGCCGCACCGCACGGGATGCGGCCAGGCGCGCCAGTTCCTCACGGGCCACCGCAAGGTCACGATGCTGCAGGCGACCCTCCCTCAATGCACCCAAGAGATCGCGGACAAAAGGCTCGGCGTCGGCCGGTTCCATCCACGCAGGCAGCGCCTCAATGCGAAAAAAGTTCCGTCCAAATTCACCGATCACAAACCCATGCGCCTCGAGGAAGGCGCGACGCTCCAACAGCAGGGCTGTGGATACCGGGTCGAGTTCCATCGGGACGGGCAAAAGCAGATGTTGGGACGGCACGGCTCCCGCCTGAAACTGAGCCTGCAGGCGTTCGAACCAGATGCGCTCATGCGCAGCCCGACGGTCCACCAGCACCAGGCCCGACGGAGTCTCAAAAAGCGCGTAGTTCCCATGGGCCAGGCCCAGGTAACGCCAGCTCACTGCGGCGGATGCTGCAGAGGGCGAGGCCGGTGGAGGCTGCCCCGCAACCGGTGCCGGTCCAGCGGTCGCGGAAGGTCGGGATGCGTTGGAGGAAGCCCCCGGACCGGGCGAACGCAGGATGGCACCCGATGGCGTAAGCACCGGTGCCGATGGCCGGGGGGCGGCCAGGGACGGTAGAATCGGTGGCTGGGCGGCTTCCGGTCCGGCTGCGGACGATGGCATTCCTTCACCGGGGGCGGACAACTCCCGCAGTCGTTGCAGCACACTCCGAATCATAAAGCCCCGCACCAGCGGCTCGCTCCGGAAGCGCACCTCCCGCTTGGCAGGATGAACGTTCACATCCACCGCCGCGGGATCAATTTCAAGGAAAACGAAGGCCAGCGGATAGCGCCCCTTGGGCAGCGATTCGTGGTAGCTCTCCAGCAACGCATAGTTGAGGGTCCGGCTGTCCACCGGGCGCTGGTTGACGAAGGTGATCATCTCGTGCCGGGTGGAGCGGCCAATCCCGGGACGACCGACCAGTCCGCTCAGTCTCATGCCGGATTCAGTGGCTGTAATCGGCACCAATCCGTCCGCCAGCTGCCGCCCGAAGATCTCCCCGACCCGCCCGGCGAGGTCGGTGCACTCGGGTGAACGAAAGATCACGCGGCCGTCCTCGATGAGGGTGAAGGCCACCTGCGGAAACGCGAGGGCGTAGAGCCGCACGCCGGTAACGATGTGGGCGGCCTCGGTCTGGTCGGTCTTGAGGAACTTGCGGCGCGCGGGCACCGAGTTGAACAACTGGGCCACCTCGATGCGCGTGCCCACCGGGCGTCCGCAGTCGCGCACGTGCACGAACTTCCCGCCGTTGACCAGGATCTCCGTACCCGCATCGGCGCCCGATTCCCGGGTCTGCATGGTGAAGCGCGACACACTTGCAATCGATGGCAGGGCCTCGCCGCGAAAGCCGAAACTCGCCAGCCGATTCAGGTCGTCAGCCTCGGCAATTTTGCTCGTCGCATGCCGTTCGAGGGCGAGCAGCGCGTCATCGCGTGACATGCCGGAACCATTGTCCTCGATGCGCATGAGGGAGCGGCCGCCATGGCGGAACTCGACCTCGATGCGGGTCGCCCCGGCGTCGATGGCGTTCTCCAGCAGCTCCTTCACGACCGCAGCCGGACGCTCGATCACCTCGCCGGCGGCGATCTGATTGGCGACACGGTCGGAAAGGATGCGGATTCGGGACATGGATACGTAATGCGGAGACCTCAGGATCGGCGGCCGGCCGGCTTCACGGTCGGAGAAATCATGATTTCCTCGAGGTGTCGATCCGGCCCTCGCCCGGTTTGCGCAGGGCGTTGAGATCGATCAGCTGCACCAGATAGGTGGCGGCGCGGAAGGGATGCAAAATGGCGTTGCCGATGACCAGAGGGTCCACGGGCTCGCGGTTGTCCTCGGGCAGCCTGGCCATGAGCGGGGAGAGCAGGACGGCGCTGATCACCACCGTGATGAAGAAGAATTGAAACATGCCCACATTGATTGCCGGAGCGCCGGGGGTTCCACCCTTGAGGACGAAGCCCCAGATGATGGGGGCGCATCCGCCAAGACAGGCGGTGACGGCACCGTGGATCGAAACCATGAGGGTGCGATGCTCAGGCGGCGTCACTTTGGGCAGGTAATTCAGATTCGCGATCGTCCAGCAGGCCGCGCCCAGGCCGAGGATGAAATAGACAATCAACACACCGGCGATGCCCTCGCCACCCGTTTGGAGAAAGATCCACCAGTAGACCGCGACGATGGCGTGGAGCGCGAGGGCGAGCAGGAAGAAGGCGCGTGCACCGACCAGATCGATCCGTTTGGCGATGAGCCAGGCCGCGACGATCACACCGGCGTAACGGAGAACCTCGAACATCATGATTTGCGAGGCGGCCAAACCCGCTCCGGCCTTCAGGAAGTAAGCAGCGAAGGGCGGGATGGAGGTGGTCACCACCGCATACCAGACCACCAGCCAAAGGTAGCGGCGAAAGGCCGAAGCCGCGAACATGTGCCGGGGGGTGTCGCGCACCACCGTTGCGAGGCTGATGGCGGATGGATTGGCGGCATCCGGCAATCGCTGCAACGCGAAGTAACTCAGGGTGGAACCGAACAGGGCGATGCCATACTGGGCCAGCAAGGCGGCATAAATGGGCAGCAGGGCAAAGAGCGTGGCGCTCGCCATGAGGGTGCCCACCCCGGCGATGCCCGAGACAAACTGCTCGTTCGCGAAGTAGCGCCCGCGCGCCCCCACCGGCAGGATGGTATAAAACCAAGGCACGATCGCCGCCGCGCCGATGGAGCGGAAGAAGCAGAATAAAAAAACGCTGCCGACCAGCGCATGGATCATCCATCCCTGCAGCCCAAGCCGGGGGGCCAGCACCGCGAGCATCACCGGCACCGTGAGGAAAAGGCTGCGCAGGCCCCACCCGGCCAGCATGACCCGCTTGTATCCATAGCGCGGCAACAAAGACGTGGAGATGATCTGGATCGGCGTGAGCAGAAAAACGAACGAATAGGCCAGGCCGACCTGGAAAGGCGTGGCTCCGAGCTGCTCCGCAAACAGCACCATGGGCGTGCCGATCCCAATCTGCCAGGTCAGCGCATTGAAGAAGCTGAAGACCAGCCCCGAGCGGAACGGCGTCAGCTCGGGATCGGATTTCTCAGTCGGGAACAGCCGGGCGTACACGGCGTGCGTGTCAGGCCAGAACCTTGCGCCAGCGGGCGAGTTGCTTTTTCACCTGGACCGGACCGGGCATGCCGGTGCCACGACGCATGGACATCGCCCGCCGGAGATCAAAGACCACCGGCCAGTCGGGACCGAAACCCTTGTGGATCGCCTGAACCTCCGCGACCGGCAGCTTGTCCAACCGCGTTTGCTTGCGTTCGGCCAATTTCACAACGGCACCGACGGCGTGGTGGGCTTCCCGGAAGGCCACTCCCCGGTCGACCAGATAATCCGCCAAATCGGTAGCCAGCAGGGCTGGATCCTCCACCGCTGCCGCACATCGGGCGCGATCGACCGTCAGGCCGGCTACGGTTCCGGCGGCGACATCCGCACACAACGCAGTCTGGTCAAAGCTGTCGAAAACGGGGGGTTTGTCCTCCTGGAGATCCCGGTTGTAGGTCAGCGGCAAACCCTTCACGAGGGTGAGGAGGGTTTGCAGGTTGCCCTGCAGGCGTGCGGCCTTGCCGCGGAGCAGCTCGCAGGAATCGGGATTTTTCTTCTGCGGCATCAGCGAGGATCCGGTGCAGAAGGCATCGGGCAGTTCGATGAAGCGGAATTCCACGCTGGACCAGATGATGAGATCCTCGGCCAGCCGGGAAAAATGCACCCCGGTCAGGGCGCAGGCAGCGGCGAACTCGATGTAGAGGTCGCGATCCGCAACCGTGTCCATTGAGTTCTGCGTGACCCGCGGTCGTCCCCGGCCGTCGATGAAACCGAGCGCTTTCGCGGTGAACTCACGGTCAATCGGCAAGGTGGTGCCGGCAATGGCACCGGAGCCCAGGGGGCACCAGTTGGCATGATCAGCCACCGTGGCAAACCGGTCGCGGTCGCGGTCCAGCATTTCAAGATAGGCGAAGAGATGGTGGGCCAGGCAGACCGGCTGGGCGCGTTGCAGGTGGGTATAACCCGGCACGAGCACTTCGCCGTCGCGCATGGCAATCGCCAGGAGAGCGCGCTGGGCTCCGAGGATCTTCTCCCCCAGCACGGTGCAGGCATGCTTGAAAAAGAGGCGCATGTCCGTCGCCACCTGATCGTTGCGACTGCGGGCGGTGTGCAGCTTGGCCGCGGCCGGCACGCGCTGGGTCAGCGCATGCTCAATGTTCATGTGAACATCCTCCAGCCGGGGATCCCACTTGAATCGGCCCGCCGAGATCTCCCCGAGGATGGCGTCGAGCCCGGCGTGGATTGCATCCCGTTCCTTTGCGGTGATGAGGCCGACATGGGCGAGCATTGCGGAATGGGCCTTGCTCCCCGCTACATCAAAGGGCGCGAGCCGGTGGTCGCACGACACCGATTCGCTGAACCGCAGCATCAAGTCCGCCGGTCCCGCCGAAAAACGCCCGCCCCAGGTGGCTTGGGATTGCTTTGCCATAATGCGGGCCAGCACACGGCCCCGGTGCAGGGGGCGCAACGCGAAAGATGGGATTGCCCAGGGCCGACGCTGCTGCCCCTATGTTCCCATGCCTTTCCGTCTTATTATCCTCAGTGCCCTGCTGACCGGCGCGAGCCCGGCGTCCGGGGCGGACCCCCTGCCCCCTCCTCCCGGCCCCCACTATGCCGAGGCCACCGTGGAAACTGCGAAAACGTCGATCTACATCGGCAGTGTGACCCTGGCCATGCCGCCTTTCCGCCGCGTGGGTGAGGGCTACGAATCGAGCTACACCGCCAAGGTGTTCCCGTTCTTCTTCGCCAGTGAAAGCGGCCGCATCACCATTGATCTGAGTGACGATGAACTGCGGCGCATCGCCGCAGGCGAGTCATTGGACTTCACAGGCCGGGCCGAGGAGTCCGGGGGGGATCCGCGTCGGATCGAGGGCCGCATCGCTCCGGATGATGCCGCATCCGGCCAGATCAAGGTTCGGGTGTGGGTCAGTCCGCGCATAGAACTGATCTTCAACACCACCTATCGCTTCACCGGCAGTTCAGGCTGAGCCGGGTCAGCCGGCTTTGTTCAAGTGCTCCTGCACCTGCGCCACCGCCTTCGCGATGGCGAAGGGCTTTTGCAGGAATCCACAGGCGCCGGCCCGGTGGATTTCGGCATTCAATGAGGGATCGAGGTGGCCGCTCATCATGATCACCCGGACCTCCGGATCCGTCTCCTTCATTTTCATGAAGGCCTCCCACCCGCTCATGCCGGGCAGGCCGAGGTCGCACAGGACCATGGCGATCTCATCCCGATGCTGGCGGTGGAGCTCAACCGCCTGCAATCCATCACGCGCCTTCAGCACCCGGCAACCGTGCCGCTCGAGGGCATAGCCGAGAGCATGCAGCAGGGACTCCTCGTCATCAATCAGCAGGACCGTGCGTCCGTCGCCCCGCGCCGACGCCCCCACCGGAGTGGTTTCCGGCAAGGTCGGGAAATAAAGACGGAAGGCAACCTCCTCATCCTCGAGGACCACGCGCTCGCAGCACCCACGGTGCAAGGCCATGAGGCTTTCCATCGCTATCATGGCAAAATCCCGATGATTATTCCAGCCAACGCCGGTTCGCGGCGCACCGGGCCGGGGCTTCAGCCTTATTTCCAACATGACATAAAGCGGCTCCCGGGCCTCGGAGAAGCGCACCTGCAACAGCGGACCGGACATGGCCATGAGGGCGAGCCGGACATGAATGCCCGGCCCGAATGCATCCACCGCCTTGCGGCAGAGCCGCCGGATCATGTCATCCAGGTGCCGTGGATCCAGCGTGGTTGCCGGCAGGTCCGGCGGTGAGGTCAGGGCAATATCGAGCGCCCATGATTCGTGCGAGGAAAGCGTGCGGATCATGTCCTCGGCCAGCTGGCCCAGATCAACCCGCTGAAAGGTGGGGGGGGTCTGGCGGGTAAGATAGAGCGTCTGCTTGATGAGGTCGGCCGCCCGTTGCACGGTAAGATCAATGCCCCTAACCGCTTCATGAACCCGGCGGGGCTCGTCCGGTGCATCCTGCAGGTAGGACGTGTAGCCCATGATGATGGCCAGGAGATTGTTAAAATCATTGCTGATGGCCCCGGCCAGCATGACGAAGTTCTCAGCCCGCTGCAGCTGCTCCAGCCGGGGGGAACTGCGGGCTTCGTGATCGAGATCGATCAGCGAAGTCAGGCGA
The DNA here is from genome assembly GCA_041746615.1 of Opitutaceae bacterium. Lineage (GTDB taxonomy): Bacteria > Verrucomicrobiota > Verrucomicrobiia > Opitutales > Opitutaceae > CAMAXB01. The sequence continues at coordinate 15,027 of JBGTGS010000214.1, read as the reverse complement.
TAAACCTGACCGGAACCCGCGACCAACCGGGCATCCGTGGTGTGGGTGAAGAGCGGTCGTCCGCTTTTATGCAAGTAGGTGACCGCGGAGGCCGGAGTGTTTCCTTCGATGATGGTCGCATGGGTTGCGGTTGAGGCCACGGCCGACTCCGCCGGCTGGAGCCGGATCAACGACACTCCGACCAACTCATCCGTAGCATATCCGGTGATCGTGGAGAAGGCGGCGTTGACCATCCGGATGATCCCGGTGCTGTCGGTCAGGCACAGGCCCACACCGGTGTGCGTCCAGACCTCGGGCAACAGATTCGCTAGCCCGGGCGGGAATGCCGTCGGCAGTGGTGGGGAGGGGAGATCCGACATGGGTTCAGGTTTGCCAATGCAAGACCAGCGGTTTGGCCACCTCGGGATGCAGGCTCAGCATTACCGGACAGGTCAGGGCCGTTTGCTCCATCAAGCCCTCCGGAAGCTGCCGGGCCGCGGGCGGCAACCAGACCTGCGAGGCGAGGCGGACAATCCGCCGCGGGGAGTGGATGGACATTTCCTTGGTCACCTCAAACGTCATGCCGTCCAGTTCGATCCCGTGGCGACGGGCGACAATGGCCATGGTGGTGGCCATGCACACCCCCAAGGAGGTGGCCACGAGGTCCGTGGGGGAAAAGGCCTCACCCCTGCCCTGATTATCCTTGGGCGCGTCGGTGACCAGCCGGCTGTCCGACGGCGTATGCACGGCCACGCAGTGGAGATCGCCCTGATATTCGCCAGTGATTCTTACCATATACCCCCAAATCAGGCAGGTGGGAAGTCAGGCCGCAAGCAAACGCAGGGGCCTTGCCTTAATAAAACGTCATCGGTCTGCAAAATCCCGCATACCGCCCTCAGGACGTCACGACCGGTATAATGTCCTGATCGCGACCGTGGGGTAACTTCAACCACGGAAAGTCCCATTGGTCGCCGCACCTGGCGCGGCTTTAGCAGCCCAGTGCGAGCTGGCTGCTATTGGCGGCTCTTCTTCGCCCGCTTGTCGGCCTTTTTCTGGGCCGGGGTCTTCAAGGGCTGTTTGCGTGCCTGTTTCTGTGAATTCTGGGATTTGGCCATGAGCTTGGGGTTGGGTGGAATAGTTGTGGTACCCGGCCGGGACGCCGCACCCGGATTGCTCCGATGGCGCCCGTGACCGGCGTCAGCCTACTTTCGCTTGGTGGCGGCAGCTTTGGCCTTCGTGGCCTGTTGTGCCATGATCAGCGCGTTCTTTTGCTGATTCAAACCGTCGGCCTTCAACTGCTTTTGCGCAGCCTGCTTCTGGGTGGATTTCGGGGATCGATCGCCCATGGTGGGTGGTTCCTTGATTGAGTTGACTTGCCTTCGGTATGTTCGTTTCCCCGACGGCGAACACCACGGTCATGCCGATATCTCTGTTTAGCGAGCTTTGCCCGAAGGTTTCATGAAACCATAAACTTTGATCACTGATCCGCCGGGTCCGGATGCAGGTCCATGCGTGCAGCTTAATTGTTCCAGCCTGCCAGGCGCACGAGATCCCGGCCCCCCATTAGATGGAAGTCGCTATTGCCCTGCCTCCCGGCAGGATTGTTCAGTGTCCCTTACCCAAAGTCAGCAGTTCGCCGCACTGAGTGACCATTTTGCCGAACGGCGGGACGCCATCATGCAGGCCTGGCGCAAGGCAGACCGGGCTGATCCCGAACAGACCACCGGGCGCTCGCTCGCCCTCGGGCAGTTTCAAGACCACGTCCCCGAGATGCTCGACGCGTTCGAGCTCCGCCTTCGCTCGCGTTCAGGCGAGACGGATGCCCGCGCCGCCGACGCCGATAAGAAGATAGAGGGAATCAAGCATGGCCTCCACCGCTGGCAGCAGGGGTTCCGGCTGCAGGCCGGCCAGGAAACCCGTAAAATCGCCCCTTTTGACGCCTCCGCCCTGCTCACCGAGCTGTGCGCAGCCCATCAGCCCATGGCCCACGAACATCACTTGTTCCTGGAAGGGCAGGGTCTGGACCGGCTGATGGTCGAGGGCGATGCGGAAAAAACCCGGCGGCTGGCGAAAAATCTCCTGGGCAATGCCCTCAAATACACCCCGCACGGCGGGGTCGAAGTGACCTGGGGCGAAGAAAAGGAAACCTGGTGGCTGATGGTCAAGGATACCGGGCCGGGGATGTTATCAGTGCCCGGAACCCCGCTTGTGACCGGCCTGCAGGAAGCCACGGCAAGCGCGAAGGATTCGGATGACAAAAGCGACGACAACCAGGGTGAAGCCTCGCAGGTGCTGTCGGCACCGGAAAGAGCCTCCACTCCTTCGATCCCGTCCCTCCACCAACCCGGCGAAGGGATCGGCCTCTCCATCGTGAAGCGCCTGTGTGAGCTGCTCGGTGCCAGCATCGAGATCGCCACCTCAGCGGAAACGGGCACGACCTTCCGGGTTGTTTTCCCCCTCCGCTATCAGCAAGCGCCAAAGGCAGAGCCTTCCCCGGCTTGAGTTTCAACGGTGGCGCGCCAGCGCGGCACCTACCGCAAACAACTCAAGGTGTACCCCTATGCCTGGTCGCGAACGCGCAGGCGACGGTGCACGGACCACAGCGCAAGGCCGGGGATCATCAGCAGCAGCGCCGTTGAGCCCTCATCGGGCACGGGTTGCGCCGCAGAGACGACTGCGCCGTTCAAGCTGACATTGTCCAACCGCCATGTGCCGGCGGATGAACCCGCTCCATAACCGAAGATGCGCACCTCGGCCGAGCCCAAGCCCTGGAAGGTGGCCGCGGTCAGATCGATCTGGTGCATGGGACTCGCTGAAAACGCTCCACTCGTGGCCTGGGCGATGGCGGCCGCGATCCCGTTGATCATCAGCGACCAGGCAGTCGGCCCCGTGGCGGATGCCCGTTGGTCAAAGGTGAGCGCTGTGAGATCGAGCAGATGTCCCGTTTGGGCCGTAACGGTGAACTGCCACCACTTAACCCCATCGGCGATGGCCCACCCGCTCGCATTGATCGCCGAGCCCGATGATGGGTTTCCCGCGACAAATGAGTGTGCCCCTGCACTGACGGTGAAGTCCGAGGTCGTGACCTTGGGATCGACCAAAGCCGGAGACTGGGTGGAGGCATCAAAGGTCCATTGACTGAGAGGTACGGCCAAGGCAGACGCGTGAATAGCAGCGATGGCAAGCAGGGTGATTAGGAGGGTCTTCATTTCGAGGGTAAGCAGCCAGGGGTTGATGGTCATCGCCCACTTGGATCGCTCCAAGCAGGCAAACCAAGAATTGGACCTGGGTCTCAGCAATTAATATGCCATTTATTTGCCACAGATCATTAACCGTTACATATCTGAATCTTGCGAGGGATCTTAATTCAGGACTGTCTCCGGGCTTGATCAAACTGTAAAGTGAATCGACAGAGCAACTCTCTTTATGCTCATTATTTGCATTATAATCCTATCGGTATCAATTGGTTATAGATGATACTGCAAAACGACAAGAATTCCGTCTATCAGCAAATGCCTGGGTCGCACATATCCATTATTCCGAATCGTACCCGCTTTTATCGGAGACAACGCCCCTGTCTTCGGAATCACCCCAAGGGCTTATTTCCCATCAACAAACTGATAACCCATTCGTAAAGTGTCACTTCCGAACTGAAGTACCGGAGAGTGATTTCAGCACTTCCCTAAGATCGGCGAGTTTGACGGGCTTGGCGAGAAACGCATTCATGCCGGCCTCCTGACATCGTTTGCGCTCTTCCGGTAGCACGGCGGCGGTCAGGGCAATGACCGGCAGGTTCGCGGCCTGCTGCTGGAGGGGAGTCGCTCGCTCGTCCCCCGCCCATCCCCGCAAACGGCGCGTCGCTTCCCATCCGTCCAGGCTGGGCATGTGGCAATCCATCAACACCACATCCGGAAGCGGCGCCTGCTGCACCACCTGCAAAAATTCATCGCCGTCGTTGGTCATCGTCCAGGTGCAGCCCAACTGGTCCAGCTGGGCACCGAGAATTTTCCGGTTCATGGCGTTGTCCTCCGCCACCAGCACGCGCAACCCCAGGGAAACCGGCCGGGGCTTGACGGCGGGCTCCGTGGCGACAGCGGATTCGATGGCCGGCAGGGATACCATGAAATGGAACAACGATCCTTGGCCGGGCACACTCTCCGCTTCAATCCGCCCGCCCATCATGCCGATGATGCGCGAACTGATGGCGAGGCCCAGACCCGTGCCGCCATATCGTCGCGTCGTCGAGGTGTCAGCCTGCGTGAACCGCTCAAAGATGCGCTTCATCGCATCCGCATCCATGCCGATGCCCGTGTCACTTACATCAAACCTGAGGGTGACGCGATTTTCCACCGTCCCGAGGGAAGTGACCGCGATCCGCACCCGGCCTCCCCGGGGGGTAAATTTGATGGCATTCGACATCAGGTTGAGCAGGACCTGCCGCAAACGGAAACTGTCACCTTCAAAAGCCGCCGGCAGCCCGGGGGTCAACTCATGTTCAAGGCTGATTCCACCCGCCTCCGCCTGCGGCATCACCAGCGCCACGCAATCCGCCACCAGGGGATTCAGCTCGAACGGGTGGGCTTCCAGCCCGAGCTGCCCCGCCTCGATCTTCGAAATGTCCAGGATATCTCCGAGCTGTTTCAACAGCAGTTCCCCGGAATCGGCGATCAGCCGGACATGCCCGGCGTCCACCGGGGACAAGTCGGAGCGGTGCCGCAAAAGATCAGCGGAAGCAATGATTCCATTGAGCGGCGTGCGTATCTCATGGCTCATGTTGGCCAGGAAATCCCCCTTCGCCCGCGAAGCCTCGTTGGCCCGCTCGGTCGCGGCCTCAAGTTCGACGGTCCGCTCGGCAACCAGCCTTCCGAGGTTCTCATTCATGATCTGGGTCTCACTGAGCGCCTGCTCGCTCCGCCGGTGCGCCGATTCAATCATCCGGACCAGCGCGATCCCGAGAAAGAAGATGATGAAAGTAGCAATCAAACCCTCCCTCACCAGCGTGTCCGCGGCCAGGTGCAGCGCTTCATCGAAGTGCCCGCCGTGCAGCACTATCCAATGGAAGGAAATCTGGCTCGCCATGATGATGGCCAGCACCCCGAAGGCCACCAGACGCGAGGCAAACACCAGGGCCAGCAGCAACATGACCAGATCAAAGACAAACACCAGAATCGCCACACTCAAGGGCTGGTGAATCGCCGGCATGAGCGGCAACAGGGCGTGAACGGGCAAAACGGCGGCCAGCACAAAAATGCCGCCCGCCAGTTCCGGTCGTCCCCGGTGCACCCAAACCAGGGAAAGCAGCGCCGCCGCTGCCATGAAAACATTCGCCCCGAACCGATAGGGCATCCCTGGCGGCTCCAGCCAGATGATTTTTGCGATGTTCAGCGGCACAAACACCACCAGCAGCCACCCGAAGGCTGCCAGCAGACGGGCCTTCAGGCCCACGAAATACGGCCGGTCGCGGTAAGTGGCGTCGAGTTTTTCAACGTAGGTGGAGAAAAAGCGCGGCATGCCTTGGCTGTGATTTAGCAATCCCTTGCACCAAAGCCATCATCAACTTCCGGGAATGACAACTCCCCGACCGCCATCAAAGCAGGCCCGCATCATGTGCGGGGTCGAACGGTGCCTGCGATTCCCCACGGAGCACGGCCCGTCGGCCGAGCGCATCGTAAGTGGCATACTTGTAGAGTTCACCGAGCGTCGGGTAGTTGAAACAGGTTTCGATGAAAAGATCCGCACCGGCCCCGGCATGCAGGGCGACTAGGCCGACATGCACGAGTTCGGTTGCCTGCTCGCCAATGGCGTGCACGCCGAGCAAGGTCATGGTGTCGGCGTCGAACAACAGTTTCAGAAACCCGTCACGCACGCCGATGATCTGCCCCCGGGCATTGGCATCGTAGCGCGCCACTCCCGGGATGTAGGCCACGCACTTCGCGGCGAGGGACTCCTCGGTTTCACCGGCCATGGAACACTCCGGGATGGTGTAGATGCCATACGGTAAAATCGGCGCGACCTTCGTTTTGTACTTCAGGTCGAAGGCATGCACCATCGCGACCCGCGCCTGCTCCATCGAGGTCGCGGCCAGCGCAGGGAAACCGATGACGTCACCCGCCGCATAGATGTGAGGCACGGCGGTCTGATACTGGCCGTTGACCTCGATCAGCCCGCGCTTGTTGGCGGCGAGCCCCGCGGCGGACAGATTGAGCGTGCCGGTGTTGCCGCTGCGACCGGCCGTCACCAGAATCGTCCCGGTGTGGACGGTGGCACCGGAGGCCAGCGTCGCGCCCAGGTGTGAGGGCGTCACCTCCACCCCCGCCACCGTTTCGCCAAAACGCACGTCCACACCCATGCCGACCATGCAGTGGGTGAGCAGATTGGAGACCTCTCGATCAAGGAAGGCCAGCAGGTGGTCGCGCCCCTCCAGCAACGTCACCCGGATACCCAGCGCCGCGAACATGCAGGCGTACTCGCAGCCGATCACCCCTCCACCGACAATCAGAATCTCCTTGGGGATGTCGTGCAGGTTGAGGATGGTGTCGGAATCATAGACCCGCGGGTCGTCAAAGGGAAAGACAGCAGGCCGGAACGGGCGCGAACCCGTGCCGATGAGGATAACGTCCGCGGTGAGGTCCGTCGGTGTTTCACCGGTTCGATCCACGCGGACAGTGTGGGCACCGACGAACGAGGCATGGCCGTTGAAGAAGGCAACCCGGTGCCTGGCCAGGTTGGCGCGGATGCGCCGGTGCTCGACCTGCTGCACCTGACGCTCACGAAACAGAAAATCCCGCGCCGTCACCTGATCCTTGAACGTCATCGTCACGCCATAAAGCCCGCGCTGGCGGAAGCCCGAAAGGTAGAGCGCAGTCTCGCGCAGGGTCTTCGAAGGCAGCGTGCCGGTGTTCGCGGCCGCGCCGCCAGGGACGGACTCACGCTCGATAAGCGCAACACGCTTCCCAAAATAAGCAGCCTGGGCGGCCCCCTTTTCACCGGCCGGGCCGGAGCCGATCACTATGAGATCGTAATGGTTTGATGACATGGGGGCTTGCTGGCCGGTCAGCTCGCCGGGGCTCGGTCACTTTGGCGGATCAGCGATGCTTGTAAACGCAATCCGGGCTGCGGCCTGCCCCGGCTTGTTGGCCTTTCATCCTCGGTTCAGATGGAGAACAAGGAACGATTACGAGAATGAGAACGAATCGAACCACTACCGGCGGGACACATGCGTTGACAAGAAGGCGTATCCATACAGCATGCGGGCTTGGCCGGTTTCCTGTCCCCTGGTAATCCAACCCAACGTTAAGAAAGGAGTAATCATGAGCAACTTTGCCCACCCATGGTTCAACGTCCTGCGCGGCAGTCTCGCCGTATGGATCTTCACCTCTGCCTTGCTTGTCCCACTCACGGCCGCTGAGCCGGTCGTCACCCGACTCCCGGACGCCGACCAAATCCGCCTGCAGCCGGGACAGAATGCCGCCGTCTTCGAATTCTCGTCCGCACGAGCACCTTCATCGTCATCGGGAGCGGTCATCGAGGGTAGAACCGGACAGTACGTCCATTGGTCCACCCCTCTTCAGCGGCAGGGCAACTTCTGGCGCGCACAGATCCCTCCGGACCGCATCCCCAGCCTGCTCACCTTTGACCAGCTCATCGCACGATTCCCGGGTGCCGCGGAAGCCAACGCGGATCTCCATGTAATGATACCCCGCGATCGTTACGTGCCCGCCATGGAGTCCGTACAGGCCCTCGTGCCCAATGCCCCGCTCTTCTTTGCGCCCCCGGCGGCACCGGAGCGCCCCGAGGTACCCCAGCCAAATGTCGCCCGGCCCCAGGCCGAGGACTTCATATCCAAGGCCCTTATCTTTGATTTGAAATGGTCCACCTACATGAGCGAGTTTTCCGCCGCCCGCTCCCGCGCCCATGGGCTGTTCCTTGATCTTCGGACTTCCGGACGCATCCCGTGGAGTGCCGATGTGTTGGACCGGCTGTTCAAACACTATGAAGGTCTCACGGCCCAGCAGACCCAGATCGAGAACACGCGCACACAATGGCAGGCCACCGCCCGGCAGTTCGTGCAGCAATGGAATGCTGCCAACAGCGGCCAGCCGCCCCTCGAGCTGACCTTCGTCGATCCCTCCTGAACCGCCGGCCACGGCCGGTTGACTTCAGGGCGTCCGCTTCGCGACAGGTGGCCGGGGCCCGTCGCGCTTGACCCTTCTCGCGCGAAGACGCACTTTCCCCGACCATGCGCACGCCGGGTGATTTAGGACGTTTCACCCGGCAACCGCACGTTCAGCCCGCCTTGCCAGGGCACATGGGCAACCCCGCCCGATGACGACCCCGACGGCCTTGCCCGGGCGGCGCTTCTGGCTCGCCGCACTCATCCTCACCCTCGTCCTCGCCGCGGACGATGGCGCCAGCCGGTGGTACAGGATGCAAGCGATCTCCGCCCTCGATACCTACGGTTATGGGCAGCCCACCATTGATGAGCACTCGCCAACCGGCTACGAGTCCGGTCAGCGCAGGCTGATCCTCCCCGTCTCCAGCCTGGAGGGCTACCACAGGATCATGCAGACCCAGCAGATGTTCGCGGAGGGCAACCTGCGAGTGCGGCGGGTAGCTTATGACAACGCCCCTCACGGACGCGAGATGCCTGGCAGTTCTCTCCTGCGTTGGTGGCTTGGCCTGCTGGCGTGGGGTCATCATTTCGCCACCGGCACCCCCGTCGCAATTTCGGTCGAGCAGATGGCTCCGCTGGCCAACCCGCTCCTGCATGCGATCCTGCTGGCCGGTATCGTCCCGCTGGCCGCGCGACGCTTCGGGGCCCTGCCCGCAGCCCTGCTCGCAATGGGCATGCTGTCGGTGTATCCCATCTTTGAGGCGTTTCAGCTTTCAGGCCCGGACCCTCACGGACTCGCGCTCGCCTGCAGCTTGATCATGTTGTTCTGCCTGCTCGCCGGGGGCACGGGCTGGGTCCGTGCAGATCCGGCTCCGGGGGACGATGCGCTCGCAGCCTGGCTGCCCGACATCCACGAGGCCCGTCGCTGGTTTGCCGCTTCCGCCGTTGCGGGGGCCGTGGGCCTGTGGATCAGCGCGGCCACCCTGATTCCGGTGCTCGCGACCACCGCCGCCGGCGCATTGCTCGGTACCGGCTGGCTGGCTCGGTACCCCAGTTCGAAAGCCTGGCACACGGAGTCCGGGCTTTGGTCTTGGTGGGGCCGCGTCGGCGGCACGGTGAGCCTGGCCTGCTACCTCATCGACCATTTTCCCGGACATCTTGGCCTGCGTCTCGAGGTCATTCATCCGCTCCATGCACTCGCATGGCTGGGCGGCGGTGAACTGATCCGCCGCGGCTGCCTCTGGTGGTCCGGTACCGAACGCCCCTGGCACTCGCCTGCCGACAGTGCACTTGCCGGCATCTCGCTGCTGGCGGCACTCTCCCCTGCCCTATTCATTCTGGCGGCACGCGACCGCGTCTTGACCCTCATGGACCGGGCCATGGCGACTGTTCCGACCAGGGAACTCCTGTCGATGCGACAGACCCAGGAACACCTGACGCTGTTCGAAACCCTCGTGGGCATGAGCCCGCTGCCGCTGATTGGTGTGGCGATGGCTGTCGCCTGGTGGCGATGGAAACTGCCGGCACCCGCCAAGGCTCTGCTCGTACTTCCACTCGCGGGTGGCGGCGTCACGCTTGCACTGGCCATCCATCACGTGCGCTGGCTAGGCATCACCTGCAGCCTCTGGCTCGTTGCGCTCGTGGCGTTCACCTTCGTTGCCTCCCTGCCCCGTCGGGGTCCAGCCGGCTCACGAATGGGCCGGGCCGCCGCCGTCATATTCCTTGCCGCCGTGCTGCTCCCCCACCCCGTGCACATCGTGAAGTCAGGCATCAATGCCCGGCGGGAAGAAGTGGTCCTGAGCCCCATGGACAGTCAGCAGGTGGCCCATCGCGACCTTGCAGGCTGGCTGCGCAGTCGGACCGGCGACACCTCCGCCGTCGTGCTGGCCGGACCGGCCCTGACCACCGGCCTGATCTATCACGGCGGTTTACAAGGGATCGGTACGCTTTCCCGGGAGAACCGCGAAGGCCTGCGCACAGCCATGGAAATTTTTGGTGGCGGCCTGGCCAGTGCGCGGGAACGGCTGCAACGGCACGGCATCACCCACATCGTCCTTACCTCATGGGAGCGGTTTCCCGTCCAAGCCCCGGAGTGGCTGCGCTTGATATCCGGGCAACGCGGCCCGACCGTGCCCTTCATCAACACCCTCGCCGATCCCACCCGGGCGCCGGCCTGGCTGCGCCCCGTGTTCATGCCCTTGACTGATGATGTATTTCTGCAGGACGAAGGGGTCCTGATCTACGAGGTCCTCACCTCCGATCCCCAGCCGGCTGCCGCTCTGGTCGACCGGGCCCGTTACTTCGTTGACGTGGGTCGCCCTCAGGATGCCCTGCCCATGCTGAGGAACGTGCTCAATCAGGAAGCGCGGAATCTTCCCGCGCTGGTTCTCCTCGCCCATATCCAGATCGGCTTTCGCGACGCCGAGGGATTCGCCGCGACCATCACGCGTTTGCAGGGTCTCGTCATTGGAGCAACGGACCTCCATCCCGCGGACCGCATCGGACTGGCCCTGGTCCTGACCATCGCCGGTGAGGATCAGGCTGCCGCTCGCGAGATCGCCACGACGCTTGCCACCCTGGACGAGGCAGGGCTTCGCCGGCTATCACCCATGGCGCTGGCTGATTTAATCGGCTTGTCCCGGGAATACGGTCTGGCGGAGTCCCACCCCGTCACGCTGGCCAAAGCCATGGCATTGGTGCCGCCGACGTTTCGAGCCCGGCTAGGTTTGATCCCGGCCGAGGAAGCGGCGCGTTGAAGCAAGGCCCGCTGCGTGCCATCGTCGTGTGGGGATGGAGAGCCAGGGACCGCTCCTCGTTCAGGCCGTCACCCCGAAATCCGTGTGCAACCCCGCATCACCGGCCGCATCCAGATCCCGGAGTGCACCCACGGATTTTCGCCGGGCCTTGTCATGGGCGTACCTGCCCAAAACCAGACGCAAGGGTGGCCGATCCGACTGCACGGCAGCCATGATCGCATCAGCCGCCTTGTCCGGATCACCGGGCTGCCTGCCATCCATCGACGCGAGCAGACGTGCAAAACGCCCGCTCGTCGCATCATAGTCAGCCAGGTGCCCATCGGCGCGCTCCAGGGAGCGCGCCATGAAGTCTGTGCGGAAGGGGCCGGGTTGAACGAGGGTCACATGGATCCCGAGCGGCCGGACCTCCGCAGCGAGGGCCTCTGACGCTCCTTCCAGCGCCCACTTGGCCGCACCATATATTGAGAATCCCGCATAATTGGAAATCGCCGCAGCCGCACTGATGTTCACGATGTGCCCGCGTCGCTGCGCGCGCAGGATCGGCAGCGCGGACCGGATGACCCTCATGGCACCATGAAAATTGGCCTCAAAGTTTTGCGCGATCTGATCGTCCGAGAACTCCTCCAGCGCTCCCACCAGTCCACGGCCCGCATTGTTCACGATCACATCGAGTCCTTCAAAAGTCGCCGCCGCCTCACCCATCACCGAACGGACCTGACCGGGCGACGTAACATCCAGACTCATCACCCGGCATTGCCCGGGAAAACGGTCAACGAGCCACGCTATGAGGTCGGCGCGCCGCGCGGTCGCCACGACCCGGTGGCCGTGCGCGAGCACGCGGATGGCAAGGGCACGACCGAGCCCGCTGGAACATCCGGTGATGAACCAGACAGGGTGGCGCTTCGGATGGCTCATGGCTTGGCGGGGTGAACCGGCGTCGGGAGATGAATGGAGGCGTCCCTCACCGGGACTTCGCTGACGAAGTAAAACCCGCGGCCGGGGAAGCCGCGGGTGCAATCCTGTGATGCGGATTCGTTATCAACCCCCACCAGCATGCATCAGGGGAGAATGACGGTGTCGATGACGTGAATCACTCCGTTGCTGCCGACCAGATCCGTGACGGTGACCCGGGCGTTGTTGATCATCACACCCAGGCCGTCGGCCTTGATCGTGAGTGCCTTGCCATTGACGGTCGGGGCCGGGCCCGACTTGACCGCGGAGGCCATGACGTTGGCCGGAACGACATGGTAAGTGAGGATGGCAACGAGCTGGGCTTTGTTTTCGGGCTTGAGCAACGATTCCACCGTGCCGGCGGGCAATTTGGCAAAGGCGGCGTTGGTCGGCGCGAAGAGGGTGAAGGGACCGGGACCACTGAGGGTCTCGACAAGGCCCGCGGCCTTCACGGCGGCAACGAGGGTGGTGTGGTCCGGCGAACCGGCGGCGATATCAACTACGGTCTTGGCCGAGGACAGTGAGATAAGGCCGGTGCAGGCGACCAGGAGGGAGAACAGGGAGCGGATTTTCATGATGACAGGTATTGATTGTTGGCTGATTCAAGTGAGGCCGGAGGGAGCATCCTTCCGGTTGCAGAGTAATTCGTTCGACCGGGCCCGGCGGATGCATCGATTCCAATAATACTCGGATACCCCATCATCGGCATCGCCATGGGCGAATGAAGGGCGCAACCTCATCCACGTCCGGCGCCGCACCGACCCACCTTCCCCAACCCAGGATCGCCATGAGCACATCTCCCGACTCCACCTACACCCTCGCGGTATTTCTCGATCTGGAAAACATCGCCCTCGGCGCCCAGGAGGCGAAGTTTCCCCAGTTCGACATCGGCCGGGTTTTCGAGCGCCTGCTCATCAAGGGCGACATCGTCGTCAAGAAGGCCTATTGCGACTTCGAGCGCTACAAGGACTTCAAGCGTCCGCTGCACGAGGCTGCCTTCGAGCTCATCGAGATCCCGCACATCCGGCAGTCCGGTAAGAACTCAGCCGACATCCGGATGGTCGTGGATGCCCTCGACCTGTGCTACACCAACGACCACGTGGACGCCTTCGCCATCATCAGTGGCGACTCGGACTTCTCGCCGCTGGTCAGCAAGCTGCGTGAAAATGGCAAGGCGGTCATCGGTGTGGGGGTGAAGAACTCGACCTCCGACCTGTTCATCTCCAACTGCGACGAATTCATCTACTATGACGATCTCGTGCGAACCGCGCCCTCCAGAGGACGCTCACGCCGCACCGGCGCCGCACCGGTGCCCCCAAAAACCGACAGCGCCCCGCCCAACGCCAAGGGTCCCGACCCGGCGAAGGCCATCGACATGGTCGTCGCCACCGTGAATGCCCTGATCGACGAGCGCGGAGCGGACGACACGATCTGGGCGTCGATGGTCAAACAGGCCATCAAACGCCGGAATCCGGGCTTCAACGAGCGTGCCTACGGCTTCAGCGCCTTCACCGATCTCCTGCGCGAGGGCCAGAAGCGCGGTCTGCTCAAGCTGGAGGAAAAGGCGGGCAACTGCCAGGTGCGGCTGGCCGAGTGAACCGAACTCAGCGACTGATGTCGCCGACGAAGGCGTCCATCGTCGTGTAGCCAGCGAGCAGCTTCGCGGCCGCCGCACAGTGTTCCTTCCCGGCCAGGCCGGTGTTCTCCGCGAGGAAAAGAATGTAGCTCGCGATGTTCCGCGCAAAGTTCAGCCGGCCCTCGTCACTGATCGCATAGAAGCGAGCCCGCTGCCCGTAGCCCGCGGGCGAGTGATCGCCGAGGGCGGACTTCTCCGCCTTGCCGCCGGCGGCCAGCACGTAGAGGAAGTTGTACTCGAACCAGAACATGTGCTCGGGACTCGGCTGCAAAGCCGCCAGCGCCGCGTCACAGGTCTCCGGCGACGCAAACACCGCTGCGGGCCGGCCTTCCTTTTCCAAGGCATCGGTGATGAAGCTTCGCGCCATTTTGCTTTCCGTCTCGTCCGCGCTGAATGCGCCCTTGACCGCGAGCTCCCTCGTGAAGGCATACCAGTCGTGCCACAGCGCCTGGTCCGCTGCGTTCTTCGAGGCAAAGAGCGCGCGACCCATCTCGTAGGTGTACCGGCCGCTGGTCTTGATCTCCAGCCGGCCGCCCGTCACTGCGCCCATCACTTGATAGTTCTCGGCCGACTTGCCGGAGCCCGAGTGGAAACCGATGCTCGCGCCGAACTGGCGGCAGACGTTCCACTGCTTCTCGATCAGGGCGCGCAATGCCGTGTTGTCGGGATACGGCATGTTCTTCTGGAACCCGAAGGCCGGGGCGACGAAGTGAATCTTCATCCCCAGCGCCTCACAGAGCGCGAGCATGATCGCCGTGGTTTCCGGCGTCGTCAGGCCGGGCAGCTCATCGATGGAGAGCTCGCGCAGGTAGCCACGGCCCCCATCGGTCGTGAAGAGCTTCACCCGCGCTGCCACGTACTTGTCGTCGCGCCGTTTCATCTTCTGCAGCGCGGGCCACACATAGGCGAGCAGCCGCGCGAATGCGGCTTCGAACAACTTGAGCCCCACTGCGGCGACGCGCGCCTTCACATCACGGACCAACGCCGCCGGCACGTTCGCCGCGATCCAGGCAGCAGCGTCATCCGTCACCTTGGTCTGCGCGAGCTCGGGCGATAGGTCGAAGGTGATGTAGCTCGCCAGCACGCAACCTTGGACGAGCTGGTCCTCGCGGGTATCGAACTTGCCGCCGATGGGTTGATGGTCGGCGTTGAAGCTCCAGGCGATCCCGCGATGGTGAAAGCCGGTCTTGAGCTTCGACAACACGCAGCCGTGACTCATGCCCTCGACACTCTGTCCCTGATGGCCCTCGGGAACGTGGGTGCCGATGAAAGGAAACGGGACGGTGTCGAGCCGCCCACCCAGCATGGCATCCACGTCATAGACCAGCTCGCGGGGGATTGAGTTCTGGTTGGCGGTGACACCGATCTCCAACGCACTCATCGCCCACTCGACCGCCGGCCAATGCAGCGTGGTGAAACGCGCGCCAATGCCCAGGGTGCACTCGCCCAGCCTCTGCGCGGACGTCGGGAAAATGGTCGAGTCAGGATGGTGCTCCTGGATCAGGTTCTTCAGCTTGAGCAAATTCACGAAGCTCGCTGGAAAGACAGCCGCGCCGTCGGTGAGCGCGAGCCCGTCCGCCAGGGTGCCCACC
>JBGTGS010000213.1:0-3605 GCA_041746615.1 Opitutaceae bacterium | reverse complement strand
GCGCCGATGAGCCAGCCGGCCGGGCTCAACGCCACCCAGTCCTCTGGTGCTCCGCGCTTCGATCCTTATGCTCCGGCCGCCGGGTCCACGCGGTCCGCGCCCACCCGACCGGTTTCGGCAACCCCTTATGTGGACGCCGGCGATCTGGCCCCGGTTCCGCCGCCTGCTCCGGCCATCGATCTGACCCCCACCACCACCTACACGGTCGTGCGGGGTGACAGCCTATGGGCTGTGGCCAAGAAGCATGGGATTACCTATCAGGAGCTGGCGGCAGCCAACAACCTTTCGAGCAATGCCAGCCTGGCGATCGATCAGAAGCTCATCATCCCGCGGCGCGCGGTGACCGCTCAGGCCCCTGAGGCTGCACCTTCCGGACCGTCATATACCGTCAGGTCGGGCGATACCCTGAGCACGATCGCCCGCCGAAACGGCACCTCTGTGGCCGCGCTGCGCTCGGCCAATGGAATTTCCGGTGACATCGTTCGGGTGGGTCAGGTGCTGCTGCTTCCGGTTGAGGGGGAGGCCACGTCAACACCTGCTCAAGAAACGGCCGTCGCCGCTCCTACTCAAAGCGCCGGATCCCTGACTCATGTGGTGCTGCCGGGAGAGACGCTGAGCGTGATCGCCCGTCGCTATGAGGTGAGGTCGGGTGACATCGCGTTGGCTAACAATATCACCGATCCCAGGCAGCTGCGCGCCGGCCAACAACTCACCATTCCCGGCTGGCAGGCTCCTCCCGGAGCACCAACCCCGCCTGCACCCGCTGCTACGGCGGCCAGGCCGGTCCCGACGGCTCCGGCCACAGCACCCACCGTCAGCCTGGTCATACCCGGCGCGGGTCAGGACTTCACGCCCGCCGAATCGGATGTACCGGTAATCCGGGTGATTGATCCAGACGCATCCGGCGACAACTGATCCCTCAGCCCGACCATCCGGTTCCATGTCCCGAAAAGCACCTGCGACCGAATCGACGCGTGGGCCTCTCTTCCTCAATCCCGCCGCTCTCATTGTCGTCTGCGTCATCGGGCTCACCATCCTTGGGCTGACCATCCTTTTCAGCGCGACCGCGTCCTTCCGGCAAGGTCCCTATTTTTATTTGGGCAAGCAGTTGTTGGGCGTGGGCCTGGCGATCATGGTCTGCTTTGTGGTCAGCCGGTTGGATCTCGAGTTTGCGCGACGGCATGTCTGGATCCTCGCCGCCGTGGCGCTCATCACGCTCGTGCTCGTGCTGATTCCGGGAATCGGAATTGAGGTGAACGGAAGCCGTCGCTGGCTGGGGGTGGGTGCGGTGCGATTCCAAGCCTCGGAGTTTGCGAAATTCGCCCTGGTCTTCTGCCTCGCTCACTATCTGGCGATCAACCAGACGCGAATCGGCGAATTCAAGCGCGGCTACCTGGTTCCTCTCATCATCATTGGTGCCTTTTCCGGCCTGATTGTCTTGGAGCCGGATTTTGGCACGGGTGCGCTCACCGTTGCGGTCGGCCTGATCCTGCTCTTTCTCGCTGGTGCCAAGTGGCGCTATATTCTGCCCACGGTCGGACTTGCCGGGGCGGCCTTCGCGATGCTGATCATGGCAAATCCCAACCGGCTTCGGCGTTTCCTCGCCTTTCTCGATGTTGAGGGCAACCGCCAGGGCGGCACCTATCAGCTCTACCAATCCCTCGCGGCCTTTGCGGTCGGAGGCACGGATGGGGCCGGCCTGGGGCAGGGGCGGCAGCAGATGAACTTTTTGCCCGAGGCCCACACCGATTTTATCTTCGCGGTGATGGGCGAGGAACTCGGTCTGGCGTTCACCCTCGGAACCGTCGTGGTTTTCACCATCATTTTTATCGCGGGACTCGTGCATCTGCGGCGTGCACCCAATCTGTTCCAGTTCCTGCTGGTGACCGGTTCGCTCCTGCTCATCTGCCTTCAGGCCATCATCAATCTCGGGGTGGTCACCGGCCTGCTACCGACCAAGGGCATGTCGCTGCCCTTTATCAGCGCCGGCCTCTCCAATCTCCTGCTCATGGGCATTTTGGTGGGCATCATCCTCAACACGCAACGGACCTGGACCAAACCGAGTTTCACGCGCAGTCGCCGCGCCTTGCAGGAGGTGGCGGCATGAAGGTGGAAAATTCTCAAACGCCAAAGGTCCAAACTTCAAAAAAGTCCGGCGCGAAGCGCCCCCTTCTTTGGCGTTTGGCGGTTTGGCGTTTGGCATTTGCCGCGACGAAGGAGCGGCCATGATTTTCCTCATCAGCTGTGGAGGCACCGGCGGGCATCTTTCCCCCGGCATTGCCCTGGCTGAGGGGCTGGTTGCCCGCGGTCATCGCGCCGTCCTGTTGATCAGCCGCAAGAAGGTCGATGCCCGGCTCGTGGAAAAATATCCTCAGCTCACGTTTGTCCGCATGCCCGGCGCGCCGTTCACCCTGCGACCGGCCGGTCTCCTTCGATTCTGTTGGGAGCAGACCGCGGCATTTTTTCTCAGCCTGCGCCAGGTGCGTACGCTTCGTCCGGGCGGCATTGTGGGCTTTGGCGGTTTCACCACCGCCGGTATCATCGTCGCCGGTGCGCTCTACCGCGTGCCCGTGGCTTTGCACGAGGCCAACCGCGTGCCCGGCCGGGCCATCCGCCTGCTGGGCCGTCTGGCCCGTCGGGTTTATCTGCCGCCGGGCATCAGCATGGCTGGGGTCACCGATGCCGTGGTCCGTCATGCGGGGCTTCCGGTGCGTCGCGAAATTGTCCGCCGTCCACGGGCCGAAGCCTGTGCCGCCATCGGGCTCGATCCCGCCCGGCGTGTCCTTTTGATACTGGGAGGAAGCCAGGGTGCCTCCGCCCTCAACGACTGGGCCCGCCGGCAGGCGGAGGCGCTGGCTCTGGTGGGCATTCAGGTCTGCTGCATCACGGGTCTCGACAAGGGAGGGATCGGTGAGCGCGATTTTCACGATTCCGACGGCTCGGTGGTGCGCTCGGTATTCCTGTCTTTTTCCGATCGTATGGGAGATCTGCTATCAGCGGCCGACCTCGTGGTGTCACGGGCCGGAGCCGGAACGCTCGCCGAATTGGCGCGTTGTGGCACACCGGCTGTCCTCGTTCCTTATCCCCACGCTGCGGACAATCATCAAGAGGCCAATGCTGCCTATTTCGCGAAGCAGGGGGGGGGAGTGGTGGTGAATCAGACCGCGCTCGCCACGCTCGATCGCATGGTGCCGGCGCTACTGGCCGACGAGTCGGCGTTGCAGTCGTTTCGCCGCGGGCTGCAGTCGCTCGATCAGGTTGATTCCCTGGAGGTGATGCTCGATGACCTTGAGGCCCTCACCCAACCGCCCGGCGGAGCCTCCACGCAGCGTTCCGCCTCCTTTATCGCGACCTGACCACTGCCATGACCCGGGAGACTCCACCCAAACTCTTCAACCGTGAGGTCGCTGCGGTGCATTGCGTTGGCGTGGGCGGGATGGGCCTGGGCCCGCTCGCCGTTTATCTGGCACAACGCGGCTTCCGGGTGAGCGGCGAAGACGCGGCGGTGCCCGCGGCCATGCGTATTCAACTGGACCGGGCCGGGGTCATCATTGTGCCGACGGGAGCACCGCCCGCGGATTGCGACTTGGTGGTCTGCTCATCCG
>JBGTGS010000212.1:0-6214 GCA_041746615.1 Opitutaceae bacterium | reverse complement strand
GGCCGGGATGTTGCCCCGGGCGACGGCGCGCACCTTTCCGCCCTTTTTCTGCACGGCCAGGAAATCCCGCCAGGTTTGGGTGGCGGCGGATGGTGACCCGAAGACGAGGGCGTTGTACACCTTGTGCACCTGCCGGTGCAGGAACATGGCGCGGATCTCCTTCGCGAGCTCCTCGCTCGCGGCCACGAGAATCACACCCGAGGTGGGGCCATCAAGACGGTTGAGGAGCCAGAGGCGGCGAAGCGCGGTACCCTCCACCGGCATCCACTCGTAATATTCACCGTCGAGGTGGTAGGACGCATTCAGCAGCGACAATGATTCATCCCGGCGAGTATTGGGGTGGGCAAGGATTCCGGCCGGTTTGACGAGGGCGGCCAGTCCGTTGGTGTCGCGATTCAACAGGGACACGCCCCGGCCGAGCGGAAGCGCGTCCCAGAAGTTGTCCACGGGACCACTCACTGGTAATGGAAGGTGAAGGTGATCTCCTGAGACTCGCCGAGGATGGCGATCATGTCATCCGTCCAGGGACCGTAGGGCGCCCGCTCCGCGACGGAATCAACGGTCACGCGGCTCCAGAATGTATCGGTGCTTTCGCCATCGACGGTGATGATCGACACGTCACCGTTCTTGAACAGCCGGAATTTCACGGCGACCCGGCTGCCTGCGAGCGGATAACTAAAGCCGGACTGAAGTTTGGTCCGGATGTTGTTGGACCACTGCCGGTCGACGGTCTCGATGATGCGGGAGAGGTAGGCACCGTACTCAGTACGAAGCGCATTGTGGGCGATCACCCCCATGTTCGCAGTGCCGTCCACCCGCTCAGTCACAAAGGCCGGTCGGAGATTGCTGCTGCTCAAAACCGGGCGGGGCGCAGGGCGGGTGGGATCGATGCGGAACTCGGAGCCACTCGCGGAACCCTCCTGCCGGGTCGATTCCTGGGATCCTTCGATCGCCTCCAATACGGGCTGAGGGTTGTCGGGCAGCCTCACGATGTTGGAGCCGATGCCTTCGCCCGCTGCATCCTGGGCCTCCTCGAATCCGGTCAACGGATTCTGAGCCTGGCGGACTGCTTCCTGAAGGGCCTCCTGAATTTCCTGCATCACCTCGGGGGAAGGTTGCGGAGCCGGCTCGAACTGGACCGGTTCCGAACGATCGCCGGACACGAGGGCGGTTGATTCGACGTCCGTCTGCCCCTCAACCGCGGGAGAATCGCTTTGTCCGTCCAACGTGGGCACTTCCTGCGCCACCTGCTGGTTCTGGGCTCCGAAATTTTGGGTCTGGTCGGGAGCATTGTCGGGGGCATCGGGATTGACCTCGACGAACTGATTCGGCGGAGACTCCTCGGCCTCGAACAGATCAGGGGCGATCTCGATGTCGAAATTCCGGGCCGCATCCGACCTGTCGGATTGCATGATCAGGTCCGGCGTGGCCAAATCCCCCCCGAACCTCGAGGCCAGCCAAAGGAAGAGCACATGCACGATAATCGTGCCGAGCACGCCGATCTGGATGGAACGGGTGCCCTGATCACGCGACAGGCGCGGGGTCAACAAGCGACGACGGGGCGGCGTCGGAGTGACGGCATTGTCTTGAAGCTTGGGCATGCTGAAGGGTGGAGGACCGTTCGACCTAGCGGAGGAGACCTGCCTGGGTCAAAATTTGTTTCGTCGTTTCGAGGGGCAGGCCGATGATGTTGGTATAGGAGCCCCGATAGGCCGCCACGATGAGTTCGCCATGTTCCTGAATGGCGTAGCCACCGGCCTTGTCCAAGGTATTGACACTCCCAAGGTACGCCGAGATCAGCGCTTCGTCCAGCACCTTGAAGTCAACCTCGCTCGCCACCCCCTGGTCGATGCTGAGCCCGGTCTCCGTGCAGCGCAGCGCAAGACCGGTGAAAACGGTGTGGGTCCGCCCAGAAAGTCGGCGGAGCATGGCGCGCGCCGCGGTGGCATCGGCCGGTTTGTTCAGGGCCGTGCCATCAATGAAGACCGTCGTGTCCGCCCCCAGGACCACGGCATCCGGATGCCGGGCTGCCACCCAGCCGGCCTTGAGCGCAGCATTGTGGGCGACCATGACCCGGGGATCGGTGGAAGGATCCTCGTGCTCGTCAACGGAGGCCACCACGACGTCGAAGGGCAGGTCGAGCGAGGCCAGCAGTTCGCGCCGGCGCGGTGAGGCGGAGGCGAGAATCAGGCGGCGCACGGGTCAGGGCGCCTTCTCATTAAGGATCGTGCGGATGTCCCCGGTGGCCCGGGCGAGCTCAAGGCGGGATAAATTGTACAGATAAATGGCCTCAACGAGGTTGTCGCTGGCAATGGCGAGGCTGTTCTGCGCGTCAATGATCTCGCGGTTGTCGGCGGCGCCCTGTTCAAAGCGAATTTGCGCCAGGCGGAGTTCATCTTGAGCCAGGCTGAGGCTGCGTTCGACCACGGCGACTTGGGCATGGCGGGAACGGGCATCCTGGTTGGCAAGGCGGATCTCGGCGCCGATGCGGAGACGCAGGTCCATCACGCGCAATTCCTGGGCCCGGCGGCGCGACAGAGCCAGTCCGGTCAATGCCCGGGTGCGGGCGCCGTCGAAGACCGGAACATTGAGGCTGACCGCGCCCGACCACACCCGAGCGGTGTCGCCGTCAAAGGCCACCTCGCCGGCGAGACCGCTGCTGCCGGTGATGGCCACGGCGGGTAGCCGTTCGTACTTGGCGGCGCGGACCTCCAACTCGTTCTGATCCAACTGGCGCAGGGCGCGCAGATAATCGGCGCGGCGTTCGAAGGCCGTCTCCTCGAGGCTGGCGACAAACGGAGTGACCTCCACCCGGCGGACGCTGAAATCGGCCAGCCTCAGCGGCCCGGTAAGATCCATGGCGAGCAGCCGCTTCAGGTTGAGTTCGCTGGATTGCAGGACCGTCTCCTGTTGGAGCCGTGCCTGCTCCGCATTCGCCAGCTGGGCTTCAGCGCGGGTGACATCGATCTGTGTGGCCACACCGGCGTCGACCTGGCGCTGGGCCAGTTCAAGCAGACCCTGTGCCCGGACGATGTTCGCATCAAGGACGCCGAGGCGGCTGAGGTTGCGCAGGTGCTGGAAATAAGTTTCGGCAACAGTCGCGAGCACGATTTCGCGCGTGGCCTCCAAATCGAGTTCGGCCACATCAACCCCCAGGCGGGCGGCGGCATACGCCGCGATGCGCTGCGAGTCGAGGACGTCGATGCGGGCATTCAGACTGGCATCGAAACGGTTGTTGATGTTGCCCGGAGTCACCGTGGCGTCAAAGGCCGCCCCGCGCGAACGTCGCTGGCTTGCATCCAGGTCGAGGTTAGGAAGCAACCCGGCCCGCTGCTGGCGCACCAACTCCATGGCCTGCAACACGACCTCCCGGCTCAGCAGCATGGTAAAGCTCGTGCGATCCACCGCCTCAAAGGCCTCCTCCAGGGTCAGGGTCTGGGTCTGGGCCCGCGCCACGGAAGCGGGCGCGAGGGCGGCGAGCAGCGAACATAGAAGGACAAACGTGGAAAACCTTGGGCGAAACATAGGGCGGCAAATGAGCGGTGGACAGACGGTTATAAGGACAAAGCGATGAAACCGGGACGGTGCAAGGCCGCGTTGGGTTTTAGCATCATTGAGCCGCAACCCTGTAAGCCCGGCTGATAGCGTGGCGATGTCCCCCATCTGGCGGGTTGTCAGGTCGTGGAAAGGGGTTCACGGTCACTGCTTCAAATCATTCATGCGCATCGGCCTTGCCCAAATCAATACCACCGTCGGCGACCTTGCCGGCAATGTCCGCAAACTGACGGACGCCTACCGGGACCTCGTCGCCAAGGGCGCCGAACTGGTGGTTTTCCCGGAGCTGGCGGTCTGCGGTTACCCGCCCAGGGATTTACTGTTCAAGCGACGTTTCGTTCCCGACACGGAGGCCGCCCTCGCGGACTTCGCCAAGAATACGGGCGACGTTCCAGCCATTGTCGGCACCGTGGAGGCGAACCCCTCTGCGGAGGGCCGGCGGTGTTTCAACGCCGCCGCCCTTTGCCACGATGGTGCCGTGCACCAGATGGCCCGCAAATGCCTGCTCCCAACCTACGATGTCTTTGATGAAGATCGCTATTTCGAACCCGCTCCCTCCCCCGCCGTTTTCGTCATCGGTGAGAGGCGCATCGGGATTACAATTTGCGAGGACATCTGGACTCATCCGCATTTCGCCCCCCGGGGGCTGTACCGCTTCGATCCGGTCAAGTGGTTGCTCGATGAGGGGATCGACCTGATGGTCAACCTCTCCGCCAGCCCTTGGCACCATGGCAAGGGCCACTTGCGGCAGAAGCTGGTCACCGATGCCGCCGAGGTGCTCGGGTGTCCGGTGGTCTACGTCAACGCCGTCGGCGGCAACGACGAACTGGTCTTCGACGGGCGCAGCCTCGTCGCGGGAGCGGATGGAAACATCACTGCCGGCCTGGCCGCGTTTCGTGAGGAGAACCGCGTCGTCGATCTGGCGGCTCCGGCCGCGGAGGGGCTGGCCCCCACCTTCAACCAACCGGATCTCGCCGACATCCACGACGCCCTCGTTCTCGGCCTGCGCGATTACGCGCACAAGAGCGGGTTCCGGCAGGCGTTGATCGCACTCAGTGGCGGCATCGACTCCGCCGTGGTCGCGGTGATCGCCACTGAAGCCTTCGGTCCTGAAAACGTGATTGGCGTCTCCCTTCCCTCGTCGATTTCCTCGGCCCATTCGCAGGACGACGCCCGGGACCTGGCCGCCAACCTGGGCATCCGCTTTGAAACCATCGGCATCGCCGGGGCCGTCGCCGCCGGCGAGGAGGCCCTCGGACCGGTCTTCGCCGGACGCGCGCCCGATGTCACCGAAGAGAACCTGCAGGCCCGTGTCCGTGGTATCCTCATGATGGCCCTTTCCAACAAATTCGGGTCGCTGCTGCTCACCACCGGCAACAAGAGCGAAGTGGCCGTGGGTTACTGCACCCTCTATGGTGACATGTGCGGCGGCCTTGCGGTGATCTCCGACCTGTTCAAGACACAGGTCTATGCCCTCGCCCGCTGGATAAACCGCAACCGTGAGATCATCCCCGTCAACACTATTGAAAAACCTCCCAGCGCCGAGCTGCGCCCCGGGCAGATGGACCAGGACAGCCTCCCGCCCTATGAAGTGCTCGACAGCATTCTCAAAGGATACGTCGAGGAAGGCCTGTCGCGGGCCGATCTCGTGGCCCGGGGCTTTGATGAAGCCGTGGTCAACGACATTGTCCGCAAGGTCGACCTCAACGAGTACAAGCGCAAGCAGGCCGCCCCCGGCATCAAGATCACCCCCCTCGCCTTCGGCGTCGGCCGCCGCATCCCCATCGTCCAGAAATATATCAGCTGATTTTTTAACTACGTTAAAAAATAAAAAATGCCCTCCTCCTCCGACCAACTTTTCGCGCGTGCGCTCCAGCTCATGCCTGGTGGCGTCAATTCGCCCGTCCGGGCTTTTCGATCCGTGGGGGGCACGCCTTTCTTCACCAAGGCCGCCCACGGCGCCACCCTCGTCACCGCGGACGACCGTGAGCTGATCGACTTTGTCTGCACGTGGGGGCCGGCCATCCACGGGCACAATCATCCGCGGATCCGGACCGCCATCGCCGCGGCTCTGGAGAACGGCACCTCCTTCGGCACGCCCAACCCCTACGAGGTCGAGATGGCCGAGCTCATCGTGTCGTTCGTCCCTTCAATCCAGAAGGTCCGCCTCTGCAATAGCGGGACCGAAGCCACCATGTCGGCCATCCGGCTCGCCCGCGGCTTCACCAAGCGCGACAAGATCATCAAGTTCGCCGGCTGCTACCACGGCCACTCCGACTCGCTTTTGATCAAGGCCGGTTCCGGTGCCCTCACCCACGGTCACCCCGATAGCGCGGGCGTCCCCGCAGCCTTTGCCCGCGAGACCATCGTGCTGCCTTACAATGACCCCGATGCCCTCGAGGCGGCCTTCACCGCCAACCCGGGCCAGATCGCCTGCGTCATCGTGGAACCCTACCCGGCCAACGTGGGCCTGATTCTCCCCGAGCCCGGCTACCTCACCCACCTGCGCACGGTCACCGAGCGACACGGTGCCCTGCTCATCTTCGACGAGGTCATGACTGGCTTCCGACTGAGCCGGGCCGGCGTGCAAGGTCTGCTCGCCGCAGCCGGCGAGCCCGTGGTCCCCGACCTCACCGCTCTCGGCAAGATCATCGGCGGC
>JBGTGS010000211.1:0-6270 GCA_041746615.1 Opitutaceae bacterium | reverse complement strand
CGCGTCCACGGCACGGCCACTCTCCCATGCCTTCTGTCCTGATTGTAGACGATCTTCTCTCGATCCACGAGATGCTCGACGCGGTGATCCAACCGACGGGGTTCACCACGTCGTTTGCCACGGATGGTGAGAAGGCCCTGGGCCGCTACAAGTCGGAGAAGTTCGACCTAGTGCTGGCCGACATCGATATGAAGCCGATGGACGGCATCACGCTGCTCAAGCAACTCAAGCAGTATGATCCCGGCACCGTGGTGGTGATCATGACGGCGTACGCCAGCACGGAGAGTGCGATCCAAGCGCTCAAGTTTGGAGCCTTCGATTACCTTCAGAAGCCCTTTCGCGTGGATGAGTTGATTGCAACCCTGCGACGAGGCATCGAGTTCAAGGCCTTCCAGGCCGAGCGGTCCGGTGCGGGTGTGCCCAATGTGAAAGCGGCCGATCTTGAGAACCGGCTGGTGGGGGAGAGTGCCCCGATTCAAAGGCTGTATCAACAGATCAAGAAGCTGGCATCCGTGCGTACACCGGTCCTGCTTCAGGGCGAAAGTGGCACGGGCAAGACCACGGTGGCCGAGATCCTCCACGCCTGCAGCACGGATCCGGCCGCGCCGTTTATCGGCATTGATTGCGCGCTCAGCTCGGAGGGGAATTTTCGCGATGGTCTGATCGGCGAAAACGGTGCGGGTGGGCAGTGGATCACCCAGGCCCGCGGCGGCACCCTTTTCCTGCAACACCTGGAGTGTCTGCCCTTGGCGATGCAAAAGGAGCTGGTCAGCGTGTTGCGGAACACGGCGCACGGTTTCCGGCTGATCTGCACCACCAACGTGGACCTGGAGCAGCTTACCGACGAGGGCCACTTCCACGATGAGCTGTTCTACCGGGTCGCGTCGTTGCCGGTCACGCTTCCGCCCTTGCGCGAGCACCCGGAGGACCTGCCCGTGCTGGTGAAGCATTTCCTGGCCAAGGCGACCAATCCCAATTTTGACGCCAACCTGGTGGAGTTTACCGACGACGCCATGGCCGTGCTCTCCGCTTATCATTGGCCGGGCAATGTCGTGGAGCTGGGCCAGGTGGTCACCAAGATCGCCGCCACCAGCGAGACGCGGGTGATCACCTCGCAGCAGCTGCCCTTGAGATTGAAGGAGCTGAAATTCTGGCCTCCGCTCTCCGATTATCTGGAGGGGCAGCGCAAGCAGTACATCGAGATGGTCCTGCATGCCAGCCGCCAGGACAAGGACGCGGCGGCCAAGGTGCTCAATATCGACCCCGCCGAGCTGGGTTGAGCGGCTCAAGGCTCCACAGAGTGCAGGGCGCGCCTAAGGAGACGGGCCTGCTCCATCGGGCTGCCGGCCGTTCCCAGCCATCACATCCCTCAGCATGGTCAGCAGTGTTTCCGACGTGTAGGGCTTGGCGAGGAAGTGCCTGATCCCGGCGGCGGCATCCCGGGCTTTACGGTCAGGAACATCCACCCCGCTCATGGCGATGATGCGGACCTGCGGATCGATGCGGCGCAGCGCACCGATGAGTTTGGCCCCATCCATGACGGGCATTACCATGTCCGTCAGTACCACGGAGATTTTCTCCCGATGCAGGGCATACAGGCTGATGGCCTGGGCTCCATCCTCGGCAGTCAGCACACTGTAGCCGGCCAGCTCCAGGGTCTGCTGGGTGATGGTGAGGATGGTGCTCTCGTCATCAACGAGCAGGATGCATTCGCCATGGCCTCGGGCCAGCTCGACGAAGGGATGGGAGGAACGGCCGGCGGATCCGGATTCATCCCCGCCCAGAATCTGCTCCGGGAGATGGATGGTAAAGGTAGTGCCTTCGCCCGGTTCGCTTTTGACGGTCAGAAAGCCCCCGTGACTGCGCACGATGCCGAGGGTGGTGTAGAGACCGAGACCGGTGCCCTGTCCCTCCTCCTTGGTGGTGTAAAAAGGATCGAAGATCCGTTCGAGGTTCTCCTTGGCGATGCCTTTGCCGGAATCGGCGACCTCCAGCACGGCATAGTGTCCAGTGGACACTCCATGATGCATGGAGGCGTACTGCCTGTCGATGTCCGTGTTCCGCGTGGTGATGGTGAGACGACCGCCTTCGGGCATGGCGTCACGTGAGTTTACGCACAGGTTGAGCAGCACCTGGCTGAGCTGGGTGGGGTCACCGTGGACCAGTCGGAGGGGTTCCGGGACGTTGGTGGTGACCGTGATGTTCTTGGGAAAGCTGTTGGTCATGATATTTACGACCTCCTTGATGACATGACCGAGATGGACGGCCACCCGTGCGCCGGCCGCACCTCGCGAGAATGTCAGGACCTGCTTTACTAAACCGGTGCCGCGCCGGGCACTTTGGGCAATACTTCTGATCACCCGCTGGCTCAATTCATCGGGAGCGGATTGCCTGAGGAGATCCACCCCCATGACGATGGGGACCAGCAGATTGTTCAGGTCGTGGGCGATGCCGCCTGCAAGGGTGCCAATGCTCTCCATCCGCTGTGATCGCAGGAGCTGGGTTTCGATCACCCTGCGCTCGGTGATGTCGGTGTTGATTGCGAGCACGGCCTGAGGGTTGCCGGCTTCATCCCGGAGGAGCGTCCAGCGCCCGTCGATGGTCAGGATGGAGCCATGTTTGTTCACCTGGGTCAGCTCTCCTATCCATTCGCCCTGTTTGAGCAGGTGCTTCATGGCGGGGTCGAACAACCCGGGGTCCGGATGCAGCAGTTTGCGCATGGAGGAGCCAACAGCCTCGGCGGCGGTCCAGCCATAAAGACGCTCGGCCCCCCGGTTCCAATAGGTGATGCGATGATCGAGTTCGCACACAACAATCGCATTCGGAGCCTTCTCCAGCAGGGCGGCGTGCTCGCGCAGCCTGACCTCCGCCAGCTTTCGCCCGGTGATGTCCACGGTCGATCCGACCATGCGCGTGGCCCGCCCCGACTCATCCCAGACGGCCTGAGCTGACGCCAGAAACCAACGGTAGTCGCCGGACTTGGTGCGCAGCCGGAACTCAGCGTTGGATGGGCGGGACCGCCGGGCCTTGATGTGGTCCTGGATGGCCTGCTGGGTGGCCGCCCGGTCATCCGGGTGCAGACAGGATTCAAAGGCGGCATAAGTGTCGGGAAACTCCTCCACGGAGTACCCCAGCATTTCGCGAAAATGCGGTGCGTATTCAATGACATCAGTTGTCAGATCCCAGTCCCACAACCCCGCCTCGGACGCATGGGCAGCCAGGGCGTAGCGCTCCTGGGAGCGGCGGAGGGACTCTTCCGCCCGCTTGCGGTCGGTGATATCCTGAAAGGCACCCTGCACCCGTGTGATTGTCCCTTGGGCCTCACGCACGGCTTCGCCGATGGCCCGCACCCACAACCTGCGCCCGCGGGCAGTCGTGATCTGCAGCTCAAGATCGTAGGGGATGCCCATCCGGGAGCAGTTGGTGAAAGCCTCCTCGATGATGGAGCGGAATTCCGGGGTGAAGAAGGCCAGGGCGTCTTCCAACTTGGGAAAGGTTCCGGTCGGGACCTCGTGGATGGCGCAGACTTCGTCGGACCATTCGACATGGTGGGGAGGCAGGTTCACCGCCCATCCGCCCAGGCGGGAAATGGTGCCGGCGATACGCAGCAGCATCTCGTTCGCCCGGCGGCGGTTATTATCCGCTGCTTCTTTCAACGCCCGTTTCACTGCGGAAACAAGACGTTCCAATCGCTCTTTGAGCAGGTAATCTGTTGCGCCTAGGTGCAGGCAGCGCACCGCTTCCTCCTCATTGATTGAACCCGAGACAACAATCACCGGGGTGTCGGGGCATCGCTTTCCAACCTGCTCCAGGGCGGCGAGCCCGTCATAGCCCGGGAGATTATAGTCGCACAGGATCAGTTCGAAGGAACCCTCATTGAGCGCGGCCTCGAATTGCTCACGACTATCGACCAGAAGGATGTTGCAGGCGATGCCGCCGGCGGCCAGCAGGTCGTGGATCAGCTGGGCATCCTGCGGATTGTCCTCCAAATGGAGGAGTCGGATGGGGCGGATCGGGTCGGGCATGGACGGTCTCTTTGGCGTGAGTGTCTTTCGGTCGGTATCAGTGAGGGACAGGCTACCCGGCTGTGCTTGGTTGAGGATGGCCTGGAATGCCCCGAGCCGCTTAACCATTTCGAAGAACTCCGTGTTGCTTCACAAACATAATCGCCCTCCAGCCCGCGGGCATGACGGCTCCGCGCAGGAGCGAATTAAAGATGCGGTTCGCGGAGAATCCATCCCCGTGACAGGGGAAAGGCGGGGGAGGATGCATTAGTAGTCATGGACGGATTGATGCAGGAGTGCCATGGGGGTTTGTCCGGATGAGCAGGTGCCCTGATGCGATCGGTGAACATGAAAGCCCGGGTCGGACGGCTTTCCCGCTTGCGGCTGGAGAACCACCCCCCAAACCTCGACCAAATCTACGTCCATGCCCAAGCGCACCGATCTCAAGTCCATCCTCATCATCGGCGCCGGTCCCATTGTGATCGGCCAGGCCTGCGAGTTTGATTACTCCGGCACCCAGGCTTGCAAGGCCCTCAAGGAAGAGGGGTACCGCGTCATTCTCGTTAACTCCAATCCGGCCACGATCATGACCGACCCGGAGTTTGCCGATGTCACCTACATCGAGCCGCTTACGGTCGAGTTCTTGGAGAAGATCATCGAGGCCGAGCGGCCATCCGCCCTCCTGCCCACGCTGGGCGGACAGACGGCGCTGAACCTCTCCATGCAGCTGCATGAACAGGGCATCCTCGTGAAGTACGGGGTGGAGATGATTGGAGCCAAGCCCGAGGCCATCTCCAAGGGCGAGGACCGCGAACTCTTCAAGCAGGCCATGCTCAAAATCGGCCTCGACGTCGCCCGCTCGCGGACGGTCAAGTCCATGGAGGAGGCCCGCTCCGCCGCCGACGAGCTGGCCATGTTCCCGCTGATTATCCGCCCGTCCTTCACGCTCGGTGGCTCCGGCGGCGGCATCGCCTACAACAAGGAGGAGTTCGAGGATATCGTAGCCAACGGTCTTGACCTTTCGCCGGTGCACGAGGTTCTGGTCGAGGAGTGCCTGCTCGGTTGGAAGGAGTACGAGATGGAGGTCATGCGCGACCACAAGGACCAATGCGTGGTCATCTGCTCCATCGAGAATTTCGACCCGATGGGCGTGCACACCGGCGACTCCATCACGGTGGCTCCCGCGATGACCCTCACCGACAAGGAGTTCCAGGTGATGCGCGACGCATCTTTTGCCGTCATCCGCGAGATCGGCGTCGAGACCGGAGGCTCCAACATCCAGTTTTCCATCGATCCCCAGACCGGCCGACAGGTCGTCATCGAGATGAACCCGCGCGTCTCGCGCTCCTCCGCCCTGGCTTCCAAGGCCACCGGATTCCCCATCGCCAAGATCGCCGCCAAGCTCGCCGTCGGTTACACCCTCGACGAGCTGCGCAACGACATCACCCGGCTGACTCCGGCTTCGTTCGAGCCGACCATCGACTATGTGGTCACGAAGATCCCGCGCTTCACCTTCGAGAAGTTCCCCGGGGCCGACAACACCCTGACCTCCGCCATGAAATCGGTGGGCGAGGCCATGGCCATCGGCCGCACCTTCAAGGAGTCGATGCAGAAGTGCCTGCGTTCGCTGGAAACCGGTGCCCGCGGCTTCGGCGGCGGCGGCAAGCATGGCCTCGACGAGGCCCCCGACCGCAAGGACATCACCGCCAAGCTGGCCACGCCCAACACCGAGCGCATTTTCCACATCCGCTACGCCTTCATGGCGGGCTTCACCCTTGAGGAGATTTTCGAGCTCACGAAGATTGACCCATGGTTCCTCCACCAGCTCCGCGAGATCTACGACCTGGAGATGGAACTCAAGGCGCACACGCTGGCCAGTGTCGACACGAACCTGTTTCGCCGCGCCAAGCAGTTCGGCTTCGCTGACGCCCAGCTCGCCCACCTCTTCCAGAGCGACCTGGCCGCGGTCCGCGCCGACCGCAAGCAGCGTGGCATCGGCACGACTTACCGGTTGGTGGACACCTGTGCGGCCGAGTTTGAGGCCTTTACGCCGTATTACTATTCCAGCTACGGCGACGAGAACGAGGTCATCCCTTCCCCGAAGCGCAAGATCATGATCCTGGGTGGCGGGCCCAACCGCATCGGCCAGGGCATCGAGTTCGACTACTGTTGCGTCCACGC
The DNA here is from genome assembly GCA_041746615.1 of Opitutaceae bacterium. Lineage (GTDB taxonomy): Bacteria > Verrucomicrobiota > Verrucomicrobiia > Opitutales > Opitutaceae > CAMAXB01. Next base: position 85 of record JBGTGS010000211.1, on the reverse strand, counting down.
CAGCTTCGCTTTGCGCGAGATCGGCTTCGAGACCGTGATGGTCAACTCCAATCCCGAAACCGTCTCCACCGACTACGATACCAGT
>JBGTGS010000210.1:0-6935 GCA_041746615.1 Opitutaceae bacterium | reverse complement strand
CTCGTGCTCACACTGGCCGGGATCATCACGCTGGCCCTCGTCGCCGGCGCCTGGTTCCTCCCGTCGCTCATCGGCCCGCGCCTGCCGCCGGCCTGGAAAGAAGCTGTGATCAGCCTCCGGCGCGACCCTCGGACCGGCCTGCTCGCCACCGCGTTGAGTGCGGGCGTGTGGTTGCTGGACTTCGCCTCGGGTTGGTGCCTTGCGCACAGCCTCGGGCTCCCCTTTGGCGTGCTCGTGATCTCAGCCGCCCTCGGGCTGGCCTATCTCTCCACCATCCTGCCGATCAGCCTCGGAGGGCACGGGGTGCGCGAAGGTTCGCTCGTCCTCGCGTTGCTCTGGTTTGACGAGCCGGGCCTGACGGATTCCGCCGATCTCGCCGCCTTCGCCCTTCTCTTCCTTACCATCAGTCTCATCACCAGCCTCATCGGCGGCGCCGTGCTTTTCTTCATGGACCGGCGAAAGGCTCATCTTCCGCCGTCAGGATCTTTAAACTGACTGCATGCACGCCCAGGCTCCGCAGCCGGCCGCGTTCCTCGCTGACCCGGACCGCCGCTCCGTCCGTGCGAAAGTCGAAGCGGTTGAGACCCGGATTTAACTCCAGGGAGATCGGATCAATTTCAACCGGTTCCTCGTCGAGGGTGCGTTCCAGAATCGGCCGCCCGTTGTGAACCAGAGTGAATCCCCGTGGTCCGACCGCGCTGATCTGCATGATCAGCTGCGCGGAAATCGGATAGTCATGCGGGTTGAACCAGGCCATTGATGCCGGCCCGTGCGACCAGCGGACATCGCCCTCGGATGGCTCGGGATCGTTCCAACCCCTGCCAAAGGTGGGCGCGTGCCCCAATGGGGGCACGGGTTCAGGAGAAGGCTCCAGCCGGATGACCAGCCGGTCTCCATCCGGAGAAGCGAGCACCTCACCCGTGCCGGCTGATCTCAACGCCTGGATCAATCCGTCCCAACCCTCCTCATCATGAGCACGACGGTTGAGGTAAATGCCGGAAAAGCCCGCGCGCTCCAGGGCCGCGACCAGCTCCTCCGGCGGCAACAGTTGATACTCCAGCTGCCAGCTTGAACGCGCCCGGTTCTTGACGGCCCCGAATGTGAATCGCAGGTGATCCGTGGCCAGGTAAGGCCTGAAGTGTTCGTAAGCCTGCAGTTCGCGAACCGCCCGCCCCTCAGGGAACTCCACATAAGGAAGCTGATAAATCATGGCTTCACGCGGCAATACGCGTTCGAGCTCTGCACCGAAGGCACGATCCGTCCTCACCACCGCCGCCACCTTGACCGCCTCCGGGTCGGACCTCGGCAGCTGGTCCCACAAACCGAACCCTGCAACCAGCCCCGCCGCACCGATGCTCACCCCGCGCGGCCATCGGCGGAACCAGCGGGACAAACCCGCCGCAAGAAACAGGAGGGCCAGGGCCGATAGGAAGATGCTGTATCGGTTGGTGGCGCGAAAAACCTGAATCCCCAGATAAAATGCCAGCAGGGCATTGCCCCCTCCCACCGCAGAAAACGCCAATACCCAAAGAGCCGGCAACGCCTGGCCCGGGGGCGGCTTTCGCGCCAGCAGCCGGACCGCCGCCAGGCCCAGCATCCACACCAAGGCACCCCCCGCGATCACGCCCAGGTAGGGCGAGAACACCTCCCCACGCCAGTCGGACCAGCGCAGGTATCGACTGCCCAATGACGCGAGCCATCCGCTGCGATGGACATCAGGCGGCAGCAGGAGCTCGATGGGCTTGAGCGCATACATCTCCGTACCGCCATAATTGCGCGCCAGGAGCGGATCGCCCCCTTCGGCCGCCGCGTGCAGCCACACCGGCAGCACCAACAGCGCGAGCAATCCCACCGCCAGCCCCCCGCAGAGCAACCCGGTGCGCAGGTTGGCCGGCCTCCGGTCACCAACCCACTGGGCCACCCATGCCCATCCCAGCAGCTGCATGAAGAGAAAGAGGTTGTAAGGGTTGCTGACCGCCAGCGCCGCCGCGGTCCCCACACACAGCCACCAACCGCGACTCCGCCATACCAGCCGATGGCTGCGCGCAATCAACGCACAACACAGGAGCGCCAAGGGCACGGTCCAGGTGAACACCAGGCTCAGATGCGCCAGCCCCCGGGACACCGAGTGAAACGTGAAGCTGAAGAGCAGCGCCCCTGCAAATGCCCATTCCCAGCGGTGCCGCAGCCAGCGGGAGCAAAAATAAAAGGCCAGGGATGAGCTCACATGAGCGAACAACAGGGCCAGATTGCAGGCCGCACCCACGCCAACCACCCGCGCCAACGTGCCGAGCAGTTGGAACAGGAGGGCATCCGATGCCGGATACTCGCTCCAATCCGCACCCAGCGGCGCGCCCAGACGGCTGATCGTCTGGCGGGTGAAGGACTTCAGCTCGCCTTCGCTCACCGCCTTGATGCGGGCCATGATCTCCATCGCGTCGCCCGAATAGGCCGTGGGGATGCCCCAGGTGGATGGACTCAGCCGCCCGTACTGCCAGGCGCACAGCCACATCGTCATCAACACCAACGCAAGCACACGCAGGCTGGAACGGTTGGCGGTACGGGTTGTTCGCGGCAAAAGATGCATCAGCTCGCTGCAATTCTGTGTAAGCAGACTGCATGTTGATGCGGATGCCGCGGTACGCCCGGCAAGTGTCTTTTTGCGCAAAGGCTTGGCATGGTCCGGCCACAAACCTATGCATGCCGGTCCTCCCACGCCTTGATCCGTCACCCTGCCAACCCCCTGGCCAACCCGGCCGTCCAGCACCGCCGCCGCCATTTCGACGGCCTGTTCTTTGACGAATTCGAATCCGCCTCGGCATGGATCCGCGAAACCGGACGCCTCCGCCTGCCACCGCTGTCCACCCGTCACGTGGTCATTCATGCGGAGTACTGTCCGCATCCCGACGCCCACGGTCTTGAGGCCGGCGCTCCCGGAATTGACGTGCGCGTTGATGGACGCCCCGCCGCCGCGGCCCGCCCCGCCGCTCCGGGACCCTTCACGCTGGAATTCAACCTGCCAACCGCCGATTCCGCCCACCGGTACACCATCAGCCTCCACCTGCGTGGGGTCGTCCTCACCAACCTGCTCGCATGGCTCGGCCGCGTCACCGGCTTCGGACCCTCGCAGCGCTTCCGGACGCAGAACCGCAATCGCCAGCTGCGCATCCATCGCGTCGAGGCCGACGGCGAGATTCTCTTTGATTTCTCCAACCGCCACTCCCCCTATTCCACGGCGTTCGCACGGCGCCAGCTCAAGCTCGGCCTGAACATCGCCGGTTACCTGACCGCCGATCTCGGGATCGGCGAATCCGCACGCTGCATGGTGCGCGCCGCCGATGCCGCCAACCTCCCCTCCGCTCTGATCGACCTCAAACTTCCCGTGAAAAACCGTCGCGGCGACCAGGCCTACGCATCCCGCCTGCAGACGGAAAATCCGCACGAGGTGAATGTCATCCACCTCGACCCGCCGGGGGCCCGTGACATCGACCACCACCACGGGGCCGCCTTTCGCGCCGGCAAGTACAACATCGGTTACTGGGCCTGGGAACTTCCAGAATTCCCCGACGCCTGGACGCCCTACTTCGACTACTACGATGAGATCTGGTGCCCGAGTGATTTCGTGCGTGAGGCCGTGGCCATGAAGTCACCCGTCCCCGTCATCACCATGCCCCACGCGATCGCCTTCCCCCGGCCGGAGGAACCGGTCGCCGACCTGCGGGCGCGCTTCGGACTCCCGGCCGACCGCTTCCTGTTTCTGTTCATCTACGATCTCAACAGCTACTCGGCGCGCAAAAACCCACAGGCGACCATCGAGGCCTTCCGCACCTCCGGCCTCGCCGGCCGCGGGGCCGCCCTCGTCATCAAGACCCACAGCGCAAAGGGCAACGAGGAGGAGATCGCCGCGCTGCGCGCGGATGTGGCCGACCTGCCCGGCACCGTGCTCATCACCGACACGCTCGACCGCGCCGACCTCTACCGGCTGGAGGCGGCCTGCGACTGCTTCGTGTCGCTCCACCGCAGCGAAGGTTTCGGCCTCGCCATCGCGGAATGCATGTATCTCGGCAAGCCGGTCATCGCCACCGACTGGTCGGCCACCGCCGAGTACCTCGACGCCCACAACGGCTGCCCGGTGCGCGCCCGCGCCGTTACCCTCGACCGCAATGTCGGACCCTACGCCAAAGGCCAGACCTGGGCCGAGCCCGACATCCACCACGCCGGCGAATGGATGCAGCGACTCTTCGATGACACCGGACTGCGCGACCGGCTTGGTGCCGCCGCCCGCGCGACAATGGAAGAGCGCTTCTCACCCGACGTCATCGGCGGGCGCTACCGCCGTCGGCTCGAAGCCATCGCCATCCGGTGAGGTCGGACCAGGATGCTTAAGGCTTGAACGTCACGGCGAGCACACCTCCCCTTTCCGACACGTGCGGGCACATCGTTCCGCGCTGCCGGTCTGCTGCCCGGGTTATATGAACATCCTGGAACTCTTACTTTTATCCCTGATCGTGCCCACCGCTCTTTTGCTGAGCGGCTACTGGCTGGCGCACCGGCTTTCCACCACGGCCACCGAGCGACTGGCCTTCGCCGTGCTGGGAGGTTTGGGCCTCCTGCTCTGGACCAGCACCGTCGTGAATTTCTACAAACCGCTGAACGGGATATGGGCCTGGCTGTGCCTCTGGCCCATTATGATCACCTTGTTAAGCGGACCGGCCAGGCGGGGACTCAGGGAGGATTTTCGCAAGGCCGTGCTCTGCCGCTCCGGCTTGCTGATAAGCGGAGCCATGACCCTGTTGATCACCGGCATCATCTGGCCGCTGTGCATTCGAGCCGATCTCATCTATTACGATGCCACCAGCAATCACGACTCCTTTTTCTGGATCTCGGCCGCAGAGTACCTGAAGCGCCACAGTTACATGGAGATGTCGGCGGGCATTCAAACCCAGCCGTTCTACCATTCCCTCCCGGCCATCCTGGGATGGAATCCAATCTGGGGCCGGATGGGTGCCGAGGGATTGCTGGCCCTCACCTCTTCAGTGGCTGGAGTGTCGGCCATCAAGCTGTATATCGTTGCGACCTCCACCCTCATCGTGCCGTGGTGCGCGGCTGTTTTCCTGACCGTACGAACATTTTTCACCGGGAAACTCAGTGTCCCGGCCGGGGCCGCCCTCGTTGCGCTGCAGCCAATTTTTGTCTTTTTTCACAACAATGCGAATCTGCCCAACCTGATCGGTGCGCTGGCCGGGGGCATGGTCGTGATTGCGACGGCGCGGAGTCTCGGGTCAGCCGAAAACCGAGCGGCCTGGCTGGCCCTCCTCGCGTTGGGATTACATGGGGTCTTGAGCGCCTACCCCGAACTGCTGCCCTTCATCATTCTTCCCGGCGGACTATTGTGGCTGCGCAGCTGGTTCTTGGGCCAGCCGCAGGCAAGATGGAAGCCCGCCTTGCTGTGTGCTGCCGCCTGGATCTTCGGCACAGTCATGAATCCAGTGTCAACGGTGCGCGCATGGTTCGGCTTTATCGCTTCATTCGAGACCGCACGGGAAAATCAAAACTGGGCAAACTTGTTTGAACCGCTGGCGCTGCCTGAATATGGCACGGGCCTCGCCACGCTGTCGATCGAGGCCGCCCAACTAGGCCCTGTGCCAGGCTTGCTTGCGAGCCTGGTCTTGATTGCAGGCATGGTCCTCGCCCTCCGCCGGGCCCACGACCGGGTTGGCGCCATCATCAGCCTGAGCGGATTTGCCGCGTTGATGATCTACACCCTGACCACAGGCTTTGATTACGGTTGGCAGAAGACCGTGCAGTTCGGGGGAGTATTCTGGGCCGCCCTGGTTCCAGTGGCCGTGATCGACGCCTATGCCAAGGCGGCCCCGGCCACACCTAGGGCCCGGCTGCTGCTGAGAGGCGGCCTCTGGGCATGCCTGGCGATTTTCATCCACACCACCGCAGCGAGCCTGAGGGACGCCCACGGATGGTCGCAATACAAGGACATCAGCCAGGATTGGTTCACCTTGCGGGACTACACGCGGGAGCACCTCCCGGGATCCCCACTCTTGATCGATGGAGCCAGTTTCGAAATGCCGTTTTTTCACAGCATGTGGGCCACCTATTTTCTGGCCGATAATCATCTCTCCTTCAGGGACCGGGGAAATGAGGACGGCGGCTACCACAATCACACGATCAAGCGCGAACCCCCGGGCGGGCCCGACCCCTCCATCCCCATGCTGGTGGGACGCAAGTGGGCCGACTCCTTCGAGGCCAATTCCCCACGACTCCTGACGGGATCAAAATTTGCCCTGCTGACCCGCTCAAATCGAATCAGTGGCTGGACCGGCCTGTATCCGGATAATGGATTCCCGCTTTTTGCCGCCGAAAACATCGTGATCGAGCTGTCCCCCCACTCTCCCAGCCGGCTGGAACTCGAACTGGACGCGCGCTCATCGGAATTCTCAACGCCGACATCCTGGCGAATAATCAATACCATCAATGGCGTCCCCGTATATGACGAAACCATCACCGGAGCTCCTCCCTGGCGATTCTCCGTGCCCCTGACGGCCGGGCAATCCAATGAAGTTGAATTCAAGGTGCCCGGCGCGCCCGAAGCCCCGGAACACATGCCGTGGAAGATCGAATTCATACAGGTAAGCATGCAGGACTAGCCATGTTGCTCCTCGATCTCTCCCACACCAGCCACACCCGCGCCCGGACCGGCATCCAGCGGGTGTGCCGCTCGCTGCGGATCGGCCTGATGGCCCAGGGGGATGTCACGGAAATCTGCCACGATCCCTACCGGCGCAGCTGGCGCGTCCTGCAGGCTTGGGAGGAAGCCAACCTTGTCAGTGAACAGGCTGCCGGCGCCCGGGGGGCACGCTGGCCTCTGAAAGCCCGTTTGTCCGGCCGGCTGGCACGGTGGCTGCAACGCCGGCCGGCAC
>JBGTGS010000209.1:0-4086 GCA_041746615.1 Opitutaceae bacterium | reverse complement strand
CCGTGGCCGCGGGCGAGGCCATTGCCTCGCTTGGTTCCGATACCGGCGGCTCCATCCGCCAACCCGCCTCGCTCTGCGGCGTCGTCGGCCTGAAGCCGACCTATGGACTCGTTTCCCGTTACGGCCTGATCGCCTTTGCCTCGTCGCTCGACCAGATCGGGCCCTTCACGCGCACCGTCGAGGATGCCGCCATCGTGCTCGGCGCCATCGCCGGGCATGACGAACGCGACTCAACCTCATTCAAGACCGACATCCCCGACTACCGTGCCGCCTTGCAGCAGAAGAAAGGCCCGTGGCGCCTGGGCATTCCGAAGGAATACTTCGGCGAAGGACTCGAGCCCGAGGTCGGCGCCGCCGTCCAGAAAGCCATCGACCATTACAAGTCCCTCGGCTGCGAGATCAAGGAAGTGTCGCTGCCGCACACCGGGTACGGCGTGGGCGTTTATTACATCATCGCGACCGCCGAATGTTCCTCGAACCTCGCCCGCTACGATGGCGTTCGTTACGGCCATCGTTCCAAGGATGCGAAGGATATCACCGAATTATATTTCAAGTCGCGGGCCGAGGGCTTCGGCCCCGAGGTGAAGCGGCGCATCATTCTTGGCACCTATGTGCTCTCCAGCGGCTACTACGACGCTTACTACCTGCGGGCGCAGAAGGTCCGCACCCTGATCCGCAACGATTTCATCGAGGCCTACAAGTCCGTGGATGCCATCCTGACGCCCACGTCGCCGACGCCCGCCTTCAAGCGCGGTGCCAAGGCCGACCCGTTGGCGATGTATCTATGCGACGTCTACACGATCGGCGCGAACCTTGCGGGACTCCCCGGCATCAGCGTGCCCTGCGGCTTCTCATCGGGCGGCCTGCCCATCGGCCTGCAGATCATCGGCCAGCCCTTCGGTGAACCCGACCTCCTCGCCATCGCGAATGCCTACGATTCCGCCCACGACTGGTCCCGCCGCCCGCCGAGGCTCTAAGTTCGTCACAGAGGTCACCGAGCTCGGACACAGAGAACACAGAGGTAAATCTTTATGGATGCAGAAACTAATCATTTGACGGAGCAAATTATCGGCTCGGCCATAGAAGTGCATCGGGAATTGGGGCCGGGGTTGTTGGAGTCGGCTTATCAGCGGGCGCTAGCACATGAATTCCGGCTCAGGAGCATTACTTTTGAAGAACAAAAGCTTTGTGCGATACGCTACAAGGAGCTGTTGATCGAAGATGCCTATCGTTTGGATTTCCTGGTCGGAGACCGCGTCGTCGTTGAACTCAAGGCGATTGACGAGCTGCTGGGAGTCCATGATGCGCAAGTACTCACTTATCTCCGGTTTTCGAATTGCCGTGTAGGCCTACTTTTCAACATTCGCACGACTTTGCTCACCAAACACGGCCTCCGCCGTCTGGCTCTGTGAACTCTGTGTCCGAGCTCCGTGTTCTCCGTGACCAAACTCCGAACTAATCCCCCATGAATTACGAAGCCGTCATCGGACTTGAGGTCCACGTGCAGATCAAGACCCGGTCCAAGATGTTCACCCGCGTCGCCACCGGCTACGGCCAGCCCGAGAACACTCTGACCGACCCCGTCGTCCTCGCCCTGCCGGGCGTCCTTCCGGTCATGAACAAGGCGGCCCTCGATGCCATCATCAAGGCCGGACTCATGCTGGGGTGTGAGATCGCCCCGGTCTGCAAATGGGACCGTAAAAACTATTTCTACCCGGACTCCCCGAAGAACTACCAGATCTCCCAATACGACCAGCCGATCTGCCTCCACGGCTTCGTGGAAATTGAACTGCCTGGTTCCGCCCGCAATGTCATGGGCGAGCACAAGCGGATCGCCCTCACCCGCATCCACCTTGAGGAGGATGTCGGCAAGCTCAACCACTTCGAGTTCGACTCGCTGGTGGACTACAACCGCGCCGGCACGCCCCTCATGGAGATCGTCTCCGAACCCGTCCTTCGCAGCGCGGAGGAGGCCTACTCCTACCTCACCTCCCTGCGCGCCACCATGATCTACGGCGGCATCTCCGACTGTGACATGGAGAAGGGTCAGCTCCGCTGCGACGCCAACATCTCCATCCGCCCCGTCGGCCAGACCGAGCTCGGCACCAAGGTCGAGCTTAAGAATCTCAACTCCATCTCCTTCGTCCGCGACGGCATCGACCACGAGATCAAACGCCAGCTCGCCGTGGTGAAGTCCGGCGGCACCATCGTGCAGGAGACGCGCGACTACGACGGCATGACCGGCGCGTCCCAGTCCCTTCGCACCAAGGAAATGGCCCATGACTACCGCTATTTTCCGGACCCCGATCTCATGCCGGTCAAGGTGGACGCCGAATGGAAGTCCCGCCTCCAAGGCGAATGCCCGGAGCTGCCCCTCGACAAGCAACGACGCTTCCTGGAGCAGTACCAGATTCCCTACACGCTGACCTCTGTGCTCGTCTGGGACCGGGCCCTGGCAGACTTTTATGAGGAATTGGTTAAAGCCTCGGGCTTGGCCCGCGCTCAAGCAGTAGGAAATTGGCTGGCCAATGAATTTCTAAAAATTGTCAGTGCCGAGAAAACCACGATTGCTGAGGCAATTGAAAGATTCCCGGCCGCCCATATTGCCAAGCTTCTGGAGCTGCGTGAGACCGTGTCATTTAGCAATGTAGTGGTTAGTTCGGTTTCCCTTCATATTTTTAAAACCAAGGAATCCCCCGTTGGGTTTTTGGAGAGAGAAGGCCTGCTTTCAGCCGCTCCCATCGACACCAACGAACTGGAGCAATGGTGCCGTGAAGCCATCGCGGGCAACTCCAAGGCGCTCACGGAGTTCAAGGGCGGCAAGGACAGTGCCATCAATGCCTTTAAGGGCCCGGTCATGAAGGCGTCCAAAGGCAAGGCCAACCCCAAGCTCGTCGACGAGACCCTGCGCCGCCTGCTCGCGGAGGCGTGAGTAGGAAATTTTTGTAGGAGCGGCTTTACGCCGCGATAACCGTCCGCCAGCAATCGCGGCATAAAGCCGCTCCTACACGCCAAGCCCGCTTTCTGATGAACCATCGGGACTTGAGGGTCAGCGTCTGACATTTCCCTGACAACGTTCTGACATGCCGATGAGAATTGAATCTGCGGTATGTGCTTCAATGACGGAGCAGTCCTTCCTCCCCATGAAATTCCTCACGATTCCCTCCCTTGTCCTCCTTGGCTCTTACGCCCTGATTGCCCTCCTCGCAGGCTGCTCAAAGCGTGCGGCTGCCGCTGCAGCTGATTCTCAGGCATTGCAACCTGCCGTCGCCGAGATTGCTGCAGCCTATCTTTCGTACCGCAAGGTGACGGAACGGGAGGTGTACGTGAACCCTGAGTTGGCGAGACTCTGCCGCGGGGCCTCCCAGCAGGCTGTAGAGGCCACCCGCGAATCGAAGGGGCCTCATGGCAACACCGCCGTTCTGATCTACATGAACGATACCGCTGCGGAGACGTTTGCCCAGCGCAGTGGCACCTATGAGCCCGGAGCGGTGATCGTGAAGCACAAAGTTCACCTCGGCTACCGCGATTCCAAAACGGGCAACTGGGTTCGCAACACTGACAACGGAGTCGGCGGCATGGTGAAGAGACCCCCGGGTTTTGACCCGGAGCATGGAGACTGGGAGTACTTCTATTTCGAGAATGCATCGAAGATTGAATCCGGGCGCATCGCCTCGTGCGTGAAGTGTCACGAGGCAGCCAAGGCGACCGACTACGTTTTCGGGACCTGGGCCGCGCGGGAAAAACGGTAGTGGGTCAGTTTGCCGAGAATGTAGGTTGCGAGTTTACCCGCCACCGGCGGGCTGGTCTCGCAACGTGGCGTGCAAGCCCGCCAGCTACATCAAATAATCCAAACTGGCCACCACCGGGAACCGCTAGGAATCAGCGATCACGTACTGACATCAGTCTCAGCGGTGCACGATATCGCGTGTCCGACAGGCTGCTCGCCTGACAAATCCCTGACAACCGGCTGACCGGCCACTGACAACTGCGTCGGCGATTCGTGCTTTAACCCGACTTCCGCTACTGGGGAGTTGCGCTGGTGTAACTCGTTGATTCAGGGCTCAAGCTGCCCAAAGGTCGGGA
>JBGTGS010000208.1:0-9127 GCA_041746615.1 Opitutaceae bacterium | reverse complement strand
GTTGTGACGGGTCCACGAGCTCACGCGCCAGTTGCAACCGTGCACCCGGATGTTTCGCCTGCACCGCTTCCAGGCGGGCGGGAAGATACTCCGTCAGGGCGGCGCTCGGACCGAAAAACAGGGGGAGGGCGACCGCCGTCCCGCCCGCGGCTGTGGAAAAATACGCTTCCAAGGCCGGCTCCAGCAACTCGGCGGGGATTCCATCGAGCTCGCTCACGGGCACTCCACTCGAATGCAACAGCGAGACCGGTCGGACCGGCACGCCGAGCAGCGGCTCCAACCCGGCGGCCACGCGCCGCAAACTCAGGGTGGACGCCGCGCGCAACGAACCGTTGTCGAACAAAAAGCAAATGGAATTGTCAGTAGTCGGCACGCGGACGTTAAATGACTTGCCGACCCAAATCGATTGCTCAATAAGGTCAATCACCGCCGCCCATTTCCTTACGCCCAATGAATCTCCTTCCGAAGAAACTTTCCCTCATCCTGATCAGTGCCGTGCTCCTCCTTGCCGGATGCGCCAAGAAGCCCATCCGACCCGACCCCGGCTCAACCATTCTCGGCCCCGGAGCCGGCACAGGCGGCCTCAATCCGATGGACGTCAACGCAGGCGACATGGGCCTCGTGGACCCGTCGGCCATGGGTCTGGTCAGCCGCGGTGACGGCGTCATCGAGACCGATGACATGATCCGTGGGCTCCTCCAACCCGTCTACTTTGACTTTGATCAGTCGGCGATCCGCTCCTCCGAGCGCGCAAAACTCCAGGCCGCCTACGAGTACCTCACACAAAACCCCCAGCATCGTCTCCTTCTCGAAGGTCACTGCGACTGGCGCGGCACGGCCGAGTATAATCTCGGCCTCGGTGACCGTCGCGCCGGTACGGCCAAGCAGTTCCTGACGACGCTCGGAGCTGCAACCAGTCGCGTGGAAACCCTGTCCAAGGGCGACCTCGAGGCGGTCGAAAACGCCAGCACCGATCAGATGGCCAACGACCGCCGGGTCGAAATCGTCATCCTCAAGCGCTGATCTTCCCGGATCAATTCGCCATTTCAGGTCCCGCGAATGCGGGACCTTTTTTGTATCCACATTTCAGGGTGGTGGGTCAGTTGGATTCTTTGATAGGGGTGGCGGGCTTGCCCGCCCCGGTTTGCGCAGCGGTCTTGGGCATTCGCGTTGCGCGGCGAGCGCGCAACCTACGTCCGGCGGACGGCGGCGTTCCGTGTAGGTGGTGCGCTTGCGCGCCAACCCACCATCCACCTACTCATTCTTATTTGGGATTTGGCCCCGCAGGCGCGGGATGGCGTTTGGCCCCGCATGCGCGGGGACGCAGTGGCACGCCACCGTTTCCAGGATCTTCTCGGACGCCAGCATCCCCTTCTCCATCACGCCCAGATGGAAACTTTCGTTGGGCGCATGCAGGTTGTCCTCGGGCAGGAACAGTCCGAGCATCACCGAGTCCAGTCCCAGCACGCGCTTGATATCCGCGATGATGGGAACACTCCCACCCTCGCGCAGGTAGAGCGGCGGACGTCCAAAAACGTCGCTGATCGCGGTGTCGGCAGCGGCAAAAGCCCGGGCCAGCACGGGTGACTGGTCCTTCGGCGTGTTGCTGCGGCCCGGAGGCACCACCACGTACGGCGTGCCCTCATGCTGATCGATAATGCGGAAGGTGACATCCTTGGGCAGGCGCTCGCCGATGGCCTGATGCAGCAGCTTGCGGATCTTCGCCGGCTGCTGGTTCGCCACCAGCCGGCAGCTGATCTTCACAAAGGCCTTGCTGGGGATGACCGTCTTGGTCCCCTCCCCTTGGTAACCGCCGCCGATGCCATTGAACTCCAGCGTCGGCAAAAAACGCACCGCTTCGAAAGGCGAATATCCCGGCGGGGTGTGAAAGGCGGGGATGCCCAGAAACTCCCGGTATTGCTCTGCATCCCCTCCGAGTTTCGCCAGCTCCTCCCGCTCCCAGGGTTCCACCTCGAGCACATCGTCATAGAAACCGGGCAGGTTCACCCGCCCATCCGGTGTGTGCAGGGACGCACACAGTTCGGTGATGGCCTGGATGGGGTTGCGCAGCACTCCGCCGTGAAGTCCGGAATGCAGATCACCCTTCGCACCCGTCACCTCCACATCGCAGAGCACCAGGCCGCGCAGTCCACAGGTGATCACAATTTGTTCCTCACTCGGGATGCCCGTGTCGGACAAAAACACGAAATCCGCCTGCCTCAACTGTTCCTGGTAGGCTTCGAGGAATTTAGGGAAACTCGGGCTGCCCATCTCCTCCTCTCCCTCGATCATGAAGGTGATGCGCAGGGGAAGGTCCGGCCGCCGTTCCAGCAGACGGGCCACCGCCGAGATGTGGGTCATGAGCGGACCTTTGTTGTCCGCCGAGCCGCGCCCGTAAAGACGACGGCCCCGCACCTGCGGATCGAATGCGGGGGTCTCCCACAGGTCGAGCGGATCGGCCGGCTGCACATCATAGTGGCCGTAAATGATCACGTGCGGCCAGGCCGCCGGACCCTCGCGCCGGGCCAGGATGATCGGGTGCAGGTCGGTCTTTGCCACCTCCACCTGGAATCCCAGGGAACCAAGCAGGCCGGTGACAAAGTCCTGGGCCCCCCGCATGCCCTCGCGGAACTGCGGATCGGCGGAGACACTGGGATGGCGGATGAACTCCTTCAGCTTTTCAACGGGATCGAACATCCCCACAGCCTTGGGCAAAGCCCGGCCACGCGCTAGCCCGATTATCTCATGAAATCACGAAACACGGATTTTTTATCCCAGATTACACGGATGCGCGGGAACCGGTGAACGGTGAGCCCCGCAAGCGGCATTATAAGTGCCGATTAGTGAAGATTAGTGGTTAAAACGGTTCGAGCGATTGCCTGCTTTGTGAACTTTGAGTTCTATGCGGTAAAATGGATCGGAATCAGACCCCGGATTTTTGGAACGCAGGCGCGGGTGAAGCGTAGGGACACGCATCGCGGCGCTCTCGGAGAGAACGCCCTACCCTCGAACTCCGGCAAGCGAAGATCAGTGGTTAAACTCCGACCTCCGTCCTCCGGTCCGCCGTCGGCGGATAAATTTCAGGTTTCAGGTTTCGCCTTCGTCCGTCTCCCATCGGTGGAGAAAGATTAAGAGAAAGAGGTAAGAGGAAAGACCGCCCCGACCGTTGACCGTCCGCCAGCCTCCAGTCTCCGGCCTCCCCCGCGACCGCGGGGTCACCCCTCGCCCTTTGCACCCGGCCGCAGCAGCGACCGTCCACCGTCCACCGTCTGACCGGTTTCCATTTGGGATTTGGTCCCGCAACCGCGGGATGGGATTTGGGATTTTCCCGCGTGCGCGGGACATGGGATTTTGCCCCGCGCTTGCGGGGCTTACTGCGCCATCTCCGCACGGCGGGCCTCGTAGAGCGGCACGTACTTGGGTGCGAGTTTCTGAAGATTCTTGATGCGATCCTCGGGCGACGGATGGGTGGAAAGAAACGTGGGTGGACGGGCCGAATCCTTGCCGACTTCCTGCATTTTCCGCCAAAACGTGATCACGGCCCGCGGGTCATAACCGGCACCGGCGGCAAAGCGCATGCCGATCGCATCGGCTTCGGTCTCGTGCAATCTTGAATAGGGCAGCATCAAGCCGACGGCCGTGCCCAGCCCATAGGCACCCAAAATGAGATTGCGCTTTTCCGGGTCCACATCACGGGCCTCCATGCCCACGGCCGCCACCAGGCCCACCCCGGCCACGGCATAATTTTGTGAAACGCGCTCAGCCCCGTGACGGGAGGTCACGTGGGCGATCTCGTGTCCCATCACGCCCGCGAGTTCATCATCCGTTGACACCAGCTTGAGCAGCCCGGAGTAGACCCCCACCTTGCCACCGGGCAAAGCAAAGGCGTTCACCTGCTCGGACTCGAACACCACGAATTCCCAGTTTGCGTCCGGCAGTTCGCGGCCGACCGAGCGGGCGATTCGCTGACCGACGCGCTGCACCTGGGAGATCGCCTCCACATCCTGCGAAAGTTTTTCCTCCTCCTTGATCTGTGCAAACGAGGCGAGTCCCATCCGGGCTTCGTCGGAGGCCGATATCAGCATCAATTGCCGACGACCGGTCTCCGGTACGGTCGAGCAACCGGACAGGAAAACAACCAGGGCGGTGAAGGGCGCGAAAAACAGACGGGGCATCAGGGACATAGCGTAGCTCTTCAGACCCTGCTGGCAACGGAAGGTTCGCGGAAATGCTCCCAGATGGGATGCGTTTAATCCCTTACTCGCGAACAACGGGGCCCTCCACCCTGCCAATTCCACTTGGCACTGGCATAAGATCGCATGTTTGGTAGGGTTTTCTCTGATCTGTCTATGAACGAATCCCCGGAAGCCAACACGAGGACGCGCGATCCGAAAATTGACGCCCCCCTCCCCTCGCCCAGCCGCTCTCCTGTCTTGCGCAACTTTTGGTTTTCGATCGCGGCCCTGCTGGCTCTTTTCAGTGTGCCATTGTATCAGTTGGTGCAGTTCGCCCTGCCCAATGAGCTGTATTCACATCTCTGGCTGATCCCGTTCGTGAGTCTCGGCCTGGTGTGGTTGAATCGGTCGCAACTCCCGCAGGTGGAGGCAACCCGGCCCGATGGCTGGACCTTGGGGTTGCTGGCCGCCGGCCTGGTCCTGTCAGGCTGGTATCTCACCCTTGCCTTCTCCCCCGCGCCGACCGAGCTCCAAAACCTGCTCGCGTTGGTCGTCTACGCCTTCGCAGCGCTCGTGGCCGCATCCATCGGATTCTTTCTCGGGAGCCGGATGCTCCGGGCCGTTGCCTTTCCTCTGGGTCTGTTGATTTTCATGGCCCCATTCCCGCTGGTGGTGGAAGCGATGATGGAAAGTTTTCTCCAGCATGCGTCATCCCTGACCGCCCACGGGATGTTCGTGCTGTCCGGCATGCCCTTCATGCGTGAAGCCACCTATTTCCGCCTTCCGGGATTCAGCATG
Organism: Opitutaceae bacterium; assembly: GCA_041746615.1. Classification (GTDB taxonomy): domain Bacteria; phylum Verrucomicrobiota; class Verrucomicrobiia; order Opitutales; family Opitutaceae; genus CAMAXB01. The sequence continues at coordinate 4,154 of JBGTGS010000208.1, read as the reverse complement.
GAAGTGGCTCCCGAATGCAGTGGTATCCACTCCACCCTCGCCCTCTTTCTGACCAGTCTCGTTGCCGGCCAGGTTTTGCTGCGATCCCCCTGGAAACGGGCCGTACTGGCCCTGGTTGTGATACCCATTGCTTTATTAAGGAATGGCTTGCGGGTCTTTACCATCGGTCAGCTCTGCGTGCGGATCGGTCCTGAAATGATCGACTCCTGGATTCATCGCCAGGGTGGTCCGTTCTTTTTTCTCCTCTCCCTCATTCCGTTTTCCCTGGTCCTGCTTTATCTCATCAAGACCGATCGAAAGGCCCGCCGGCCGACATCCGCCACTCCCCTTCGTTGATATGAAACCATCCCGTCGTTTTCCTTTTCATTTTTTAATTGGGCTCAGCCTCCTCCTTCTTGGCGCCGCCTGCTCGCCGGAAGCCAAAAAGTCGGGTTATATTGAATCCGGAGACCGCTTTTATGCGGCCGGCGACCTCAATAGCGCCGAGGTCGAATTCCTCAATGTGCTGCAACTGGATCCGGCCAACGGCCATGCCATTGCCAAATTGGGTATGATCTACAGCGACCAGGGCCGCCTGGGGCGGGCCGTCGCCTACATACGCCGGGGTCACGAACTGCTGCCGGAAGACCTCGATCTCCGCATTAAAGTCGCCCAAATGCACATGGCCGGAGGTCAGTTGCAGGAGGCGCGGACGCACGCGAATTACATCCTGGAGCGGCGGCCCGGGGACCCGGATGCGCCGCTTATCCTGGCCAGCACCGTCGCCACCCCCGAGGATATGGCCGAGATCCGGGCCCGGCTGCAAGGGCTCCCGGCTCCGGCCAACGAAGGCGCACCCGCGCTGGCTGCCCTTGCCATGCTCGAATTGCGCCAGGGAAATGCCGCGCAGGGTGAAGCCCTCCTGCAGCGGAGTCTGGCCGCCGACCCGGATTTTTCAGCGGCACATGCCATGCAGGGATCCCTTCACCTCTCAAGAAACGATCTCGCGGCCGGTGACCAGGCCTTCAAGCGCGCTGCGGACACATCCCCCCCACGCTCTCCCCGCCGCTTGCAATATGCCCAGCTCAAAATCCGCACCGGTGATCAGGTGGCCGGCCGGGCCATACTCGAGGAGATCACGCAGGCAACACCCGACTATGCTCCCGCCTGGGTGGCCTTGGCTGAATTGTCCTTCATGGAAAACAAGCTTCCGGAAAGCAGTGATTTCATTTCCCGGGCCCTGACCCGGGATCCGGACAACCTTGAGGCCCGCTTGCTCGAAGGGCGTCTTTTCCTCGCCAAGGGCGAGCACACCCAGGCCGTGAACCATTTCACCCGGCTCGCCGAGGTCTTCCCCCGGCTCCCGGTTGCCCACTTCGAACTCGCCCGCGCCCATCTCGCCACCGGCGAATCCAACCGTGCGATCACCAGCCTCAACCAGGCGGTCAGCCTTGCACCCAATCACGCCGAATCGGTCATGATGCTCGCCAGTTTGAATATCCGGCAGGGCAATCATGGTGCGGCCATCGCCCTGCTGCGCCGTCTTCTGCCCGAGCGCCCCGACCTCCTGCAAGCCCACCTGGTTCTGGCCGAGGCCTACCGCGGTCAGGGCAGCTTTGAGGACGCCCTCTCCTTGTACGGTCATATCGGTGAACAATTCCCTCAGTTTCCCGGCACTCCTCTGGGCCGTGGACAGGTGCTCCTGCAGCTGGGCCGGACCGCGGAGGCCGCCGAGGCCTTTGTCCGGGCAATGGAACTCAATCCCGACAACCCGACCCCCCTCGAGCAATTGGTCGACATCGACCTGCGGGCGGGCAACCACCAGGCCGGCCGCGACCGGGTTCAGGCCGCCGTCGCCGCCAACCCGAAACTGGCCGGTCCCGGCCGGCTGCTGGTCGCCAAGACCTACCTGGCTGAGCGCAACCTCGAACAGGCCGAAATCATCCTCAAGGAGGCCATCGAGCTCATGCCCGACAACCCGACCGTCTACTTCCTGCTCGCCGGCGTCTATAATGAAACCAACCAGGTTCCCCTCGCCCTGGCCCGGCTCGCCGACGTCATTGAGCGCAATCCTCGCGATTATGCCGCCCTCATGCTCTCCGGGGTTCTCCACAGCCAGCAGAAGGACAATGCCGCCGCCCGCGACACCTACGAAAAGGCCCTTGCCATCAATCCGGGAGCCAGCGCGGCCTTGAACAATCTTGCCTACCTCTACGCCGAAAGTTACGGGGAATTGGAGAAGGCCCAGCAGCTGGCCCAGCGCGCCCGGGATCTCGCCCCCACCAGCCCGAACATCGCCGACACGCTCGGCTGGATCCTGTATGCAAAAGGTGACTACGCGCGCGCCCTCAGCCTGCTGCAGGAGGCCGCCAACGGACTGCCTGATTCAGGGGAGGTCCAGTACCACCTCGGCATGGCCTATTACATGCAGGGGCAGGAGGAATCCGCCCGTGCCGCCCTTCAGCGGGCGTTGGAATCCGGTGAGGAATTCGTCGGCTTGGATGAGGCCCGAAACGCCGTTGCCGTGCTGGAGACCTCTGCGAACGGTGACGCCGCAAGCTCCCGTGCCGCGTTGGAGAACATGATTGCGAGCCGAAACGACGACCCGGTGGCCCTCGCCCGGCTGGCCGCCATCCACGAAAGCGAAGGCCGTACCGATCAGGCCATCAACACCCTGACCAGGGCTCTGGAAATCAATCCCCGGAACGTGAATGTCCTGATCAGCATGGCCCGGCTTCATGCCGCCAATCAGGATACCGCCCGGGCAATGGAATACGCCCGGACGGCCCGCCAGCATGCCCCGGTCGATCCTGTGGTCGCCCACACACTCGGTCGTCTGGCCTACCGGATGGGCGACTACTCCTGGTCGGCCAGCCTGCTTCAGGAATCGGCCCGGAGACAGCCTCCCACGCCTGAACTCCTGCTCGATCTCGCCGAGTCTGTCTACAGCGTCGGCCAGGTGGACGAAGCGCAAGCTGCACTGCGCGATGCTCTGGCTCCTTCAGCCGGTTCCGGCCCAAACCTGACCGTCTTTCCCCGTGAGGAGGAAGCCCGGCAGTTCCTCGCTTTGATTGCCCTTGCCGCCAATCCGGCGGAAGCCCAGCGACAATCAGCCACTCTCGAAAGCACCCTGAACAACGATCCTGCCAACGTGCCGGCATTGATGGCGATGGGCGCGGCGTACGAGCAAAGGCCCGATGCCACCGCAGCCCGCCAGGCCTATGAAAAAGCCCTGGCGCGCTTCCCTGATTTTACACCGGCCAAGCGCCGGTTGGCAATTCTCGGCGCCAGCCGCACGGACACCGACCAGAAAACCTTTGATTACGCCATTCAGGCCCGCCTCACCTACCCCAACGACCCGGAACTGGCCAAGGCCTTGGGTATCCTCAACTATCGCCGCAACGACCCCACCCGGGCGGTCAGCCTGCTGAGGGAAAGCGCCTCCGCCCGCACCAACGATGCCGAGCTCTTCTACTTCTTGGGTCGTGCCCAATTGCAGGGCAATGATAGCTCCGGCGCCCGCCAATCCCTGGAACGGGCGCTCCAACTGGGGTTGCCGGCCAATCTGGCAACCGAGGCCCGCGAGGTCATCGAAGGCCTGGACGGAGGAAAGTAGACGGTAGCCGGTGGACGGTAGGACGGTGCTCCGTTCTTTCGTCTTACCACTTTCTCTTAAATCTTTCTCACTCGCTTGCCGAAGTTCGAGGGTAGGGCGTTCTCACCGAGAGCGCCGCGCCGCGTGCCCCTCCGCCCCACCCGCGCCTGCGGGACCAAACGTCCAAATCCCGTGCCCCGCGCACGCGGGAAAATCCCATCCCGCGGTTGCGGGACCAAACGTCTAAATCCCAAAAAAGAGACGGGCAACGATCCCTCAAACCGTTTTGACCACGGATTGCACGGATTGGATCCGGATAAAATCACGGACCACTGCGTTGCCCCGGCGCTTGCGGGGCCAAACGCCACCGTCCGACCGTTCACATAGCTGAGAAACTGACCTCAGCTTCTTTGAGCTCTCTGCGTTCCTTGCGGTTAATTAGAGCAATTCAAGTTGAACTGTAGCCGGTTGCTGGTGGTGGTAGGGCGTATTGTCCCAATGCGCCGCGGCGCTCTCGGAGAGAGCGCCCTACCCTTCGCTTCTAGCCTAACGGCTACACTTCATTTTAAACTGCTCTAGT
>JBGTGS010000207.1:0-8142 GCA_041746615.1 Opitutaceae bacterium | reverse complement strand
GGTCCGCGGCGGCGATCAGGCCCGCAACCGTGGCCGCGTCGCGCGGAAGCAGGGCCACGCCTGCACTGGCGGTGATCTTGAGCCCCAGGCCGGGAGCAACCTCGACCGGGTTGCAACGCAGGGCCTCAACCAGACGCTCCGCCATGGCGAACGCCGCCTCCCGGTCCACCTCCAGGAGCACGACGGCGATTTCTTCCCCGCCAAATCGTGCCACCCGGTCCACTGACCGCAGCGCTGCCTGCAGGCGGCGGGCCGTTTCCTGCAACACGGCGTCTCCCGCCGGATGCCCATGCGTATCATTGACCTTCTTGAAATGATCCAGATCCAGCAGCACCAAGGCTGAGGTGCGGCCGAAACGGGCGGCTCGCTCGATTTCCTCCGAGAGGATGCGCTCAATCTCGCGGCGATTGAGCAAACCGGTGAGTTCGTCACGTGTCGCCAATCGACGCAATTCCTCCAGGGTCGCCGCCAGCTTGAGAGCATATCGTATCGAACGCTCCAGCAGGCGTGGGGATATCTCCCCCTTGACCAGGTAATCGGCCGCCCCCGCCTCCATCGCGGCCACATCCACCTCGAGCGAAGCATCCGCCGTGAGAAAGATCACCGGCGTCCGGCACTCGTGGGCCCGGGCCTCCCGCAGCAACTCCAGCCCATCCCGCTCCCCCAACTGGTAGTCGAGGAGGCATACATCATAGCAACCCTCAACCAATTTCTGGAGTCCGTCCTCAAACGTGCTCGCCCAATCGACGTCGAAGGAATCACCACGGGTTTTTTGCAGGTGTTGGCGGGTCACGCGGTACTGCAGGGTGTTGTCCTCGATGATCAGCAGTTTCCTTGCGGACTTCGTCATGGTAGGGTCGAACCCTGGGAGGGTTGCACCCGGTGCTCAAGCCAGGAACTTGCCTCCAACAACGGGCCGGCAGGGCTCGACCGCGTCAGCGACCCACCCCAGCAATCAGATCCGCAACCTTCGCGGCGAGCGCCGGACCGACCTTGGCACGGTCGTCAAGATGATCGCGGATGGTATTGACCAGTGCACTGCCCACCACGACGCCGTCCGCGTGGGCAGCCACCTCGGCGACGTGCTCCCGCCGACCGATCCCAAAGCCCACCACGACCGGTAGCGCTGTGTGAGTCTTGATACGCGCCACCGCTTCGGGAACATTTGCCGCCACCGCCTCGCGCACGCCGGTGACGCCTTCTCTGGACACATAATAAATGAACCCCGTGGCTGCCGCCGCGATCACGGGCAAACGTGAGTCCGGTGTGGTGGGCGCAACGATGAAGACGGTCTGCACCCCGTGCCTCGCGCAGGCGGCGCTGACCTCGGCCGCCTCCTCGGGCGGGAGATCAAGGGTCAACATGCCGTCCACGCCCGCTTCATGAGCGGCGCGCACGTAGGCGTCGACGCCATTGGAGAAAACCAGGTTGTAATAGGTGTAGAAAACAATCGGGGTGTCGGCAAATTCCGTCCGGATCCGCCGGACGAGTTCAAAGACCCGCGCCGCCGTCATGCCGCCGGCCAGCGCCCGTTGCGCGGCCAGCTGATTGGTGAGACCATCGGCCAGTGGATCGGAAAACGGCACGCCCAGTTCGAGCACATCGACCCCGCCCTTGAGCAACGCCCGGCAGGCGGCCAGCGATGTGTCGAAGTCGGGGTCGCCCGCGCAAAGATAGGCCACGAAGGCGGCGCGGTTTTCCGCCCGGGCACGGGCAAAGGCTTGGGCAATGCGGTCCATGGAACCAGCAGCCTGCCGGATTTCGTCCACAGGCTGCTAGTTTAAAATGCTCCATCCGGCACAACGTGCCGGCTTAGGCATCGGTCTGACCGGTGCCTACCCGATGGCGAAGTCCACCAGCACGGGCCGGTGGTCCGAGATCATCGTACGGATGACCTCGCTGTGGACGTCATGGCAGCCCTTGGGCAGGAACACGAAATCAAGCAGGCGGGTCGGCAGGGGGGAAGGGAAGGTCCGGCCGGTCTGGGGATGCAGGATGTAGTCCTCGAAATCACACAGGTGACTGAGCAGGGAGGCGGTGGCATCGGAGCCGGTGCCGGGCGTGTTAAAATCCCCGCAGACGATGGGTGGCATGGCCCAATGCGATGAATGATGGCTCTGCTTGTCGCGAAGGAAGGCGAGCAGCCGGTCGAGCTGGACCATCCGATGGTGTCGGGAGCGATAGTGGAAGTGGAGGTTGACCAGTGGCACCCGCAAATTCCCCGCCTCGATCTCGGTATAGAGAAATCCCTTCTCCCCCACCCGGCTTTGCCCAAAGACAATGTTTTCCGCCACGGGAATGGGATGGCGGGAAAGCAGGGCATTGCCATAGCAAAGGTTGAGCAGGCCCCCACGACGATTGTTGATCCCGTAGACGGAGTGGGAGAACCCGGTGTACTCGCGAAGGTATTCGAGGTGGTCGAAGTTCCCGGCCCAGCGTGAACATTCATCGATTTCCTGGAGGGCGACGACGTCGGGCGCGAGCTTCTCGATCAGGCGGGCAATCCTCCGGAGGTTGCTGCGCAGTTTGCGTGAGGAGGTTAAACCCTGGATCGGGGTCAGCCCGCGGGCGTGGGCGATGTTAAAGGTGACGATCCGCAGTCTCATGCTGGTCATGATGCAAGGGACATGCCGGTTCACAATCAAGGGGCAACCGGATGGTGAACATGCTCCTCCCAGAACTCGGGTGAGACCCCGTTTGCGCGAGGATGGCGTGCCATCCGTAGCTCCACAGGAGCGATTCCCATTAGCCCCCCTTCGCCAAGGCTTCGGAGGGCATCCTTCGCATGCTCGCCTCATCACCCTCGCACCCTCCCCCTTCGCGCAAGGATGGCGTGCCATCCGTAGTCCCGCGCCTGCGGGACGAAGGATGGTGGCCAGACTCGGAATCGAACCGAGGACACGAGGATTTTCAGTCCTCTGCTCTACCAACTGAGCTATCTGGCCAGCAGCGAAGGGTGAGAGCAAAGGATGCGCTTTGACGGCGTCAATGGGATTTTATGGTAGCCGGTTCACCCGGACATCAATTGCCGCAAAAAGCGGGATCGGATAACTCCGACCCCGCCGAAATGGAACGGCTTAAAATTCAGGGCATGGGAACCCTGTCCCTGCTCCGTTATTCAGACTTTTCCTCGTCCCCAGGCTTTTCGCCGTCCTTGACCGGCGGCTTGGGCTTTTCCTCCTCCGCAGGAGCCTCGTTCTTCGGCGCCTCCGGGGCCGGTGCCGGGGCGGGAGCCTGCTGGGCCATGGCTCCGAGGGTGAAGTTTCCAAGGGCAAGGCCAAGAACGGCCATGAGGGCGAATAACTTGCTGATGCTTTTCTTCATGATGGTGATTACAGGGTTGTGGTTCCAGGACACCGTCGAAAGACGGTCTGGTGTGTTTGCCTTGAAACGGTCGCGAACCACGGCGCCATGATTCACGTATCCAATTTCAAGTTACCTGCTGCGACCGTTCGCATGACCAGGCGGTTCCACCGGACTCCGGCCAACACCCGCGCTGCCTGATCCGGGAAGTGGGCCACAACCTGCTTGTGGAAGCCAACTAAGAGATCCTCCCTGCTCCTCAGGGCCGGCTGGAGACCTGCAGAATGCATCCACCGGATGTTGAAGTGCACGCCATAACGGACGAAAAACACCGGCCTACATGGCGTTGAATGAAAGCAGCTGCTTCAGCTTTTCACGATGGGTGCGGCTCATGCGTATGACCGTGCCATCCAAGGTCAGCACATCATGACTCCCGTAGCGGGCTGGCGTAATTTTTCGGATGCACATCGCGTTGACGATGAAGGAGCGGTGGATGCGCACGAACAAGGTGGCATCCAGCCGGCGCTCCACATCACCCAACGCTTCCCGGACGACATGCGTATGCTCACCGATCCTGACCTTGATACTCTCGCCGCTGGCCTCGATCCACGAGACCTCCCCGGGGGTGGCAAACAAATACTCACCTCCGATCCTGAACCTGATCCGGGGAGGCAGGCCGGGCTGGCTGCCACCCTCGCCTCCCTCCAACCGGTTCAGCCGCTCGATGATCTCCCCTGCGCGCAGCCGGATGTCGGTGGAATCGGTTCGGTGCAACCATGCCTTCGCCCGCGAGATGGCAGAACGAAAGCGTTCATCGCTGAAGGGCTTCCGCAAATAATCCACCGCACCAACTTCAAAAGCCCGAACCGCAAGCTCATCGTTACCACCCAGAAAGATCACCGCCGGGCGCTCCACGGGCGCCAATGCTTCATAGATCTCGATCCCGCCGCGCCCCGGAACCTGCAGGTCAAAAAGCACGACGTCGGGCCGCTCACCATGCAGGCGGGCCATGACCTCATCCCCGTCGGTGCAGATGCCAGCAATGGTTATATCCGGGTCTTCCAGGAGAAGCTTGAGGACCGTCTCGCGATCCTCCGGATTGCCGTCAATGACCAGAACGCGAAGGGGACTCATGTACGCCCTCCGACCACCGCATCTTCCCCGGGTTCCCCGCCCGAAAATCGGCGGCGGGATCCGGGCAGGGTTTGCTAGAATGGTGGCGATGCCCTCAACTGCAACCGCCATGCCCCCCCTGCCCTCCCGCCACGCCATGTTGCGCGCCTTCCTCGCCAGCGATCCCACCGCCGAAGGCCGTTTTTTCGTCGGCGTGAAAACCACCGGGATCTTTTGCCGGCCCACCTGCAAGGCGCGCAAGCCCCGACCCGACAACGTCACGTTCTTCGTCGATGCCTCGGCCGCTTTGCAGGATGGCTTTCGTCCCTGCAAGCGTTGCCGACCCATGGATGCGAACGTGCCGCCGCCTCAACTGGTGCTGAAACTGCGCGCGGTGGTGGAGCAGATACCGACCGGACGCATTGGGGACAAGGAGCTCGCCGCACTCGGCATCGAACCATCAACCGCCCGGCGACAGTTCCAGCGTCATTACGGCATGACTTTTCAGGCTTACGCGCGGGCCCGGCGCATGGGCCTCGCGTTGCGCGACGTGCAGGAGAACGGTGTGACCGCCACGCAGTTCGCTCACGGCTTCGAGTCTGCCAGCGGCTTCCGCGACGCCTTTGTGCGGATCTTCGGACGTCCACCCCGCGACGCCGCCCGCGGCGGCGTGCTGTTCGCCGAACGTCTGCCAACGCCCCTCGGCACACTCCTCGGTCTGGCCTCGGATGAAGGCCTTGTCGTACTCGACTTCGTCGATCGCCGCGGACTCGAGCGGAAGCTCATCGCGCTGCGTCATCGCCTCAACTGTGCCGTCGTGCCGGGTGCGCATCCACATCTCACCGCGGCCGGCGCGCAACTCACAGAATATTTCGCGGGCACCCGCAGCCACTTCGACCTGAAACTCGCGCCGGTGGGATCAGCCTTTGAGCACACCGTGTGGCAACGCCTGCGCACCATTCCTCCCGGCACGACGCTCAGCTACGGCAACTTGGCCACGGACGTCGGCCGCCCGGGTGCCGCCCGTGCAGCAGGACGCGCCACCGGCATGAACTTCATCACCATCGTGATCCCCTGCCACCGCGTGGTCGGCTCCAATGGCGCGCTCACCGGCTACGGCGGCGGCCTCGGCCGGAAACAATGGTTGCTCAAACATGAAGAGCGTTGGGCGTAGCCAACGCTCTTAAATCCCAAACGCCAAAGGACCAAATCCCAAAAAAATTTCCAGAGGTTTGAAATCTGAAAAAGGCGAGTCTCTGCATCTTATGGCTTTGGGAATTTTCTCTACAGGTTAACCACAATTTTGCCGCACTGCCGGCCCTGCTCCATGAGTTCGAAAGCGGCGGAGGCCTCTTCCAGGCGAAAGAGATTGCTGATGACCGGATGCAGTTGGTGTCGGGCAACGAAGGTCAGCATCGCATCCCAGTCAGCCGGACTCCCCATGGTGGTGCCCAGCAGGGAAATCTGCCGCCAGAATAACTTTCGCATGGGCAGGACCGGTGGGTTACCCCGGGTTGCCCCATAAAACACCAGACGCCCACCGGAGGCCGTCAGGTCCATCAGTTTCTCGAAACCTTCGCCGCCGGAACCGTCCACAACAACGTCAAAGGGCCCAGCCTCCGAAGCTGCAGCTGTCCAGGAGGGCTTCGTATAGTTGAAACCGGCTTCCGCGCCCAGGGTCACGGCGTGCGCAATTTTCTCCGAAACGGATGAGGTCACCCAGACTTTCGCCCCGTGCGCCACCGCGAACTGCAGGGCGAAGTGAGCCACTCCTCCACCGATGCCGGCAACCAGCACGCGCTCGCCCGCGCGGAGGTTCGCACGGGTGAACAAGGCACGGAAGGCAGTCAGGCCGGCGAGTGGCAGCGCGGCCGATTCCTCCCAAGATAAATGAGACGGCTTCATGGCCAGCTGGTTCGCAGGCACGGCAATCTGCTCCGCCAACGTGCCCGGCTTCGGCAGACCCAAAATTGAAAACTCAGGACCCTGCGCCCGCTCATCAAGACCCCAGGCAAACGATGGGTTGATGACCACCTCGCGACCCACCAGCGCTGAGTCCGTGCCGCCGCCAGCCGCAACGATCACCCCGGCTCCGTCAGATCCGGGAATGCAGGGGTAGGTCACGCCTGCGTACTGTCCCTGTTTGATCCAGACATCCCGATGGTTGAGTGCGGCCGCCCGCAATGAGACGAGCACCTCACCTGCGGCCGGGACGGGCACAGGGACGTCACTTACCTTGAGTTGATTGAGGGCGGTGATCTGGACGGCTCGCATGATGGATGCACCTTCGGTCAGCAGGAGCTTGCTGGCAAGCGATGGGCATTCTCCACTTGTACCGGGCCGTCATTCCAGTTGCGTGACACCGCATGCTGATCGCCTTCCACAAACCCTACGGGGTGCTCTCACAGTTCACGCCCGAACCCGGTTCGCGCTGGCGGACACTGGCGGAGTTCGGGCTGCCCGCATCAGTCTATCCCCTCGGCCGGCTGGATGCGGATTCGGAAGGCCTGCTTCTGCTCAGCGATGAGCCGGGCTTGAACACCCGTTTGCTCGATCCGAGTCAGGAGCACCGACGGGAATACTGGGTGCAAGTTGAAGGCGACCCCAGCGACGCAGCCCTGACCGTCCTGGCCGGCGGAGTCGTCATCGCTGGACGTCGCACACGCCCTGCCAGAGCCTGGCGACTAAACCCCGCACCGGCGCTCCCGCCACGCGATCCACCGATCCGCCACCGCAAAAGCATTCCCGACACTTGGATCGCGTTGGAACTGACCGAAGGTCGCAACCGACAGGTGCGCCGCATGACCGCCTCTGTCGGCCACCCCACCCTCCGATTGGTCCGGGCACGGATAGGACAATTGACCCTCGGAGCGTTGGCCCCGAGCCACTGGCGGGAGCTCAACCCAGGCGAGCGGACTGCGGTCTTTGGCGGTTGAAGACCCGCCCAACGGTATCCGGCCAATGCCTCGCAATTGTGCTAATCCAGTTGATTTGAACGAAAAGGATCAGAGACTTGGGCATCCTTGGTGGTCATTGACGCGTAATCAGATGAAATGCCCTCAGCTCAGTTTGCCCATGCTATGCTGCCCGCCGTATTCCCCGGCGAAGCAAAGGCGCATGGGCGGTGGACGTTCGCCGGCATGAGCACCACTCCCTTAGAGTCTGATGCACCGGACACCAGCCGGGAGGATGTGGATGCCGATTTGCTTCGGCGCCTCGCCACCGGGGATCGCGAGGCATTCACCCGGCTTTACGATCGATTTTCGCGGCCGCTTTTTTCCATCGCCCTCCGCGTCCTCAGCGATCCCCGCGAAGCCGAGGATGTCATCCATGATGTCTTCGTGACTGTTTGGAACAAGGCCGGTGAATTCCAGGCCAGCAAGGGTCACGCATTTTCCTGGTGCGTCACCCTCACACGCAACCGGGCGATCGACCGGATACGCGCCCGCAAGCGACGCGGCGAACTGCTCAGTCAGTCCGTGCCCGCCGATCTCGGCTACGACGAAAGCAATTCCCAGGGTGGGGACTCCGCCGATCATCTCTGGCATCAGGAAAAAGCCGCAGCCGTCCGCACCGCACTCTCCAGCCTGCCCGAAGAACAGCGCACCGCCCTGCATCTCGCCTATTTCGGCAGCCTCACCCAACAGGAAATCGCCGCCCGCTTGGGTCAGCCCCTTGGCACCGTCAAAGCCCGCATTCGCCGGGGTCTGCTCCGTCTGCGGGAAC
>JBGTGS010000206.1:0-37058 GCA_041746615.1 Opitutaceae bacterium | reverse complement strand
TTCAGCCTGATGCAGGCCCATATCTCGGTCCGTCAGTCTCCTCGATGAGTAAAAGTGCACCAACTGGAAAGCCGGATGCGGGAAACCCGCCTGTCCGGTTTGGAGGGAGGGGCGGGTTACATCCCCGTCCCTACCCCTATCGTTCGGCGACGACGGCGTTCCACGTGGATGGCGGGCTTGCACGCCACGTTGCGAGACCAGCCCGCCAAGGCGGGTAAACTCGCAACCACCATTTTCAGCAAGCTGACCCTCTACCTCGGCTTGCGGAACCGGAGAATCCCCCAGTCCAGGGCGCCTGCGCGGCCCGCATCGATCCAGTGTCGAAGGCCGGCCTGCATGCGCCCGAGGTAGTCATTGCTGCACTGCCCGGCAAGTTCGTCATGCCGTCCTTCAAGCTCGCGCAGCACGCTGCTGTAATGCGCAACCAGATTTTCCGGCATGCGGTCGATTTCCAGGCAGTCCCAGCCGAGCTCCCGGGCGAAAGCCTGGTACTCATCAACTGAACCCATGGAATCCAGATGGATGCGATCGAGCACGGGTCGCAGGGTGGCGGGGTCCGCCCCGGTGACCTGCATCGGATCGGTGAAAATGAGCTCACCGCCGGGACGCAGCACGCGGTCAACCTCGGCGAACACCTTGCGACGGTCTCCACTGTGCAGGATCGCGTCCTGGGACCACACCACGTCAAAGCGCCCCTCGTCGAACGGCAGGTCCTCGAAGCTGCCATCGACAACCTCCACCAGGATGGACAGCGCCTGCTCCTCGTTCAGCTGGCGGTTGCGCTCGTTCTGCACGGCGCTGAGGTTCAGGCAGATGACATGATAACCATGCTCGCGGGCGAGATGCCGGGCGGCGCCACCGTAGCCGGCCCCGATGTCGAGCACCTTGCTGCCCGGCTTGAAATGGGGAATCTTGCCGGCCATCTGCCGGACCGTGCGGTGGCTGGCCTCGCGGATGGGTTCGCCCTCGCGCTCGTACACACCGACATGGATGTCCTCCCCGCCCCATATGAGGTTGTAGAAATTGTCGGCATCGCCGCTGTCATAATAGGCTCGGGCCTTGTCGACCACTGACGGGTTGGCCTCAGCCATGGTTGGAACCCTCCGAATCGACGCTCTCGGGATACTTTTTTTCCGCAACGTGAATGAAAAAGTCGGGCTGCTCCTGCTTGTAGGTCTCCTGGAAGTCCGCGTAGGTCTTCGCCTCCTGAAAGCCCACCTCCGTCATCAGCTTGCGCACATACTCCTTCCGCAGGGGAAACATGTTCAGGTGAAATTTCTGGCCGTCGGGAAACTCGTAGCAAAAGCGTGCCAGACCCTCATCGATGTGTTCCGGCGCGGCGCGCACGTTGTCACCGCAGTAGTAGTACTGGTGCTTGGTGCTGAAGCCCTCGTCGAGGATAAGGTCATAGTTGCGTTGATCGAGGATGAGCACGCCATCATGGCGAAGGACGGCGTAGAACTCCGCCAGGGCCTTGCGTCGGTCGCGCTCGGTGAAGAGGTGGGTGAACGAGTTGCCCAGGCAGATGACGGCGTCGAACTTGCCGTGGACATCGCGGTTAAGCCAGCGCCAGTCCGCCTGGACCGTGCGCAGGATGTGGCCGCGATTCCGGCCGTTTTGGAAGGCGCGGGCCAGCATTTCAGGGCTGCCGTCGGCGCTGACCACGTCAAAGCCCTCCTCCAACAGGCGGACGGAATGAAAGCCGGTGCCGGTGGCCACATCGAGGATGCGCCTGGCCCCGCGCTCCTTGAGCACGTCGATGAAGAAGTGGCCCTCGCTCTTGGCGCGGGCCTCCCAGTCGATGAGTTCGTCCCATTTTTCCACGAAGGACTCGACGTATTCCTCCTTGTATTTGCCCGTCTCGCGGACCGCCACCGGATTGGTGCCGTAGTTCTGGATGATTTCAGAGGGTTTGCTTTTCATGAGTGGTTGCGCTGGATCCCTGCTTCCCGTGAACAGCCGTTAAAGCCGAAGGAAGCCGTTGCGCGACATTGCCCCACCCGGATTTTCATCACTCACAGGCGACAGCCTGCATGGCGGGGATGCCACACGCCCAGTGGGGCAACCTCGACCCGGTGCGTCAAGCCCGGGTTTGATAAACTTCCGGCCTCAAGTATCCAATAATAGGATATATAGATATAATCAATAGCCCCATCAGCGTGACGATTCGTTGAAATACCGGCTGGTGCCCAGCGCGTCCACGGCCTCACCGATGCGCTGGAGGGCAAGCACATAGGCTGCGGTACGCATCGGCACGGCATGGGCCGGCATGAGATCATGGACGGCCTTGAACTGGCGTCGCATCCGTGCATCCAGCCGCCGGTGGACTTCTGCCTCCGTCCAGACATCGCCCGAGCGGTTCTGCACCCATTCATAGTAGCTGACAGTCACACCGCCCGCATTGGCCAGGATGTCGGGAACCACGAGGGTGCCGGCCTTTTCCAGGATCACATCGGCCTCCCGGCTGGTGGGCCCGTTGGCCAGCTCGAGTATCACCCGGGCGCGGACGGAGGGCGCGAGGTCCGCGGTGATGACCCCGGCAAGCGCCGCCGGGATCAGGATATCGACGTCAAGCGTGAGCAGATCCTCGTTGGTGATGGTTTTGGCCTCCACGCTTTCGCAGACATATTGGTCGCAGTAGACCGCCTCGAGGACGCGCCGTTCGTTCTTCTTCTTGATGATACTGGGCACATCGAAGCCCTCCGGCCGGTAAATGCCGCCCTTGGAGTCGCTGATCGCAACGATCCGGTAGCCGTCGGCATGCAGCAGTTGCGCGACGGCCTGGCCGGCGTTGCCGAAGCCCTGGATGGCCACCGTCATTTTTTTGGGCTCCCAGTTGCGCAGGGCCTCCAGTTCCTTCAGGCAGATGTAACCGCCCCGGCCGGTGGCGGTGTCCCGGCCCTGACTGCCGCCGAGCGCCAGGGGTTTCCCCGTGATCACCGCGGGGGTGCGCCGCCTGACAATGGTTGAATATTCATCCATCATCCAACCCATGATGCGGGCGTTGGTGTAGACATCCGGAGCCGGGATGTCGATGTCGGGTCCGATGAAGTCGGCGATGCGGGCGATGAAACCGCGGCTGAGGCGCTCCAGCTCAAGTTCGGAAAGGGAGCGCGGATCGACCACCACCCCGCCCTTGGCCCCGCCATAGGGCAGGTCCATGACCGCACATTTGCAGGTCATCCAGAACGCGAGGCTCTTCATTTTGTCCAGATTCACCCCCGGATGATAGCGGAGCCCCCCCTTGGCGGGACCACGCAGGTCGCTGTGGCGCACGCGGTAACCCTCGAAGATTCGCAGGGTCCCGTCATCCATGCGCACGGGGATTGAAACCGTGAGCGTTGATCTCGGGGTTTTGAGCTGCTCGATCACCTCGGGGTGAATGGACGCGTAGTTCACGGCCTTATCCAGCTCCCTGAGTGCGGTGGTGAAATCAGAGTCGGGATTCATGAGGATTCGGAAAAAGATTAAATACGGGCAAGAACGGCCTGAAGGGCTCGAAATTGCGTGGCGATTGAATAGGGTACGTTTCCGAGCGCCTGCAGCGCAAGCGCAGGAAACCATCGCGGCAGCGTCCGTGCACCCGAACCCTTGAACCAACCCAGGAATCCATCATGATCGATCCCACAGCCGCCCCTGCCTCAAAGCTGATCATCGTCGCAGACCTTGGCCAGTTCAGCGCCTACCGTGAAGTCAGGCATCTTGAAGACACCCGGCCCCGGCTCCAATTGGTTGCCGAGCTCAAGCCGGAACCGGAACCGGCCCGAACCTCTGATCGGGCCAACATGAGTGAGGGTCGCTTTCCGAGGGGGACTGGCAACGGCGGTATCTCCGGCGATCTGTCGGCGGCCGAACGGCTCAATCTGGATGCCGAGCACCACCGGCGGCTCATCGGGCGGCTGGCGGGGGAAATCACCGCTCTGCTCAATGACCATGCAATCACTTCCTGCGCGCTGGCGGTGAGCGCCCCCATCCACAAGCAACTCCTCGATGCGATTGAGCCCGAGCCTCGGGCCAAGATCAGGCAGGTGGTTGCCGCCAACCTCACCAAGACCAAGCTCGCGGATCTGCCCGGCCATTTTGCCCGGGCCTAGCACCGCTTAGCGGGGGATCATGAGGACTGGGCCATGGGTGGCCGGGGGGATTCGCTCAAAGCATCTTCCACCGTCTTGAGCAGCGCTTCAGTGGAAAACGGCTTGCGCAGGAATTGGGCGATATCAAGTCGATCAAGCATCCGTTGATGTCCAGACTGGCGGGGGTCGCCCAACATCACCAGGCCGACTTCAGGGGACACCACCCGGAGGGCCTGGATCAGGGCCAGCCCGTCCATGCCCGGCATCATCATGTCGGTCAGTACGAGACGCACGATTCCCTGATGTTCCATGAAGAGTCGCAAAGCATCCTCCGCGCTCCCGGCCACCACCACCCGGTATCCGTGAAGTTCAAGGACATGCTTGACCAGGTCGCGAATGGCCGCCTGGTCGTCGACGATCAGGATAAGTTCCCCTTGTCCCGACAAAACCGGGGTTATCGTTATGGGCTCTGCAGCCGGTGCAGATTCGGTGCAGGCCGGAAAATAGACGCTGAAGAGCGCGCCGCGACCGGGTACGCTGTCGACGGTGACAAACCCGCCATGGTTTTTGACGATGCCCAAAACTGAAGACAAGCCCAGCCCCGTCCCCTTCCCGGTTGCCTTGGTGGTGAAGAACGGATCAAAGATGCGTTGCAGAATGGACGGGGGAATCCCCGGCCCTGTGTCACTGACCGTGAAGACCACAAAGGATCCCGGTTTGGTCTGGGGATGGAGGCGCAATTCACGCGAGTCCAACTCCAGGGTCTTGGCCCCCAGCGTCAGGGTGCCGCCGGCCGCCATGGCATCACGCGCGTTGACACAAAGATTCATGAGCACCTGGTGCACCTGCGTTTCGTCCGCCTTGATCCCCGGCATCGGAGTCCCCACTGCCAATCTTATCTCCAGCTGAGAAGGGAATGTTTCCTTCATTAGATGAACCATCTCGTGGATCAGGGTATCGGGCGACAGGACTGAACGAACGCCGTCGTTCCCGCGGCTGAAACTGAGCAGCTGACCGATCATGTGCGCACCGCGTTGCGCCCCCTGCTCGATCATGGCCAGCATGTCCCGATCCCGTTTATCCCGTTGTCTGCTCTTCACCAGGCCGGCGGACATGAGCATGGAGCCGAGAATGTTGTTCAGGTCATGGGCAATGCCGCTGGTCAACGTGCCGATCGCCTCCATTCGCTGGGTTCTCAAAAACCGCTCCTCCATTTCCCTGCGCCCGGTGATATCCTCGGCCACGCCGACAATCCGATAGATCCTGCCCTCATGATCACGCACCGGATAGGCCCGGTCACGCACCCAGCGAATGGATCCGTCCGCATGCACGATTCGGTATTCCTCGTCGTAGTCGCCCTCCGCTTGAAGCCCGATGGCCCGGGCCACCTCATCGCGGTCCTCCGGGTGGACCGCATCCAGCCAGCCGCGGGCGTTGGCGTACAGGCTTTCGCAGGTGCGGCCCCAGATGCCTTGGTAGGCCGGGCTGACATAGAGTATGCGCTGCTTTCGCAGGTCGGTGATCCAGAAAACCTCATGGATGTTCTCGGCCAGCTGACGAAAGCGTTCCTCGCTCGCGGCCAGGGCCTCCCGGGACTGATGATGGTCCCGCTGCAATCGCGACTGCCTCAGGGCATGATCCACCGCCGGCCCCAGCCGGCCCAAGCGGTCCTTGAGCAGGTAATCGGTGGCTCCCTGACGCATGGCTTCGACGGCCGTTTCCTCCCCGATGGTGCCCGAAATAATGATGAAGGGCAGTTCGAGACCACTCTCGTGCAGCAGGGCCAGCGCCCGCGGTGCGGAAAAGCCCGGCAGATGGTAATCGCAAAGAATCAAATCCCATCCCCGGTCCAGCTGTTCAAGATACATTTCCTCGGTTTCGACCCGGAGTACATTGGGTATAAAGCCAGCCCGCCGCAGTTCCTGGACCAGGAGCTCGGCATCGGCGGGGTTGTCCTCGATAATCAGAGCATGGAGATCTCCGGACATGGTCTGTGTGACTTATTCCCCCAACGGCGGTTGGTTGAGCAGGAGCCAATACAGCCCGAGGTCGCCCACAGCCGCGGAGAACCGGTCGAAGTTCACGGGTTTTACAATATAACTGTTAACCCCCAATTGATAACTCTCAACCACATCACGCTGTTCCTTGGAGGAGGTCAGCACGACCACGGGGATCATGCGCGTGCGGGGATCGCCTTTGACTCGCCGCAGAACCTCGAGTCCGTCGACCTTGGGCAGCTTTAGATCCAGCAGGATGATTTTGGGTCCTTCGTCCATCTTGCGTCCAGCGTGGGGGCCCTCGCAAAAGATGAAGTCGAGGGCTTCGGCCCCATCGCGCGCGACCTGGATGCGATTGGCCAGCTTGGCCTTGTTCAGGGCGCGCAGCGCCAGCTCCAGATCCTGGGGATTATCCTCAACAAGGAGCAGTTCAATGGCGGTGGGTTGGGTCATGGGTAGGGGTCTCCATCGAGGGTGAAATGAAAGGTCGCCCCGCGGTCGGGCTCAGCTTCGGCCCAAACCCGTCCGCCATGGCGGTTCACGATGCGCTGAATGATGGCCAGGCCGACGCCGGTCCCCTCATAGTCCTCGATGCGGTGCAGCCGCTGAAACACGCCGAAAAGTTTGCCGGCATAACGCATGTCAAAACCGACGCCGTTTTCACGAACGGTGAATGTGACCCCTTCCGCCTCGGCCGTGCCGGTCACTTCAATCACGGCGGCCTCGCGCTTGCGGGTGTACTTCAGGGCATTCGAAAGCAGGTTCAACCAGACCTGCTTCAGCAGGGCAGGATCGCCCCGGCAGGAAGGCAGGTTGGAAAGGCGGATCTCCACCTTGCGTCCGGGCCAGGGCGAACCCAGCTCATCCAGGGTGGCCTGGACCAACCGACCGGTGTCGATGGTCTGCTTTTTAACCGCATGACGGTTGAGCCGCGAAAAGGTGAGCAGGTCGTCGATCAATGTGCCCATGCGTTGGGCTCCATAGCGGATGGTTCGCAACTGATGCCGCCCTTCCTCCGGCAGCAGGTCAGCGTAATCATCCAGCACGGCCTGGGAAAAGCCGTCCACGGCGCGCAAGGGCGCACGCAAGTCATGGGATACCGAATACGAAAACGCCTCCAGCTCGCGGTTGGCGGCTTCGAGCTGGGCGGTGCGGTCTGCCACGCGCTTCTCCAGTTCCGCGTTGAGCTTTTGCACGGTTTCCTCGGCCTTCTTGCGCTCGGTGATGTCCGCGCGGATGGCGACATATTGCCGCGGCCGGCCATCCTCGTTGAGGAAGGGGACAATGGTGGTGTCCACCCAGTAGAATGATCCGTCCTTGGCCCGGTTGCGGATCTCCCCGTGCCAGACTTTCCCCCGGCCGATGGTCGCCCACAGGGCGCGGATGAATTCCTCGGGATGATGCCCGGAGTTGATGATCCGGTGGTCCTGTCCCAGCAATTCCTCCCGCGCATACTTGGAAATCGCACAGAACTTGTCGTTGACATACGTGATCCTACCCTGGGGGTCCGTGATCGCCACGATCGCATGCTCATCAAGCGCCAACTTCAGGTCTTCGACCTCACGAAGGGTGTCCCTGAGTTTTTGGTCCGTTCGCATGATCTGAGTTGAAAGAAACAACTGTCCTCAACGATCGGTCTCTGCATCAGCCATAGGTTGATCGCCGGGTTTGAGCAAGGCCCAACGCTGATTGAGCTGGGCGGCGGCCCGGGAAAACGTGTCAAAATTGACCGGCTTGATGATGTAGTTGCTGGCGCCGAGGCGGGAGCATTCGAGGATGTTGCGGTCGTGCTGGGATCCGGTGAGCACGACAACAGGGATGTCCCGGGTGCGCGTGTCATCCTTGAGCTGCCGGAGCACCTCCAACCCGGAGATGCCGGGCAGTCCCAAGTCGAGCAGCACCAGCTGGGGCAGCAGGGCACCGCGACGTTTGGAATAACGGCCGGTGCCCAGGAGGTAGGCCAGGGCCTTCTCGCCATCGGGCAGTACTTTGACCGGGTTGGCGAACTTGGCATGACGAAAGGCGCGCAGCGTCAGCTCCACATCACTGGCGCTGTCTTCCACCAACAAGACCTGGCCCATGGCTCTGCGCGGGGTCTTCGGTAAGCGGGGGCCGTCGGCATCGGCACCGAGTGACAGGAGGGTATCCACCGAGACCTGCAGGGCCTTGGCGAGGTTGGCGATGCTCCGCAGGGTGATGTTGCGTCCCCCCCGCTCGATGTTGGCGATGTAAGTCCGGTGCAGATCCGCACGCCAAGCCAGCTCCTCCTGTGTGATGCCCAGGTGGTGGCGTTGAGCCCGGATAGCCTCCCCCAGACGAATCTGCAGCTTGGCGTCGTCCATGGTTAACTGGTTGTTTTTTGCCACCTTGTTACGAATATGAATATATCAGTGCCGGCAATAGACTAGGAGTAACATGATGGCTTGAGGCCGCCGTTCACTTGCTCGGATCAAATCTATGCAAGAGCATGCAGTCTGGAATTCACAGAACGCCACCCAAGGGATAGAGCTAATCGCAATATGAGACCGTGAGACCGGTGATCTACCTCTGTGGTTCCATCAGTGGTTACGCCTGTGGGGTCACGGTTCATTTCGACCCGTCGCCTGGCGGAGCACCGGAGAATATCCTTTTCGGAAGGCGTTCCGGCCACTTTGCTGCCCTTTCCTTTCAATTCGCATGACTTCCGCCGAGATCCGTCAGTCCTTCCTCGATTTCTTTGCCAAGCAGGGCCACACGATCGTGCCCTCGGCTTCGCTGATGCCGGATTCCCCCGGACTGCTCTTCACCAACGCTGGGATGAACCCGTTCGTGCCCATCTTCCTCGGCGATCGGAAGCCTGATGTATCCACCTGGGCCGGCGCCCGGCCTGGCAAGGACACCCGTGCGGCGGACACCCAGAAATGCATCCGCGCCGGCGGCAAGCACAACGACTTGGAGGACGTCGGCTACGACACCTACCATCACACCCTCTTTGAGATGCTGGGCAACTGGTCCTTCGGCGACTATTTCAAGAAGGAATCGCTCACCTGGGGCTGGGAACTGCTTACCAAGGTCTGGGGCATCCCGCCAAAACCGCTCTTTGCGACGGTGTATTCACAGGACAAAGCCAAGTGTGACCCCGCGGACTTCGACCAGGAGGCCTACGACATCTGGGCCGGCATCTTCAAGGCCGCCGGCCTCGACCCCGCCGTCCATATCGTCAACGGCAGCAAGAAGGATAATTTCTGGCAGATGGGTGACACCGGCCCCTGCGGTCCGTGCTCCGAGATACATTTCAATCTGCTGCCCGACGACGACGAACAGGCCGGACGCGTCCTCGTCAACAGCTCGAGTTCACGCTGCATCGAGATCTGGAACCACGTCTTCATCCAGTTCAACGCCAACGCCGACGGCACCTTCTCCCCGCTCGCCGCCAAGCACGTCGACACCGGCATGGGCTTCGAGCGCGTCGCCGGCATCTACGCGACAACGAAGGGCTTCAAGGACTTCTCCGCCGAGCCGTCGAACTACAACGCTGACGTCTTCGCCCCGCTTTTTCAGAAAGTCGCCGCACTTTCCCTCAAGGCCTACGGCGGCACGGTCCCCACCAAGCGCGAGGGATTGAGCGAACAGGAGCAGACGGATGTCGCGTTTCGCGTGCTCGCCGACCATGCGCGCACGATCAGCTGTGCCATCGCCGATGGCATCATGCCCGGCAACGAGGGCCGCAACTACGTCATCCGCCGCATCCTTCGTCGCGGGATCCTCTACGGCAAGAAACTCGGC
This sequence comes from Opitutaceae bacterium, assembly GCA_041746615.1. GTDB lineage: Bacteria > Verrucomicrobiota > Verrucomicrobiia > Opitutales > Opitutaceae > CAMAXB01. The sequence continues at coordinate 27,223 of JBGTGS010000206.1, read as the reverse complement.
CTCGTCACCGGGTTCTTCGAGCAACTCGTCGCCCCCGTCGTGGAATCTCTCGGCCCCGTCTTCCGCGAACTCGTCCAGCAACAGGACATCATCCGCCGCGTTATTCGCAGCGAAGAGGAGAGCTTCGGAAGGACGCTGGACCGGGGGCTGGATGAATTAGAGGAGATGCTCGGCAAATCTCTCGCTCGCTATGCTAGCGAACAAGGAGTTGGAGCACACTCTTCGGTTACATTCGTTACACCTAAAGGCACCCACTACCCTGTTGTCATTGCCATGGCCAAACCGACGGCGAAGCGGGATATCAGAACGGATCAGCTAAGTCGCGGGGAATTAACTGCGTTGGGAATTGGAGATTTTGGTGTAAACGGCACAATCGCTTTTACCCTCTACGACACCTACGGCTTCCCGCTCGACATGACTCAACTGCTTGCGACCGAGCGCGGGCTCACGGTCGACACGGCCGAGTTCGAGCGCCTCATGGAGCAGCAGCGTGAGCGCGCCCGAGCCGCCCAGAAAAAGGAGATCATTGTCGCCGCCACCGAGGGCGAGTCCATCGATCAGACCGCCACCGACTTTGTCGGCTACACGTCCACCGACTGCGAGGCCACGCTCATCGACGTCGTCAAGACGGACCAGGACGCCTACCTCGTGTTCGACCGCACCCCCTTTTATGCCGAGATGGGCGGCCAGGCCGGCGACACCGGCACGGTCACGATCAATGGAACCGACTACACCATTGCAGATACGATCAAGGACAAATCCGGCCGCTACCTGCACAAGCTCACATCTGTCCCTTCCTCCGGTCTCCCGTCCCCGGACTCCCCCGCGATCCTGCGCATCGCCGCGGAGCGACGCCGCGCCATCTCCCGCCACCACACCACCGCCCACTTGATTCACTGGGCTCTGCGCAAGGTGCTGGGCACCCACGTTCGCCAGGCCGGCACGTCCAAGACGGTCGAGCGCATGCGCTTTGATTTCTCGCACTTCGAGGCCATGACCTCGGAGCAGCTCCGGGAGGTTGAGCAGCTCGTCAATACCAAGGTTTTGGACAATGCCAGGGTCGAGGCCTACGAAACCGACTTTGACAAGAAACCGGAGGGAACCCTCGCCTTCTTCGGCGACAAGTATGGCGCACGCGTGCGCGTCGTCGACATTGGCGGATACAGCCGCGAACTCTGCGGCGGCACCCATGTCACCACCACCGGTGAAATCGGCCTGATCCGGGTCATGGGCGAATCCGGCATCGCTGCGGGCACGCGCCGCATCGAGGCCGTCGCCGGGCAGGCCGCCTTGGATCTCGTCTCCGCCCATGAAGATGTCCTCTCCGCCGTCAGTGCACGCCTGCATGCGCCCCCCACCGATGCCGTCAAAAAGCTGGACGCCCTCCTGGTGCGTCAGGCGGAGCTGGAGAAGAAGCTGAAAGCCTTCGAGCAAAAGGCCTCCGCCGGTCTGGCTGATGGCCTCGCGGCCACGGCGGTCGAGCGCAACGGCCTCCCGCATGTCTATGCGGTGGTCGAGGTCGATGCGCCCGAGGCCCTGCGTTCACTGGGTTCACAGGTCATGGGGAAGCTCGGCGAAGGCGTGGTCGCACTCGGCGCCGCCTTCGGCGAAAAGACCAGCCTCGTCGCCTTTTGCTCCCCTGCCGCGATCAAGGCCGGGTTTCAGGCCGGCAAACTCGTCGGCGAACTCGCCGCCAAGCTTGGTGGCAAGGGTGGTGGCAAGCCGGACTTCGCGATGGGCGGAGGCAAGGATCCCGCCAAGCTGGTTGAGGTGCTCAAACTCTGAGGTTATCAGTTGGACCGGCCCGTCTGGGCTATTGCGCCCAGCCATTTCTCGAGGGTTTTCTGTAGCTCGGCACGGCGGACCGGCTTGCTGAGAAAATCGATCATACCGGCTTGGAAACACCGGTTTCGATCCTCCGGGGTGATATTCGCGGTGAGGGCGATGATCGGCGGCGCTTCCCTGCCCTCGAAATGCCGACGGATTTCCTGCGTGGCGGTAAAGCCATCCATTTCCGGCATGAAGCAATCCATCAGGATGAGATGGTAGTCCTTGACCTTGGAAAGAGCGACGGCCTCGAGCCCGTTCATGGCTATATCGATCCGGCACCCGATGCTTTCGAGCATCTTGGTGCCAACCATGCGGTTTACGGTGTCGTCCTCCACCAGGAGGACAAAGGGAGTGAGCGTCGGCTTTGGTATCAGGGTCGGTATGGCAGGCAGGAGGTCCGGTTCCTGTCGGGCGGGGTTGAGTCGTTTGAGCGCACTGCGGATGGCCTGGCCGTCCACGACTGGTTTACGCAACACGGCCGCATAGGCCAGGGAGGGCGTTGATGAGGCTTGGTTGGCAACCAGCACGGTCTTTGCACGAGGCCAGTCGGATTCCTCAAGCAAGATGTCATCACTCAGCAGCAACCCCGCCAACGGCCGACCCTGTTCGCGGGATGTCCGGATCACATCCTGGGCAGACCGGGCATCGGCGACGGCTTTGGATTCCAGGCCAAGACGTGAAAGGATCGCGGTGGCGGCCTCACGCGCCACCGGTGAGGAGTCGACGACCAGAACGTCCCCGGCGAGATCCGGCATCCCTGCGTCGATTGACTCGGGCTCGGCGCCGAGAGGCAGTGTAAAATGGAATTCCGCGCCATCGCCCAGCCGGCTGGTCACACCGATTTCCCCGCCCATGAGCTCGACCAGCCGCTTGCAAATCGCGAGTCCCAGGCCGGTGCCTCCATATTTCCGGGTGGTGGAGCTGTCCGCCTGGGTGAATTTTTCAAACAACCGGGCCTGGGAATCGGAGGCGATGCCCATACCGGTGTCGGTCACGGTGAACCGCAGCCGGCCAGCATCGCCGGGTTGGACGCGAATCACGACATGTCCCTGGGGGGTGAACTTGAGGGCATTGCCCAGCAGATTGAGCAGGATCTGGCGCAGGCGGGACGGATCGCCACGAACCCAGGAAGGTACCGACGGTGGCATGACCAGGGCAAGCTCGATGCCCTTGGAGGCCGCCTTGGGCCCGAAAATTTCCAGCACCTCAATCAGGGGATGCCTCAGTTCGAACACCGTCTCTTCCAGGACAACGTGACCGGCCTCGATCTTGGAGAAGTCCAGGATGTCGTTCAGCACGGCCAGCAGGGCTTCGGCGGAAGCTCGCAGCGTGGTCATGTATTCGCGCTGTTCTTCTGAAAGCGAAGTGTTGAGCAATAATTCAGCTGAACCAATCACCCCATTCAGGGGTGTGCGGATCTCGTGGCTCATGGTTGCGAGAAATTCGCTCTTGGCCCGGTTGGCGGCAGCCGAAGCCACGGATTCCTGCTGGGCCTGCACCGCATCCGCCCGGGCCTTTTCCAGGGCCAGTTGCTGTTCAAGGCGTTCGCGTCGACGACGGTGGCGCAACATCATCAAGAGCGTGACGAGAATGGAGACGCCGCCGGCCGCCCAAAGGACGGAAATGAGCCGGAACCAGGTGTCCTGCCACCAACCGGGTTCCGCGGCGGACAGTACCGGAAGCATCCCCGATGAAGCCGGGGTCCCGGCGCCAGCCACCGGCATGGCCAGAAAAAGGACACCGGTGAACGCCACACCCATCCGTTTGAAACAATAAGTCCTCACCTCACTTGTCATGAATTCTTGAACACCTATCATATGCCATTACAATGACAAGCAACTGGATGCAAATTAACCTCTCTTTGACGATAGTCCCAAGCACATCACCTTTACACCCGTGAACAGTTCTCCCGATGATGCTTTGCCCTGGACCACGCTGCTTGCTTTTGACACGTCGAACCGGCTGGCCGTGCGCATGTCGGGATCCTCGTCCGGCCTGGCCTTCAGCGATGTCGAACCCGAGGCCGCCCGCGCGAGTCTCGCCGCGGTTTTTCCCGGATACACGGCACCGTTGGAGGCTTTCATCACCCGTACGGATGCCGGTGTGTACCGGGTTGGCCTCACCCAGGTGAGGGGCGCATCCCAGGCCGGGGACATCGAGTTTCGCTCCCTGGAGCAGCTGGCTGCAGGGCCGCAGAAGCCGGATCCGCTGCTGGCAAAGATATTGGAGGCGCTGGAACCGCACTTGATCAAGATCCCGTATCTGCATCTTGGAGACAACGACTTCATCTATAAATTCCGGCCGGAGAAGGAGCGCAACACCGGCATCTATCAGTCGGATGGGGGCACGGGGACGCTTTACCAGTCCCGGCTTTGTGCGGCCATCAAGGCCCGGGCCCGCGCCCAGGAACGGACCGCCAGTGAACCGGTGACCCTCGATTTCGGAGCCATCGATTATGTCATCCCCAGTCATTTCGGCTTTTGCCTCGGGGTGAAGAATGCCATTGAGCGCGCGTATGAAACCCTCGCGGCCAATCCCGGCCGGCGCGTCTTCATGCTGTCCGAACTCATACACAATCCCTTCGTGAACGAGGATCTCATCCGCCGTGGGCTGCGTTATCTGCAAACCGACAAGGGGGTGCCCTATGCGACCGATGGCCGTCCGGCGGCACCGGGAACCGGCGGGGCGTTGCTCTGGGACACGCTGACGCCGGAGGACATCGTCATCATCCCCGCCTTCGGTGCCACTGACGAAGACAAGGCCCGGCTCGTGCGCAAGGGCCTGGCGGTGTTTGCCTATGATGCCACCTGCATGCTCGTGGAAAAGGTTTGGAAGGCTGCGCGCGCCTACGGGCAGGAGGGCTATACGGTGATCATCCATGGCAAGGCGGAGCACGAGGAAACCAAGGCCACTTTTTCCAACACCAAGCGCCACGCTCCCGCGGTGATCGTGCGCAACCTTGAGGAGATCCGGCATCTCGGTGCCATCATTGCCAGCGATGATCCCCGCGAACGCAGCCGCTTCCACGACATCTTCGCCGGCAAGCACACGCCCGGTTTCGACGTCAATCGTGACCTCGAACGTGTTGCCGTGGTCAACCAGACCACCCTGCTGATGAACGAGACCCTTGAAATCATCGAACATTTGAAGGCCGTCTATGCCAAACGGCACGGACCGGATGGGGTCTTCCGCGTCGGCGGCGGGACCCGGCGGGACACCCTCTGCTATGCCACCCAGGTCAATCAGGATGCGCTGACCCGCGCCCTGGCCCAACCGTTGGACGTGGCCTTTGTCATCGGTGGCAAGAATTCCTCCAACACCTACCAGTTGCATCGACTTTGCGAGCAACGCCTGCCGGGACGATCCTTCTTCATCCAGAGTGAGGCAAACATCCGATCGCGGGACGAGGTGGAACACTACGTGTTTCCGGCCCACGGCCCCGGATCACCCGGTGGCGGCCATATGGAAGTGCATCCGCTCTGGCCGGCGGATGGTGGCCGCAAGCGCGTGTTGATCACCGGAGGCGCCTCCTGCCCCGATGGTCTCATCCAGCAGGTCATCACCCGTATCAACGGCCTTTGGCCGGCGGCGGAGCTTCGCAGCATCGAGGCAGTGCTGTCCGGACTCGAGAACCGGGAATGAAAAAGCCGGGCCCCCGGGCCCGGCTTTGCGCGGAATGCAGGGTGCGTCCGTTCAGAAGCGCGTGACGAGCCCGAAGCGGAACACCGTGCCTTTGCCGAGATCAATTGTCGCCGTGCGGTCCTGCAAGGTTTGGGAATACTCACCCAGGCTCTCATAGGTTGCACTGGCATAGAGCCCGGTCCGCGGGGTGATCCAATACTCGGCGGCAAGTTCCGCATAGAAGCCAACCATGAAGTTGCGGTCGTCACTGGTCTCCCGGCTGCTGATTTCGGCAATGGGCAAATCGGTCATGAGCGTCTCGTCGGCACGGTACTGCGTGCCGACATAGGCCCCGGCGAAACCCGCACTGGCAAAGAGGGCGAACTTATCACTCAGGTGTCCCCGGAAGTTGGGGCCGAATCGCATCATGTAATAGGCCCCCTTGATCTGCCAGTAACCATCGACCTCGGCAGCTCCGGCCTGGGAGGTTTCGGTGCGAGAGAGCGGATCCTGGCTGATGGGCACGGTCGTCTCGAATCCAGAGGGGGTGACGAGATTGCCTTCATCATCCAGAAGGTCGATGAAGGTCGGGCCGCCATTTGGGGCGGCGGGCGGGGTCTGCCCGTTGAGCGAGTAGAAATCGGTGAGCGTATTCAACGTCGCCTGAATGGTGGAACGCGTGCTGCTGTTGATGTCGGTCAACCCAACCGACAGTCCAATCCCCCATTCGGTGCGGGGGGAGATGCGCCCGAGGCGGCGGGCAAGACCGACTTCGATACCACCAGACGCCGTTTGATTGCCGACCGCGGTGGCACCCTCGCTGGTTGAGCTGAAATTGCTCATGGCCATGCGACCGTCCCCGGTAAGCTGGTCGGGTGAGGCATACCTCCATGATCGGGTCCATCCCGGCGTGTGGCTAAGGATGTCGGCAACGAGGATCGACTCACCTTCCTCGTTCTCGATAAAATATTGGAAGCGCCCGCCGGGTGTGCTGACAACATTGCCGTCCGCATCCCGTTCCAGCTGGCGCGGACTGTCCAGCTCCACAGTCCCGGTGTCGTAGACCCGGGTGGCGCTGGGCGCGCCGATGGGATCAGCCGTACGGGTCGTACTGACCGTGCCCAGCTGGCCGAAACGGACATCCGCTCCGGTGGACCGGGCCCGTAGGCCGGCGGAGACCGTCCAGACGCTTTCTCTCAGCGCATATTGGATGGGAATGTCGGTTTGGGCCTGAACCAAGGCCGCCGGGGAGAGAGCCAGACCGAGACAGATGAGGAGAATGGGATGGGACTTCATAAAGGCAGATGCACTGAGACGCGAATAAAAGGCAAAGGTTGCCCATAAATTCCCGGGGAAAGCAACGGAAGAAAAAGGCTGAAGGGCTGAAGGACTGAAGGGCTGAACGAACCGTCGGTGTGTCAGGTGACTTGGACGGTTTGATTCCTCGACCTCACACTGAAGAAGGAGGACCGGCAATTTCAGTAAGTCGCGTTCATCGGCGGGGATCCAATCATTCAGCCCTTCAGCCTTTCAGCCTTTGATCCACGCCCTCCCCTATTCATTGAATTCATCCCGCTTGGCGGCGGCATCAGCGCTTTTGAGTGCCTCGGCGGCAGCCGGATCGATGGCGGCCTCGCGTTCGCGCAGGCGACGCTCGAGTTTGCGCAGATCCTCCTCCCGCTGCTCAAGTTCGGTCTCCTTTTCCTGCTGGGATTGAACCTTTTCAAACAGACGGGTTTCGCTCTCCTCGAGAAAGACCTCGCGTTCCTTGATGGATACCCGGGCCTCCTTGATGGATTCCTCCTGGCGTTCCAGCTCCGCCCGGAGTTTTTCCAAGGCTTCCTTTTCCTCGGGGGATACCGCTTCCCTGTTCATGCTGGCGCGCTTGGAGGCGGCGACGAGTTGTTCACGAGCCAGCAGCAGGGCCTCGGTCTCGGCCAATTCACGCTCCTTGTCGGCGAAACGGGCTTCCAGATCCGCCACCAGACGCTCGCGCTCGGCCAGTTTGGTTTCCAGGTGGCGGAGTGATTTCTCCAACTCACCGGCCTGTTCCTGGTCGATGGTCTTGCTGGTGCCACTCCAGGGCGTGTGCGTGACCGAAATGATCTGGTTGATCTGCTTGCGCGCTTCGGCCGACGCCTCGGAGAGCTCAAAGGGGGACCGGGTCCCGCCCGCGCGGCGGCGGCGCAGGGACAGGGTGGGTGCTCCGGGACGTCCACCGGGAAAGCGGATGGGTCCGGGCGGCTTGGGATCGTCGGGCATGGTCACTTCTTGAACCAGCGGGAGAGCGAGCCGAACAGGCCGGATTTGACAGGTTCCTCGGATACCGGTCCGGCCATCGGCACGCACTCTTCAAGCGCGACGGTTACAGCCGGCTCAATGGCGGGTTCATTCAGCACCTGTACCAGCCGGGACAACTCGGCTCCTGCCGCCACCTGGCGTTCCAGATCCGCCTTGTCGGCGGCGAGACAGGTGGCACGGGCCAGGATGGCCTCACGCAGACTCGCGGGCACAATGTGCTTGGCAACCAGCATCTCACGCTGACTGGCGGGAAGGGGGCGAACGATCTGGGCGGTGGCTTCAATGAGATGCAGGCCGTGCGTGCCCGGTCGGAAAGGCAGGAATTGCGCAATGGCCTTCTCGTCGATGTGTGAAAGCGCGTTCAACAGGGTGCGGAAATCGCCTCCCACGATCACATTTTGCGACATGTTTTGGGCGAATATGGCGAATTCCGCCAAGGTCGTCAGTTTCTCGAGCTGACAAAACTCAAGGGTGCCGGTGGAAAGCGAGGTGAATGCAATCGGGAAGTTCTCAGGAATGCCCAGTCGGGCGAGATTCTTGAGGACGGGATTGTCGCGCTCGGAGGCTGCCGTGGTCTGCTCGACCATGTCACCAAAGGGATCGTCGAATGAAAGCGTTTCGCGCAGGATGGTCACGAGCAGGTCCAGGGATTCCGGCTGCTGGTTCTTGAGCGCGAGCAACTCGAGTGCCTCGGTGTGGTTGAGGTCGATGTACTTTGCGGGGGTCTCGTCCTTGCCCTTGATCGGCCAGTCGGGGCCGTCGAGGTTTTGCGCGAGGCTGGAGATCGCGGTGTCGACCATGATGGAGGTGGCGAAGGCAGTGCGCACTTCGTCCCATTCCTGCGGAGTGGATTTTGCAGACATGGCTGGGGTGGATGATGCTTAGCCGTTGATGGCTTCGCCGTGACGGATTATTTCGGAGGCAATGTTGCGGTAGTCATTCACGACATTGTCCTGGACCGCTTCGGTTGCCCCATCCTGACCGACGAGGTTGACGGGCAGACCGAGTGTGACCGCGCGTCGCACGACCATGGCGTCGCGGACCTGGGTGTCGAAGATCTTGGCCGAGGCCGCCACCCGCTTGGCTGACCTGAATTGATTCATGCGTAGTTGCATGCGCATCTTGGGCACCTCGATGTCCACACCGGTCTTGATCGAATTGAAAATGATGCCCTGGACCTGGGCCGGCACGCCCATGGACGATTTGCGGAAACTCGCGGAGAGCTGATGAAACTTGCCCAGTTTTTCCACCAGAAGGGTGAAGCCGATGAGGCTCAGGGCATCGGGGTTGGACGGCACATAAATCTCGTTGGCGTAGAAAACCCCGCACTGGGATGCGCGCAGGATGTTCGGCGGACAGTCGAAAAAGATGAAGTCGTAGTTGGCCTCCACCTCCGCGAGCTGCTCCTGAAAGACAACGTAGTGGGGCCTCTTGGGGTCTCCGGTGTACTTGTTCTCCAGATCGACCAGGTTGAATGTGGTCGGCAGCAGATCCAAACCAGGCAGCAGTTTCTCCCCGCCCTTTCCCTCGACCGGATCCTTGATGATCAAATCCTTTACCTTCGCGGTGCCCGGATCGAAGATGGAATACACCGCCCCGACTCCCTCGGCGTTGAGCTTGTTCCAGCGGTCCAGCCTCAACAGCCAGATGCTGGCGTTTGACTGGGTGTCAAAGTCGCAAAGCAGGACCCTTTGTCCTGACTTTGCGAGGCATGCCGCCGTGTTTACGAGCAGGGAGGTTTTACCCACGCCGCCCTTGTAGTTGATGAATGCGATCTTTCTGGCCATGATGGAAGAAACAAGCCGCGGTTGGCTAAAGACTTGAAAATGGCCCATTGGGCGGGTTCCGCGAGTAAAAAAATCCGGTGGCCTGCTTTCATCTTTTTTTGTCAGGGCGCTTGCCCGCGGGTTTAACGTTCTTGTAACCGCAATGGCACGCCTCCGCCATGCGGATGGGCTTAAATGGCGGGATGCGACCCCTGATCCTCGCGGTGGATGACGAAATCGATGTCACCGACCTGGTGGCCTTTCACCTCACGCGCGCGGGATGCACCGTCCTCACCGCCTGCAACGGTCGTGAGGCCCTCCTGTCCATCCACAACCACCGGCCTGACCTGATCATCCTCGACCTCATGCTGCCGGACATCGACGGGTTCGGGGTCTGCGAGATTCTCCGACGGGATCCTTCCACGGCCACCATCCCCATTGTCATCCTCACCGCCTGGGCCACCATTGATGCCCGCAACGTGGGACTGGACCTGGGAGCCCTGGACTACATGACGAAACCCTTCAGCCCCCGGGGCCTCGTGGATCGTGTGAGGGGCTTGCTGGATTTGCGGCCTCCCGGGGCAGGTTCTGCGGATAACTGAGGCACGGTTGGGCTGGCCAAGCATCGGGACGAAGGCAGTCTGACCGTCCCATGGACAAGACCGCCCTGCGTGCCGCCCTCCTTCGTCAGCTCGAAACCGACATTGCCCGGCAAACCGAGGCTGCCCACGACTCCCGGGACGAGGCAACCAGCGGGGAAAACAAAGCGGAAGGGAAATATGACATGCGCGCTCAGGAAGCTGCCTACCTTGCGGAAGGCCAGGCCCGCATGGTTGCTGAGATGGGTGAAAGTCTGGCCCTATACGCGGTCCTGACCCTCCCGGCCTTCACCGAAGGTCAACCCATTGCCCTCGGCGCGGTCATCACCCTCACTACCGGTGATCGCACCCTGACCTGCCTGCTGGGGCCGCGAGCGGGCGGGCTCGAAGTCGACGTCGGCGGACTAACCGTCCTCGTGATCACCCCGGCTTCACCCCTTGGCCGACAACTTCCCGGTTTGCGCACGGGGGATACGGTGAGCCTCCCTGGCCGGGGAGGCTCCAGTATCCGTCATGTAATCACAGCCGTGGAATAGCAGCCTGTCGGATTGGAAAATGCCCCGGGCATTTTCATTTAGAAGCCTGGCGAGAAGGCGCTTCCATCCGCCGTTTTGATTCCGAGTTAATCCATGGCTGCGAAGGCAAACCCGCCAGGCTGCTAGTGGCTGACATTGAAGAGCACCGGTACGTTCATGCGGAAACGCACCGGGCGGCCGTCCTTGCGTCCGGGTTCGAATCGCCACTTGGCCACTGCGCGCAGGGTGGGTTCGTTGAATTCCGGATCGGTCGATCGTAAGATGCGCGGCATCAGAACTTGACCGCGTTCATTGACGATGAACTCAACCACCACTTCGCCCGTACGACCAGCCTGCCTCGCGGCATACGGATACGCAGGTGGGGCTTGGTGTCGGACCGCCGGGGCGTTGTCGAGATGGTGGGCCGATAAAACCAAGGGGCCTCCAAGACCATCACCCTCTCCCCCGGTCGACCATTGTTGGGGGACGATATTCAGCTTGGAATCCGCCAAAACCACGGGACCGGGTCTGGGCAGAGTGATGACCGGACCATCGGGGTTTGGATGCGGGATGGGCTCCGGTGCCCCCGGAACCGGTCTGGCTTCTTCTGCTTGCGGGGCTGGAGCCCCGCCGTCGTCAGCCACAGGAAGGATGTCATCCTCGTGTACCATCAGGATAGTGGCTGGTTCATCAGACTCTGCATCCGGACCAGGGTCGGGCCCAGGCACTCGTTCCGGGCTGGCGAATCCGAACAACAGCAACAAGTGGCCGCTGAGCGCCACGGTGAAGGGAGTGAGATAACGTCTTTTCATGGCAACAGTGGGTTCACCCATTATGACGCTCCGCACGCCGGTTTATTAGAGGCCGCCACTCCAATCCGTGCAGCCAATAAAAAAGCCTCCGGGTGGAGGCTTTGATCATCAGAGGTATCGGAGTCCGGCTCAGCCTTGGGAATCGTAAATCTCGACGCGGCTCCAATAGGACTGGCCGTTCTTCACGAAGGCCGTATGGATGGGATCAACCTGATAGGCATCATGCGCCGCAACGTCCTTGAAGACACAGGTGATTGAGAAGTCATAGCCGGTCTGGATCACCGGCCGTGGTGGCACTGGCGCCGGGGTGCCGACATAGAATGCCTCCAGGGAGCTGATCGAGCCCAGGGTGGTCACTAGGCGGCGAAACTCGTCCCGTTGGGCGGACGTAAGTTCAGGTTTAAGGTAGAAATAAACGGAATGTACGAGCATGGCATTCCAGCGAAACCATCCCGCCGTCGAAAGCGAGTTGAAAGCCGCGTCTCTTCGCGCCTTGGTGAAGGGATGCGATTTGCCGTACTGCTTCCCTTGCTCGCCTCTCTGGCCGCCGCCGGCCCCCTGCCGCCGGAACTGGCTGAGGTTCTCCCGGGCTTCCGCACCGAGGGCACCCGGGGCTGGGCCTTCGTTCAGACCACCGAAGCTGACAACCGCAACCTTGTGGAGCATTATGATCCGATCAAACCCGAGGTGCAGCGCTGGACCCTGCTCCGCAAGGATGGCCGCGATCCGACGGAAGCCGAAGTGAAGGAGTACCGCGAACGACAGACCCGCCGCAGCGGCGGCGAAACCGCCCCCAATGTGAAGGAGCAGATCGATCCCGGGACCTGTGAGTTGGTGGCTGACGACGGCGTGCGTGCGTCGTGGCGCTTTCGATTGAAACCGGGTGGAAGCGACGATCGTTCCGCGGCGCACATGGCGGTGACGTTCACCCTGCACCGGCCGACGGGGACCATCGAGCGGGTCGAACTGGCCAGTATCGAACCCTTCTCCCCCGTCTTTTCCGTGCGCATTGCCGAGGCCCGCACCGTCATCTCCTACAGTCTTCCCGAAGTCGACCGGCCGACGCTGTTGCAATCCGTGACCATGCGCGTGCGGGGCCGGGCCCTTTGGTTCAAGTCGCTCGATTCCGACATGACCGTAGTGTATTCAGACTATCGTTATGCCGGTCGGTGAGATCCGGGCCGAGGCCGCCCTGCGGCTTTGCACGCACCAGCCTTATGGCGAAGGATTCAGGAGGAGGCGTTTCGCAAAACGGTGTCGTGGAAGATGCCCGTGCATCGGAAGGCCTGGACCCTTCCGCTACCTTCACGGAGGTAACCCCTTGGAGCGCTGTTGACACCCTTTTGAACACCCACCCTAGTCCTGTAATCAAGTACATGGCCTCTACGCCCAGTGAGCCCCCGGTCACGCGCGGAAACAGCCCGCTATTGAATCATGTCGTATAAACCGCTCCGCTGCGCACGATGAATCCGCTTCGCCGCCTGCCCCTTCGCTGGCGTCTTACGCTGCTGATCACCGGCGTTAGTGCCGTGACCTTGGGCACGGCTTTCGTCGGCTACCTTTTCTTTGAGTATTGGAATTACCGGCAGGAGATCGCCGAGCGGATCGAGCCGACCCAGCAGCTGCTGACCGAACGGGCAGTTTCGATCCTGGAACGGGATCCCGACGCCACTGAATTCGGACTGGGTTCCCTGGCCAGTGATCCCACCATCGTGGCCGCAGCGGTTTACTCGGCGGACAGCCGCACCCTTTCCCGCTACGTGCGGGAGGGCACGGAGGAATTCATTCCCCTGCCCTCCAGCAATTTCTCAGCCACCTTCTCCCCCGGGGAAGTGATCCTCTTCCGGCCCTTGATGCGCGACCAGCGCATGTTGGGCACGCTCTACCTGAAGGCGCAGTCCGACACCATGGTGAGTGAACGTCTGCTCGGCCCCCTCCGCGGGATGGCCATCCTTTTCCTGGGTTCCATGCTGCTGGCGCTCGGGGTTTCCCGCTGGCTCCAACGGGGCATTTCCGGACCCATCGCCAATCTGTCCGGCGCCGCCCGCAAGGTGGCCACCCATCGCGATTACTCCGTTCGGGTGGAATCCGGTGGCGGTAGTGAGACCGCTCTCCTGATTGACTCCTTCAATACGATGCTCGCGACCATCCAGCAGCGCGAGGCCGAACTGAATGTCGCCCGCGACAGCGCCGAGAAGGCCCGTGAACGCCTGGTCGAAATCAATGCCGAACTCGCGGAGTCCAACCGCAGCCTCGAGGAAAAGGTCGGTCAACGCACCGCCGAACTCGAGAAGGCCATGACCGCCGCCCGGGAGGCCAACCAGGCCAAGAGCTCCTTTCTGGCCAAGATGAGTCACGAATTGCGCACCCCGATGAATGCGATCATCGGCTACTCTGAAATCCTCACGGAGGATGCCACCGATCGCGGCGATGACGACGCCGTCAGCGATCTCCGCAAAATCCTCAGCGCGGCCCGTCATCTGCTCGGTCTGATCAACGATGTCCTCGACCTTTCCAAGATCGAGGCTGGCCGGATGGACCTTTTCCTGGAGAGCTTCGATATCTGGACCCTCGTCAACGAGGTGGGTTCGACCGTGCAGCCGCTCATCGACAAGAACAAGAACCGCCTCGTCATCGAATGTCCCGAGGACCTCGGCATGATGCATGCCGATGCGACCAAGCTTCGCCAGATCCTGCTCAACCTGCTGAGCAATGCCTCCAAGTTCACGGATGGCGGCACGGTCAGTCTCCGCGCCCGCCGCGGCCTGGTCGACCGGCAGGAGACCGTCCTGCTCGAGGTCAGCGACAGCGGCATTGGCATGACTCCCGAGCAACTGGGGCGTCTATTCCAGACATTTTCCCAGGCCGACGCCTCGACCTCCGCCAAGTACGGCGGCACCGGTCTCGGCCTGGCGATTTCCCGCCAGTTTGCCCGCATGATGGGCGGCGACGTCACCGTCACCAGCTCCCCCGGGGTAGGCTCCACCTTCCTGGTCAACATCCCCGCCCGGGTCGTGGCAAAGAAGGCCGCCGCGACCATCCCGGTCGACACTCCCGGTGCAGAAAAGGGTCCGGCATCACCTGCACCCACCCCGCCCGGGACGCCTTCCGTCGCGGAGGCGCCGGTATCCACACCGATCCGTGGCCGCGTGCTCGTGGTTGATGACGATGAATCCGTGCAATCTTCCTTGGGAACCCTGCTCACCAAGGAAGGGTATGAAGTCAGCGCGGCCCGCACGATCGTCGAGGCTCTCAACCTGGCCCCGGAAATCCGACCTCATGTGGTCATCCTCGACATACTCATGCCCGAGGATGGCGGCGGCGGCGTATTCGCCCGCCTCAAGGCCGAGCCCAGCCTCGCCTCCGTTCCCATTGTTCTCCTGACCATGTCGGAGAACACCGAGCTCGGGTTTGCCCTCGGCGCGGCCGATTTCGTCGCCGGCCCGATTGAAGACGGATCCAATCTGCTGCCCATTCTCGCCAAGCACAGCCCGATCCGCAGTGACAACCCCATCATGGTGGTGGAGGACGACGGACCGTCCCGGGACGTCGTCATCCGCCTGCTTGAACGCGAGGGCTGGACCGCCATTGCGGCCGAGAACGGGCGCCGCGCCCTGGATCTGCTCAAGACCCACAAGCCCTCGGTGATCCTGCTCGATCTGCTCATGCCCGAGCTCGACGGGTTCTCCGTCCTGCGCGAGATGCGCGCAAATCCCGACTGGCGCGACATCCCCGTGGTCGTGCTCACCTCGCTGGACCTCACCGGCGAGGTCCGCCGTTTCCTCCAGGATCAGGCCGAACGCATCCTTCAGAAAGGCCGCTACACCAAGGAGGAACTCCTCAAGGAGGTGAGCGACTCGGTGGATGTTTTCATGAACCGTCGCGCCCTCACCACCCCACCCTTCTCCCGCACTGAATCCAACAAGACGGTTGGCAATTAAGAGAACTCCGCATTACTACCCTCCATCCCATGCCCAAAATCCTGCTCGTAGAAGACAATGAAATGAACCGGGACATGCTCTCGCGTCGCCTGCAAAAACGCGGATTCACCGTCGCCATCGCGGTGGACGGACAACAGGGCGTAAGCATGGCCACGGACGAAAAGCCCGATCTCATCCTCATGGACATGAGCCTGCCCGTACTCAATGGCTGGGAGGCCAGTCAGAAGATCAAGGCGGATCCGGCCACCACCAACATACCCATCATCGCCCTGACTGCCCATGCCATGGCCGAGGACCGCGAACGCGCCCTCAATGCCGGTTGCAATGAGTTTGAGACAAAGCCGGTCGATCTGGCCAGCCTGTTGGCCAAGATCGATACCCTGCTTGCTCCTCCGTCTGCATGAACGACCCTTCCCCAGACCAGTCAGACCCGTCGGTCCAGCCACAGGATGGGGACGCCCGCTTTTCCGCCGATCCCGAGGCCGTCAAGCGGCTGCGCCACGATCTCCGCACGCCCCTCAATCAGATCATCGGCTACAGTGAAATGCTGATCGAGACGGTGGCGGACGGCGGTCCGCCGTCCTTGATGGCAGAGCTGCAACGCCTGCACGCGGCCGGTGGCAAGATCCTCGCGATTCTCAATGAATCCCTCGCCCAGTGGCGGATTGATTCGGGCACCGTCGATCTCGACACCCTGCGCAGCAGCCTGGTGGAGCCGATCAAGGCCCTCCTGGGCATCCGGGCCATCTGCGACGAGGCGGCCCGTCAGCATGCGCTGCCTGAAGTCGCTGATGACCTTTCGAAGGTCGGCCTCGCCGCCGGCAACCTGGACAAACTCCTCGATGCCGAGGCCTTTCGGCAACGCTACCATGCCAGCGGGGCGGTACCGACGGTGGCCACGGGTGCGCCCGTCTTCGGTGCCGGCTCACGCAACCCCGTCACTTCGGGCAAGCCGTCCTCCGAGGTTTGCGGACGCATTCTGGTGGTGGATGACGAGCCGCTCAATCGCGAGATGCTCATGCGCCGCCTCGACCGGCTCGGGCACCAGGTCACCGGTGTCGAAAACGGCCTGCTCGCCATCGAGGCGCTCAACCACGAGCCCTACGACCTCGTGCTGCTGGACATCCTCATGCCGGTGCTGGACGGATACCAAACCCTCGAGCGGATCAAGATGGATCCCAAGTTGCAGCACATTCCCATCGTGATGCTCACCGCCCTCGATGAAGTCTCCAGCACAGTGCGTTGCATCGAGGCGGGAGCCGAGGATTACGTGCCCAAGCCCTTCAACCCGATCATCCTGCAGGCCCGCATCAGCGCCTCCATGGAGAAGAAGCGCCTGCGGGACAAGGAGCAGGCCTTTCTCGCGGAATTGCAGGTCGAGCGCGCCAAGTCCGAGCGACTGCTGTTGAACATCCTGCCCAAGGCCATCTGCGAACGACTGAAGGCCGGCGAGGCAACCATCGTGGACGCCATTGAGGATGCCACCGTGCTGTTCGCCGACATCGTGGGGTTCACCCGGATCGCCTCCACCATGACGCCGGACCAGACGGTCGCGTTGCTCAATGAGATTTTCTCCGACTTCGACCAGCTGGCCGAAAAGATCGGCGTGGAAAAAATCAAGACCATCGGCGACTCCTATATGGTCGTGTCCGGGGTGCCCCTGCCAAACAAGAACCATGCAATGCTGTGCGCGGAGATGGCCTTGCAGATGCTTGACGTCATCGACCAGTTCAACCGCCGCAACCAGCTGCGCTGGACAGTTCGCATCGGCCTGCATACTGGACCGGTGGTGGCCGGAATCATCGGCTCCAAGAAATTCGCCTACGACCTCTGGGGTGACACCGTCAACATCGCGAGCCGCCTGGAATCGCACGGCGAACCCGGCACCCCCCAGCTGTCCGCCGCCACCGCCGAGAAAATCTCCTCCCACTTCATCCTGGAGCCGCGCGGACTGATCGAGCTCAAGAACCGGGGCGAGCTGATGGCCTACCGCCTCCTCGGGCGCGCCTGATCGACCCGGCCACCCTCTCATGGCCCGGGTGATCTGCCACCGCTGCTTCTGGCCGCAGGCCTTGTGCTGGTGCGGCTCAATCCAGTCCATGGATACACGGACCCGCTTCGTGTTTCTCATGCATCCCAAGGAGTTCAAGCGCGAGAAAGCCGGCACCGGCCGGCTGGCCCATCTTTGCCTGACCCGGAGCGAAATTCACATGGGGGCATCCTTCGAAGATCATCCCGGGGTTCGCGCACTGATTGCCGATCCACAGTATCATCCGGTGCTGCTCTATCCGGGGGCCGAAGCCATGAACCTCACATCCGGCGGTCCGGCCCCCCGGTTGCCGGACGGCCGCCGCCTGCTGGTTTTAATTCTCGACGGCACCTGGAGCGGAGCCCGCAAGATGCTCCGCCTCAGTCCGAGCCTGCAGCGGCTGCCCCGTATCATGTTCACCCCCTCCGCTCCGAGCCGGTTTGTGATCAAGCAGCAACCCCAGGCAGGCTGCCTGGCGACCATCGAGGCCGTCCATGAGGTGCTCATCGCCCTCCGCCAGGCCGGTCTCGACGACTATCCCCTCCCCGACCAGCTGCTCGGGCTTTTCCAGCGCATGCAGGACTTCCAGATCCGCTGCGCCGCCGATCTGGCCCGACCCGGGTACCGCCGCCGTGCCTACAGCCAGCCCGGCGATCGCAATCCGGTCCGGGGACAACGTAATTTGCACCGCCGCCGCTATCTTCCCCTCCACCCCGGCAGCTGAAGCTGTCGCGGCTAGCTGGCCAGTATGCTTCAATTCCTCAATTGTCGGCGATGAGAGGGGCATGCACGGGGGTCCTGCCGACAGGCTGCTCTGATGACAGAAACCAGACACGTGCCGCGCTTCGCGCGGCTTTAGCAGCCCGTTGGCGCGGGCAATCCCTTTGCCGCAAAATCGTCCGTACCCTTTCCCCGGGGCGGAATTCGCAAGTTCGACGGGCTGCTAGTCGAGCAGCTCCCCGGACTTGAAGAACCGGGCCAGCTCGATCCGTGCGTTCTCGTCACTGTCGGACGCATGCACGACATTCTTCATCATGTCGGTGCCAAAGTCGCCCCGAATGGTGCCCTTGGCCGCCTTGCGCGAGTCGGTGGGCCCAAGCAGATCGCGCACTGCAGCCACGATGTTTTCGCCCTTGAGTGCCATGACGAGCACGGGACGTGCGCTCATAAATTCCTCGATCTCCGGATAGAACGGCTTGTCGGCCACATGCGCATAGTGGTCGCGCAGGATCTGCGGTGAAAGGCGGATCAACTTGCAGCCGACAATCTCGAATCCGGCCTGCTCAAAACGCCCGAGCACGTTGCCGACATGCTTCTGCTCCATGCAGTCGGGTTTGAAGATGACGAAGGTTTTTTGCATAAAGAATTGATTGAAAAGCCTGCATCCCGTGATGGGAAGCCTGATTTTGCCAGCCGCCTGTTGAACAGGATCTTTCCCCGGCGAGTTGGATTCCCAGCTTATCCGTGTCCACCGAATGCAAGTCAGACAGGCTGCTGTTCAGACCGAGACCTCCTGGAGGGCTTTCGCTGCGAGCGGAGTGGAGATGTAGCGTTCACCAAAGCTGCAACCGACCGTGACAATGGTCTTGCCTGAGAATTCGGGCCGTTGCGCCAGTTGCATCGCGGCCCAGACATTCGCGCCGGTGGAAATCCCCCCGAGGATCCCGTCCTGCAAGGCCACTTGGCGGGCCGTTTCCAAGGCATCCTCATCGGAAACCTGGACAACTTCGTCGATGATCGCCGTGTTGCAGTTTTTGGGAATGAATCCCGCCCCGATGCCCTGAATGCAATGCCGGCCCGGTTTGCCGCCCGAGAGCACCGGCGAGGCCGAAGGCTCCACCGCCACGCTCCGGATGGGTTTGCGGACCTTGATGACCTCGGAAACCCCCGTGATGGTGCCGCCTGTGCCCACCCCCGCGACAAAGGCATCGATGGCACCACCCGTGGCGGTCCAGATTTCCTCGGCGGTGGTGCGCCGGTGAACTTCAGGATTGGCGGGGTTCTCAAACTGCTGGGGCATGAATCCGTTTTCACCGTGCCCGGCGAGCAGCTCGTTGGCGCGGCGAATCGCCCCCGGCATGCCTTCAAGCCCCGGCGTCAGCACGATCTCCGCCCCCAGCATGCGCAGAAGCACCCGGCGTTCGAGGGACATCGTCTCCGGCATGGTCAGGATCAATTTGTATCCACGGGCCGCACACACGAAGGCCAGCGCTATGCCCGTGTTGCCCGAGGTGGGTTCGATGACCACGGTGCCCTCCCGAATGCGACCGTCACGCTCACCGGCCTCGATCATGGCCATCCCGATGCGGTCCTTGACGCTGCCCAGGGGGTTGAAAAACTCCGCCTTAACGTAGATCGTCGCCGGGAGGCCGGCGGCGATGCGGTTCAGCTTGATCAACGGCGTGTTGCCTACGGTCGCGACGATGTTCGGGAAGGACTGGGCGTTCATGCGTGTCAATTACCTTTGTAGTTGGGAACCTTTAATCAAGTCATTCGCGGAGCTCCACCGCAATCCGGCCGGGAAATCCGGCGTGGGCCGCGACGGGTTTGCTCAGGTCAACATCCGGGCCATGGCGAGTCCAGACACCGCCGCACCCTCAACCCGGGGTCCGCCAAAGGCGTCCCCGCACAAACCGAGCTTGAGCCCGGGAATCCAGACACAGGGTTCACGAAAGGTCGTCTTGGGTTCACTATATTTCCATCGATGGAGCGTTGCCGTGACCACCTCGGCCCCGCCCATCCACGGTCGCAATTCCGGCAGGAGCAAACCGGCGACTTCATCTTCGCCGGCACTGTAATGAGCCGCAGCGAAGGCCGGATGCGTGTGCACCGTCACGGCACCCGGGCCACCCGGTTGTCCGAACTTCAGCCGATTGTCCGCCATCCAGCGCACCGGTCCACCGGCGAAGGCCACCCCTTCCGCCGGCAAGAGTGACGGTCCGGACAGGGTCACCAACAAAGCGAGACAGGGTTCATAGGATATCAGCGCCAGCTCCGCCGCAAGGCTCGGGGGCAGTGACACCCCGCCTTGCACCAGCAGGGCAAGTGATTGAGGCAGGGGTGCGGATAACACGAGTTGGTCGGCCGGGATTGTTTCGCGTCCTTCCATCTCGATTTCCCAGCTTCCTCGGCCGTCGCGGACAACCGAGGTGACCTTGTGATCGCGTCGCACATCAAGTCCTGCGGCCAGAAACTTCGCCGGTGCCGTCATGCCCGGGCGACCCATCCAGCGTCCGGCCGGTGCGCCCGGCCATTCCGCAACCACGCCGTGCTCCCGCCAGTTTTCCACCAAATCCACGAATCCGGTGTCCCGAACGCCAAAATACTGCGCACCGGAATCGAACGTCAACCCGCCCACCCGTTTGCTCGCCAGACGTCCGCCCAAACCACGGCTTTTTTCCAGCACCCTCACGGATGCGCCCCGATCGTGAAGCCGACGGGCGACCATCAGGCCGGACAAGCCGGCCCCGACAATCACCGTGGTCGGACTCATATGACAACCGGCTCCTTGCTGAGCACATGGCCGAGTGCCTCCTGGAGCGTCGGGTGACGGAAATCGTAGCCCGCGGCCGTGAGCCGCCGTGACTCCACCCGTGTGCTCGCCAGCAGGGTTTCGTCAGCCATGTGTCCGAACAGCAGTCGCAGCACCACCGACGGCACCGGCAGGAAGGCCGGGCGGCGGAGCGTACCGGCCAGGATCCGGGTAAATTCCGCATTGCGGCAGGGTTCCGGGGCCACCGCATTGATCACCCCATGCCATTCCGCATCGCCCAAACCGCGATGAATGATGTCGAGCAGATCGTCCATGGATATCCAGCTCATCCACTGGCGCCCCGAACCCAGTGGTCCCGCCACCCCGGCACGGAAGGCGGGCAACATGCGCCTGAGTGCGCCTCCGGCCGGGGAAAGTACCAGACCCAGCCGCAGTGGCAGCGTACGGATGCCCGCCGCCTCGGCCGGGACCAATTCCGCCTCCCAGGTGCGGCACACGTCCGCCAGAAATCCCGAACCGGGCAAAGTGTCCTCATCAACCACCCGGTCTCCACAGTCCCCATAAGCCCCCACCGCTGATGAGCTGATGAGGACCCCGGGCTTTTTTTTCATTCGCAACAAACCGTGCACAAGGTTGCGCGTTCCCTCGACCCGGCTTGCCCGTATTTTTTCGCGGCGGGCTTGGGTCCAGCGTCCATCGGCGATGCCCGCCCCGGCGAGGTGCACCACCGCATCAATCGCTCCTGCGGCCGTAAAATCGGCGTGGGCATCTTCCGGGTTCCAGAAAACCTCATCCGGCAGGGCCGGTTTCCGTCGCACCAATCGCACCACCTCATGGTCGAGCGAACGCAGATAGGGCACGAGCGCGCTCCCCACCAAGCCGGAGGCTCCGCTGACCAGCACGCGTAATCGCGGGTGGGAGGACGAAGCCACCGCCCGCTCGAGGTCTGTCTTGGTGATCGCATGCCGATAGGCAAAAAGCCGGTCCAACTTGTTCCGGACAAATCCGGAGGCCACCCGGCCAGCCGCGCCCAAGGGCAAGGCATAGGTGATCTCATCCATCAGCACGCATGCCCCGGGTCCATCGGGCACGATTCGATGAAGGTGTTCCCAATGCGCAAACGGACCGCGGAGCTGTCGGTCGCGGAACTGGACCCCCTCGACATAGTCGAGGTGCTCCACCTCCCACCGGCTCCAGAGCGGGCCCACCCTGGCCCGCAGCGTCACACGTGCACCGTCCTGGATGCCACCCTGCCGGCTGATCACCTCCACCTTTTCCCACGGTGGTTGCAGTCGCTCAAAGGCACCGGATCGTTCGTGCCACGCAAATACCTCGGCCGCAGGCCGGGCAATTCCAACGGAGCGATGATAGGTGTAAAACTTCAAGGCATGACGACCGCCCGATGGCAGCTTCGGCCATACTGCAGCCATCAACCCGAAACCGCAAGAACACCGAATCACCGCCCCCATACTGTCGGATGTATCCAAAACGATTTCCGCTATCTGCAGACTTCTGATTGGAAAACGGACTTTATAGCCACCTGATCCGGGGAACAGGCCCGGCTTGCCCGAGTCTTCCCGGGGTGACGATAGGTTGACCCGACAAAGGTGCGGCTCAGCATTGACTGCGCACATCCGCACCCAACATGACCCATCCATTTAGAACGTTCGCACAGATTTCGGTCTTTCTGGCCCTGGCTCTCGGATTGCCGGCGGTGGAGTCCGGTCACGCCCGGCCATGGGAGCGTCCGGCATGGAATGTGGAGACCGGTCTGCTCTGGGGTGTCGGCTCGAGCACGCCGCTCTCCTACCGGCTCGTACCCACCCAGCTGTCCTGGCGCTCCGCTGAAGCCTTTGGCCGCTTCTACCCGGACGGATCCAGACTTTTGGTCCGTCACCGGTTCACCCTGATCGGCACCTGGGTGCAGCAAGGACCCGAGTCACGTTATGTGGGTGCCGCGGCCTCACCTTCCATCGAGTGGTGGAATCCCGCCGGCAACTGGTCCGTCTTCGGCGGGGCCGGTGGTGGTGCCGGCTGGATCGACCCGCGGGGTGTCCCTGGCGGCCAGGGGCAGGATTTCACCCTGAACTGGTTCATGCGGGGCGGCATCGAGCATGTCACCGCCCGCGATGCCCGGTTAAGCGCCGGCATCATGTTTCAACATCTCTCCAATGGCGGGCAGACCGACCCCAACCCCGGCATTGACGCATTGGGTTTCACCCTTGGTTATTCCTGGCCGTTCTGATCCACCAACCCTCCGGACAAGCTCCCTTGCCGTTCATCACGACTCCCCATGTCGACCGCCCTCGCCCACCTTCCCTCACTGAATATCTCCCTCGGTTCCGGCGGGACCGGGGTATTCGATGCCGGATTGCCGGTGCTGGCCGGAGCAGCGGTCGAGGCCCTGTTTGGGGAAGCGGAGCCAGCCGGACGCAGTGGTGCCTTCGCCCTGTTCCGAAGGCATGACTGGCTCGTCGGTGCAGCCATGGTTGAGAGCGAACCGGACCTGGAAGCGATCACGCACCGCCTCTACGGTGATATTTTCGGCGCAACGGAGGGTCTGCATCTTGCCCGGGTCTGGAACTACGTTCCCGCGATCAATGAACCGGGACCAGATGGCCTGGAAAATTACCAGTCCTTTTGCCGCGGCCGCTCCCTGGCTTTCGAACAGCAATTCGGACAAGGCTTCAAGGCCCAGCTTCCGGCATCCTCCGCCGTCGGCAACACCGATGCCGGGCTCATCGTGGTCTTTGCGGCCTGCGAGTCGCGGCCCCGCCACGTCGAAAACCCCCTGCAGGTCCCCGCCTACGATTATCCCCTTCAATACGGACCCCGCCCCCCCAGCTTCGCCCGCGCCACCCTCGTGCCCGGCCCCGGCCGCACCGCCGTGTTCATTTCCGGCACGGCTGCCGTCCGCGGCCACCTGACGGTCGAGCCGGAGAGCACCCAGGGTCAGCTGACATGCACGCTGGAGAACCTGCGCGAACTCTCCCTCGCCTGCGATCTCGGTCCTGATCTGGGAGCCGGCCGCGGGCTGTTCCGCCATTTCAAGATTTACCTCCGATATGCCGCCGACCAGCCCGCGGTCGCCGCCGCGCTCAACCGGCATTTGCTGCGACCGGATGACACGGTGTCCTACCTGCTCGCCGACATCTGCCGCGCTTCGCTCAATGTCGAGATCGAGGCCACGCTGCTGGATGGCGATCGCTGAGCAGGCGTTCACCTTCCCTCGCGCAGCCGCCATCAACCCGGGGTCACTTTAAACAGGCGGGCCTGCAGTGCGCGCACGTCGGTTTTTCCGCGAACCGTGAGCGGCAATGAGGGAACCACGACCAGCTTCTTGGGGATCTTCCACGACGGCGTGTCCATCTGCAGTGCTGCACGCAAATCCGCGGACAGCCGGTCCGTCGCCACCACGGCCCCGAGCATGGGATCAACGCCCGCACTCACCCCGACCCAGACGTCGCTCACCCCGGGCAGGCGGCGCAGACGCGCCTCGACGTCTGCCAAGCCGACCCGCCGGCCGGCGATTTTCACGTTACCACCCCGACGGCCCAACAAGGTCAGGCGTCCGCGCGCATCCACAGCCACACGGTCCGGCATCGTCCAGACACCCCATCCACGCAACCGGCGGGAATGGCCAAAGGTGACCACCGCAGCGCTTGCCACCTTCAATCGTTGACCGTGCGCCACCACGAGCCGAACCCCTCGCAACGCTTTCCCGACCTGGCCTGCAAGTGTGGCGCTTCCCTGCGCGTCATAGGCGATGCCCCCGGTTTCACTCGACCCATAGAAGTTGTGCAGGTGCCGGCCAAAGCGCACATGAAATTCCCGCGCCACCTCCGGCGGCAGCGGAGCACCCGCCGATATGCCCAGACGGAGGCTCGCAAGTGCATCCGCCCGCAGGTCGGATCCCGCCAGCGCCCGCCAGATTGCCGGCACTCCCGGAAAAACCGTGGGACGCCAGCGCGCGAAATCATCCACCATGGCATGGGGCAGGGCCGCTGATCCACACACCATCGGCACGCCATGGGCGATCAAGGGCAACGTGAGATTGCCCAACCCATACGAGTGCCCCAGCGGAATGAGCGCATAGTTCAGGTCCCGCTGGCGGATGCCCATGGTTGCTGTCACCTGGCGGGCGTCCGCCAGCACCTGGTTTCCCGTGAACACCAGCG
This sequence comes from Opitutaceae bacterium, assembly GCA_041746615.1. Lineage (GTDB taxonomy): Bacteria > Verrucomicrobiota > Verrucomicrobiia > Opitutales > Opitutaceae > CAMAXB01. The sequence continues at coordinate 2,138 of JBGTGS010000206.1, read as the reverse complement.
GACGCGGAGACCCCGTGGTGCCGGAGGTCAGTTTGATCAGTGATGTCTCGGGATCACGAAATCGCCTCGGCCGCGGCAGCTCCACCAACGCAGTCCCATTCCACCAGTGGCTCGCACGCAGCGACTCCGCCAGGCGACGCTGCGCCGCGGGCGGCTCCGCCGCATCCAGCGGTGCAATAACGGCTCCAGCCTGGAGTAAACCAATGAATATCTCCAGCCAGACCGTTCCGTTGGGCACCGCAAAAACCACCGCACGTCCACTCATGTCCTCTCCGGCGGGGAGGTGCGCCTTCCGCCAGGCGGCGGCCCGGGCGTCCAATTCGCGAAAGGTGGTCGTCCGGCCATCCACCGCGGTTGTGATCGCCCGATCATGGCCGCACTGGCGGAGGGTTTGTCTCCAGGCCCGCTGCAATGCCGTGCTCATTTTGCACCTCCGAGTCCGTCGAGATGCTCGAGCTCAATCATCACCAGCGCCGCCAGCACCATCAATGCAACCGTCGTGCCGAGCGCGCTGACCACGGGAATGCCGCTGGTGGAGAGCACGCCAAAGGAGGCTGCGGTGGTGAGTGCGGACACCCGCACCGAGACGGGCGGAGGTTCGCGCAGATAGGCCGAGTTCGCGGAAAAGATCGAGTAGTTGTGGGTCATGCAAACGCCCAGGAACGCACCAAGCAGATGAAACAGGTTCAACGGCTCCCCGATCCAGCCAAACATCCCAAAAAGTCCGAGGCAGGCGCCGCAGGGAATCGCGAAGATGCGCAGGCCGTCCCTCATCCCGTAGGTCAAAAACACACCTCCCCCGACGATGCCGAGGCCGATCAGGCTCAGCCACAGCGCGGACTCGCGATAGCGGGCGAACAATCGGTTGAGCGACTGAAGCTGGCTGGTGCTGACGGTCATCAGCTCCGGCGGCGGAGCCTCCACCGGTGCATCCCGGACCAGGGTGACGAACCAGTTCAAGGGCCGCCCGCTGTGCACCAAGAGACCTACAGGGCCCGAAAGTCTTGCCTGCAAGGCGGCCACCGCCTCATCCAGACTGGTCTGATCCACGCCGGCGTGCCGGTCATAGTCATCAAAGAAGGCATCAAATTCTTTGTCATCAAAACCCGCGGCGACCAGCGCCGCACGCAGGTGCCTGGCGAAGTCGGTCTCCTGGCGCATGAAGGCCGCCGCCCGGTCAGTGCCCGCTGCCGTGGGGAGAAGCACCCCGAGCCCGGTGGTGTGCACCCGGCCACCACCGGTCTGCTCCAGCCAGGTTTCCAGGCGCGCCAGGGCCTCGCGGGCCGAGGCCAGGCTGTCACCATGGGTCAAATACACGGTTTGATCTGCGCTCTCGCCGAACTGCACGCGAATTTGCGCGTCCTCGGCCTGGAGTTGCGGTGAGGGAATCTCGAGTTCGCGGATGTCATCCCGCCAGGTCAGCCAGCCCAGCCCGGGCAGGGCCACCAGCCAGGCGGCTATCAGGAACCGGCGCAGGCCGCGCCTCAACGGCCCGGGCAGGGCCCGGCCGCCGCGGAAGGCCCTCGTCTCCAGATACGGGTTGCGCACGGTGGCAAAATAAATCACCGCCGCGGCCAGCGCACACAGCAGACCCGTGCCGACGTAAACCCCGAGTTGGCGGATGAAGGGCAGGTCGGAAAAAAGCAGCAGGGCGAAGCCGGCCACCGTGGTCAGGCAACTGGCCAGGAGCGGCTTGGCCAGACGCCGGACTTTGTCAGGATACTCCTCCCCCGGCCGCGCCGGCGGCTGCATGAACAGATAGAAACCGTAATCGATGGCCACGCCCGTGAGCAGGGATCCAACCACGAAGACCAGGATGTGCAGCCGCTCAAAAACCAGGGTTGACCCCACCCATGCTCCGAGGATCGCCAGCAAAATGACCGGCAGGAGATGCAGGCCCCGGTGCAGGCTGCGGATGAAGGTGAAGGCAACCAGCAGCACCGCCGTGAGTGACAGTGCATTGAGGGTCTTCACCTCGCGTTCGATCCGGGCACGGCTGGCCGCGGCGAAACGGTTGACGCCGGTCGAGGCAACCGTGAGCCCGGGGAAATCACGGCTGGCCGTCTCCAGCGCGCGCGCGACCGCATCGAAGGCCGGAGTCTGCCCGGCCTCACTCAGAGGCGAGGCTGCCAGGCGGG
>JBGTGS010000205.1:0-22263 GCA_041746615.1 Opitutaceae bacterium | reverse complement strand
TCGACCTCCAGCGGGATGTGCCCGCCGCGCAGGCGGGCATGCATGCGCTCGCCTTCCACGCCGCCCCAGATGCCGCGAAGCTCCGCCTGGTTGGCGGCATAAAGCTTCGCGACCGTGTCGATGCCGTGGGCCCGCAGGCGTGCATCCATGCGCTCACCGATGCCGAGGATATCCGTGAGCTCAAGCTGCAGGAGCCGCTGCGGAAGGTCGGACTCCTCGATGACCACGAGCCCGTCGGGCTTCTGCAGGTCGGAGGCCACCTTCGCGAGGAGCCAGTTGGGGGCGATGCCGATGGAACTGGTGAGGCAGGGTCCGATGTGGCGGGCCACCTCGGTCTTGATGCGCCGGGCCACGCCCAGGGCCCGGTCGCGCGGGGCGAAGGTGGCGGTGAGGTCGCACTCCACCTCGTCGATCGACTTGATCGTCGTGATGTGAATGCAGGACTCGATGACCTTGAGGAGCCGGCGGTGGTAGCGGATGTAGAGCTCCGGACGGGCCTCAACGATGGCGAGTTCCGGGCAATGCCGGCGAGCTTCGGCCACACCCATCTCGGCCCGGACGCCGCGGGCCTTGGCGGCGTAACTAATGGATATGCAACAGGTCGTATCGGCCTTCACCGGCACGATGGCCACGGGCCGTCCGCGCAGCCCCGGGGTCTCCTGCTGCTCGCAGGAGGCGAAGAAGGCGTTGAAGTCGACGGCAAGGGTTCGGAGAGGCACAACCCGCACCATCCGGCGCGCCCCCCGGTCAGGTCAAAAACGGAAGCGGCCGCCCGGGCGGTTATAAGCGCACGGAGGGAAGGATGGGGCCGGACGCGGACGTCCGGATTTCATAACCCTCTGAAATTTGCCAAGCCACGGCGGGCTGGCGGTCATAAGGAAGGCAAATGCCTGCGGAACGACTCTCCCCCCAACACAGACGAAACGCCCATGGGCATGTCATGAGCGATCCTGGTGGATTCGTCGGCGGGCGGCCAGGCAGGCCAGCAGGCCGGTCACCAGGAGGGCGGCGGTGGATGCATGATCGGGCACGCTCAAGCCCGTCGCCGTGCCGCTGATTCCCCAGGATTGGAGGACACCCTCATCAAAGAGGAAGGTGTCGACCAGCGTAAGAGTCCAGGTGCCGCCCAAGCTCTCCCCGAAATAGGCGGACAAGGGCTCAACGGGGCGGAAAGAGCCGGCAAAAGGCGCCGAACCCTCATTGATGCTCAGCAGGGCGTCGTCATCAAAGGTGGTGGGGCCGATGTTTTGCCCACCTGTGAATGAATCGTTTTTGAGACGAACCTCCGTGCCGGTTTCATTGTGCAAAATGGAGATGCGCATATCACCCTGCCAGGGATGGGTGATGGACATGTGGACCTTGAGGTCGGTGATGATCCCCGGGCTGTCCACGAAGAGGGTGGAGAGCGTGGTTCCGGGATTGGCCAGCGCCAAGGGGCCATCGGTTGAGTTAAAGCTGAAGGGTACCGCGGTGGCTGGAAGGGCCGGCCCTGCCAGCAGAGCTGCGGCCAAGGAGCATTTCTTGAAAGTGGAGGCGATGTTCATGGGCATGAATTGGGATGGTTTTGGATGTGCCGGTGGGGGCGGCAAGACTGAGGCTGAAGTGATCGATGAAACCGCCGGTGGCGATGATACGCCGGGCTGTGATCGGAGACCGGAGTCGCGGGAAAGAGGAATTGCCGCGGGCTGGCTCATAATCGGCCAAGCTTGGGTAATATGCTGCAAGATACGGGCCAATCGTGACTTGAATCGGCCCGATCTCACAAGCCGCCGGATTTTAGCGGGTTGGGGAAACCCTCGTGAAATAGGCCGGGCGCGGGGTTGCCGATTTCGCTCCAAAGCGTAAAGATATCCGACGTTTCCGTGGCGTTGGAGGGTGGTCTGATGGATCAGACGACAAGGGGATGTGCCTCGAATCAGTTTGTTCGCGACACGTCGCGGTTTCATCCAAAGCGTATCGGTCTCCTGTCCACCTGCCTATGTTCATCAACCTTTCCGGCTACCAGTTTACTCCGCTCGACGACTTGCCGGTTGTGCGGGCGCGGTTGCAGGCGGTGAGCAAGGCGGGCAGGCTTCGCGGGACGATTTTGCTGAGCCCTGAGGGCATCAATCTTTTCGTCGCGGGGGAGCGTGAGGCCCTCGCTGTCCTGTTGGCGGAGGTGCGCGCCCTGCCGGGGCTCGTGGGCTTTGCGCCCAAGGAGAGCGAGAGCGCGGAACAGCCGTTCAACCGGATGCTGGTGAAGATCAAGAAGGAGATCATCGCCTTCGGAGTGGAGGGCATCGATCCCGCCCGTCGGCCGACGCCGAAGCTGCCCGCGCACACGCTCAAGCAATGGCTCGACGAAGGCAGGCCGGTGACCCTGCTCGACACGCGCAACGACTACGAAGTGCGCCTGGGGACTTTTCGCGGAGCGGTGCCGGCCGGCATCCGGCATTTCCGGGACTTTCCGAAGGCAGTGAGGAAACTGCCGGAGGAGCTGAAGCAGCAACCCATCGTGATGTTCTGCACGGGTGGCATCCGCTGTGAGAAAGCCGGACCCTTCATGGAGCAGGCCGGGTTTCGGAACGTGCATCAGCTCGACGGCGGCATCCTCAAGTATTTCGAGGAATGCGGTGGCGCCCATTACGAGGGCGAATGTTTCGTCTTTGACCGCAGGGTAGGGGTGGATCCGCAGTTGAAGGAGACGAAGTCGGTCCTCTGCTTTGCCTGCCAGATGCCGCTGACCGAAGCCGAGCAACAGCATCCGCATTATGTGCCGGATACGTCGTGCCCGCATTGTTTTGGGACCAAATCCCAAACACTGAGCTGACGCAAAATCCCAAACCTGTAGAAATCCCAAATCCCAAACTCCAAACCCGCGTACGCGGGACAAATCCCAAAGAAAGCCCAGAGGCTGGCCCAAGTTCCAAATCTCAAAGAAATCACTGAGGAAACCTAAAATAGCCATTGACAGACAGACTAGTCTGTTTAATTACTTAATTCATGCCTGTAATTTCCCCTCAAGCCCCTCCGGCCGAGCGCCTGTTGGCGACGGCGATGGATCTGTTTTACCGGCAGGGGTATGCGGCGACGGGGATTAATCAGATCATCCTTGAGGCGGAAGTCGCCAAGGCGTCCTTCTACGATCATTTCAAATCGAAGGAAGATCTCCTGCTGGCCTATGCGACCGAGACCTCACGGAAGGAGATTGTCGATATCCGTGCTGCGGTGGAGTCGCTGCCCACGGCCCGGGAACGTTTTTTTGCCCCCTTCGGCACACTGGTCCCCTGGTTTGAAGCGAGCGAGTACCGGGGATGTCCATTTCAGAACCTGATGGCGGAGGTCCGGCCTGGAGCGGATCTGGTGCATGCAGTTGCCCGGAAGCACCGCGAAGGCCTCCACTCCTTCTTCCAAGAGCTGGCCCAAGCCCTCAAGATGGAAGAGCCGATGGCAGCAGGCATTGACCCGGGGAAGGTGGCATCCACTTATCTGGTGCTCTTCGAAGGGGCCATCGCCACCGCAGTCGCCTACCGCCAACCGTGGCCGGTCGAACATGCCCGACGGGTCCTGGAGGCCTCCCTTCTCTCATAATCTGCTTAATTTTCGCCATAAAACAGACAGACCGGACTGTATTATGATTTATTAAAACTCAAAAAAGGAATCCCCGTCATGTGTCTCGCTTGTGAAGCCCAGATAAACCTCGAGAAGCAAAATGCGTTCTCTGAGCGCCTGCTCCAAATCCTCAACCATGGAATGACGGCCCTGCTGGTCTCCCTCGGCCATCGGGCCGGGCTCTTCGATGTCCTGGCCGATGGACAACAACGCACCAGCGGAGAGCTGGCAACCGACGCGGGAATGAACGAACGCTATGTCCGCGAGTGGCTGGGCGGCATGGTGGCTGCGCGCATCGTCGAGCGCGAGCCGGCCACGGGCCGGCATCATCTCCCGCCGGAGCATGCCAACTGGTTGAGCCGGAGCCACCCCACGAGCAACCTGGCGGTGTTCGCCCAGTATGTGCCCGGCCTCGCCCAGGCCGAGGACCGCGTGCTCCAATGTTTCCGGGAGGGCGGCGGCGTGCCCTACGAGGCGTATCCGCGTTTTCATGACGTGATGGCCGAGGACAGCGGCCAGTCAATCGTGCCCATCATCGCCGACCAGATTGTGCCGCTCTTCCCCGGCCTGCACGAACGTCTGGAGGCGGGCATCGACGTGCTCGACATCGGGTGCGGGCGCGGCCTCGCGCTCATGCAGCTCGCGGACCGTTACCCGCGCAGCCGCTTCACCGGCTACGACCTGAGTGAAGCCGCCGTGGCGTATGCCACCGAAGAAGCCGAGCGGCGCGGCCTCGCCAACGTGCGTTACCTGTCGAAGGACCTCACCCACTGGCGCGAGCCGGCGGCGTACGACTGGATCACCGCGCTGGATGCGATCCACGACCAGGCGCGGCCCGACAAGGTCCTGGCCGCGATCCGCCTGGCCCTGCGCCCCGGCGGCAGGTTCCTGATGCAGGACATCGATTTGTCCAGTGAACCCACGGATAATATCAACCACCCCATGGGCGCCATGCTCTATGCCGTTTCCTGCATGCACTGCATGACGGTCTCGCTGGCCCAGGGCGGCATGGGGCTTGGCGCCGCATGGGGTGTGCAACTTGCCGAAAAGATGCTGGGTGAGGCCGGGTTTGACGACATCCGGATCCACCGCTTCCCCCACGACGTCCAGAACGCCTACTTCCTCATGCAGGTTTGACGACCGGCGATGCATCAATGCTGGCGGAAGGACCTGAACCCGCAGCGTCTTTTCTGTCGGCCTGCCTGGTTGGGTGGGCGGTGTGCTCTCAATCTTTCTCTTCGGTCACCAGTTCACGCCGGATGCGCACGGCGGTGCTCTTGGGTCGGACCCGGACGCCCCGGTCCTTGAGGGTGGCCCGGGTGAACTCGACGCCGAAGAACAGGATCAAGGTGGAGTAGTACACCCACATGAGCAGCATGACGAGGGAGCCGGCTGCTCCGTAGGTGGAGGCGATGCCGGCCCGTCCGAGATAGAAGGAGATCAGGAAGCGCCCGATGCTGAACAACAGCGCGGTGATCAGGGCCCCCATCCAGACATCTCGCCAGCGCAGCTGCACGTCGGGCAGCACCTTGAAAATCATGGTGAACAGGACGGTGACGACCGAGAGCGCGAGCAGCAGATCGATGGCCCGGACCGCCGCCGGTGGCATCGGCATGATGGTCTCGGCGTAGGTGATCACGACGGTGATCAAGGTCGTCAGCATGAGTGAGACCAGCAGCAGAAAGCCGATCGTGAGCACGAGGGCAAACGAGAGCAGGCGCCGGATCAGGAGCACGACCAGGCTGTTCCGCGTCGGGCGGGTGACGACGCCCCAGATTTCATTGAGTGAGTTCTGCAACTGGGCGAACACGGTGGTCGCGCCCACCAGCAGGACGATCACGCCGAGCACGGTGGGCATCCAGCCACTGACCTCCGGGCGGCTGTCCGCGACCAGTTTCTCCACCACGAGTGCACTGTCCTCGCCGATCAGCCCGGCCAGCTGGGCTGAAAGCTCACCCTGGGCCGCATCCTCACCAAAGATCACCCCGGCCAGCGACACGGCGATGATCGTGATCGGAGCCACCGAGAACAACGTGTAGAAACTCACGGCCCCCGCGTGCTTGAAGGCGTTGTCCTCAAACCAGCTTTTGGCTGCGGCAAACAGAATGAGGAGCCAGCGTTTCATTGCAGGTTCATGGGAGTGGCTGGCGAAGCCAGGGTCAATGGCGCAGCGCACGCAGGTGATTCCCGTAATTCAGTGGCATGCTCACGAACCGGTTGCACTCACGGTGAAACACAGGCCAACAACCTGCGCCAGTGAGACCATGGGTGCCAGGAAATGGGCGGTAATGGTACGTTGGGTATTTTTTGATGGTGCTGGCGTGCAAGCACGCAACTTCCATTTTCGGCAAACTGTACCACTACCCAAATGGGCTTTGGGGTTGTCGCTTGGACGTTTCATTCATAAGCTGACTTATATCAACGTGAATACCAAGACCGCAGCCAGCGATCAACCCCGACCCATGGATCCCGGCGATGCGCAGGGTTTTGCCGCCCTCAGCCGCTTCGTCATTGCCAACGGCATGATGGCGGAGGTCAAGACGGCCTTCCGCAACCGCCCTCACCTGGTGGATGGCGCGCCCGGTTACCGACGGGTGGAGGTCATCAGCCCAATGGACAAGCCGGAGGAAATATGGCTGCTCACCTTTTGGACGGATGAGGCCAGTTACCGGACCTGGCATCGGAGTCATCTTTATCGTGAATCCCATCAGGGCATTCCCAAGGGGTTGAAGCTCGTGCCTGGCGAAACCAAGATCAGTCATTTCGAGCACGTGTCCTCCTGAGTCTTCATGATCGCGTCATTCCAACAGGCCGCGGACGAGGTTAGGCAGCACCGGGGGGCGCTGGCGGCGGCCCTGGTTGACCGCGAGTTTGCACGACATCCCGAGCTGGAGCAGCGCTACGGTGCAATTGGGCGGGAAAAATCGCTGCAGGATGCCGGCTATCACCTGGCTTACCTCTCCCAGGCCCTGGCGTTGGACAATCCCGGGTTGTTTACGGACTACGTCGCCTGGGCCAAGGTGATGCTGGCCCAACGGCGCGTGCTGGCCTCGGACCTCGGCTTTCATCTGGGCTGCATGGCGGAGGTGCTGGAGGAAAAACTGCCTGGGGAGTCGGGCCGGCTCGCGGCCGGTTTCGTGCGCACGGCGGTGGAGGCCATGCCCGGCATGCCGGAGGAGCTGCCCACCTTTATGCATGAAGGCGAACCGCTCACCCCGCTGGCCCACCAGTACCTTGAGGCGCTGCGCCGCGGGGAACGACAGATCGCGAGCCGCCTGATCCTCGATGCCGTCGGGGCCGGCGCCGCCGTGAAGGAGATCTACCTTCATGTCTTCCAACCGGTGCAGCGCGAGATCGGGCGCCTCTGGCAGATGAACCGGATGTCAGTGGCGGAGGAGCATTACTGCACGGCTGCGACCCAGCTGATCATGTCCCTCCTTTACCCGCATATTTTCGCCAGCGAAAAAAATGGCCGGACCCTGGTGGCCACCTGCGTGTCCGGGGATCTGCACGAAATAGGCGTGCGCATGGTGGCGGATTTTTTCGAGATGGACGGCTGGAACACCTTTTACCTCGGGGCGAACACCCCGCACGCGAGTGTCATTGACACGGTGATCCAGCGTCGGGCCGACATTCTGGCCATTTCGGCCACCATCGCCCATCACGTCGATTCCATCCAAGCGTTGATTGACCGTGTGCGAAAGGATCCGGGCTGCGCCGGGGTCAAGATCCTGGTCGGCGGTTATCCCTTCAACCGCAACCCGCAACTGTGGCGCCAGCTGGGCGCCGACGGCTCGGCGCCTGACGCGCAGCAGGCCATCGCCCTGGCCAACCGCATGCTCGGGGGGGACACTCCATGAAAACCCCGCCCGAAGACCGCGGCCTGGCCCTGCTTTGCGATGCCCGGGGCCTGGTCGTCCGCCTGCTCCGGGATGACATCAACCTGGCACCGCGGGTGCCGGTGGGATCGCCCCTGGTGGATCTGGTGGATCCGGCCGTACGGAGAAAAGTAAGCCTCTTTCTAGGGGAGCTGCTTTTGCAGCAGGCGACCTATGACTGGGAGATCACGGTGCCGGTCGACGGCATCCCGGTGCTGCTCCACTTCGCCGGGGCGCGGGTGGATGACGGCTTTCTGGTCGTCGTGGCGCGTTCGCGCAACGGGCTCACGCACATCAACGAGGAGCTGATGCTGATCAACAATGAGCAGACCAACGCCCTGCGGTCGGCGCTCAAGGAACTCAGTCTGAGGCAGCGGCAGAACCCGGCGGAGGCTACCGGGCTTTACGACGATCTCTCCCGCGTCAACAACGAGCTCGCCAACCTCCAGCGCGAGCTGGCGAGAAAGAATGCCGAGTTGGAAAAACTCAACGAGCAGAAGAACCGCTTCCTCGGCATGGCGGCTCACGATCTGCGCAGCCCGCTCGGGGTGATCATGACCTATGCGGAGTTCCTGGAGACCGAGGCGGCGGAAGTGCTCAACGAGGAGCAGCGCGAATTTGTCACCACGATTCGCCAGACAAGTGAATTCATGCTGCGCCTGGTGGACGACCTGCTCGACGTCAGCACCATCGAGTCGGGCCGGCTGAAGCTGGACCTGCAGCCGACGGATCTGGCCGGCCAGATCGGGCACAACGTTAACCTGAATTGCACCCTCGCGGCCAAGAAGGAGATAGCGATCGAGTTTGAGCTTCCGGCATCGCCGGTGCTGCTTTCCTTCGATGCCGGCAAGATTGAGCAGGTGTTGAACAACCTCATCGGCAACGCCATCAAGTTCTCCCACCGCGGCACGCGGGTGACCGTCCGGCTGACGTATGCGGACGGATTTGCAACCGTGGCGATCAAGGACCAGGGCCAGGGCATCCCGGAGGCTGATCGCCCGAAGTTATTCCAGCCGTACAGCAAGGTCAGTGTCCGCAGCACCGGTGGTGAGCAGAGCACGGGACTGGGCCTCGCCATCTGCCGCCGCATCATCGAAGGCCATGGCGGCAGCATCCACGTCGAGAGCGAAGTCGGCAAAGGCTCCACCTTTTACTTCACCCTGCCGCTGCAGGCCGGACCGCCGGTCAAGGCCTCGGACAAGAAGTAATGGTAATGTTGCAGCGGTCACCGTTTGGCCGCTACTTTTGACTTATCTCGAATCCTCCCTGCGCGCCCAACCTTCTTGTCTGATGCATAGCTCGGCTTTCCTGGCGCCGGAACGACATCCGAATGGTATCCTGAATTATGTTCTCTCGCGGCAGTCGCATGCCCGAAGCTGTGCGCAGGGTAGATCGACACGCCATGGTCAGAAAGCACCCGGGCAATCCTGTGTGACTCACCTACGCTGAATTCAGTCCCTCGCTTTACCTTGGTTGCAAGCGTCTGCACGGGAATGCCGGCTTCCTTCGCCACTTGGGCTACCTTCACCAATTGCGATGCGGCCGATAGTCTCGCTACGGATACCGGCAATCGGCCATCCGGTGCGGGGAAGGGCAATTTCTCCTCTAGATAAGCTTCTTTCAAGACAGCGAAGGTCTCCTCCAAATTTGCATACGCTTCGCTTGGCGTTGCCCCGTCGGCCGCACAGGTGGGAATCTCAAGGATCTCCGCCACGAAATAGCCCGCACGGTTATCCCAGTAAGTCTGGATCGGATAGTCTTTGATCGTGTTTTTCATATTCTTTCGGGTTCGGGTTTCGGGTCGGCCTGTTACTTCTTAAAATGCTCAATTGCCTTTCTCACCTGCCTGACCTGGTAGGCCTTCGCTTTGCCGTTCTTCTCTGTCTGCAGATTGATGAGGAAAGGGAAGCCAGCCTTCGTGAAGATATGATGGCCTCCCTTGATCCGTTCTTTCCATCCCGTTGCCAAGAGGTAGGACACGACATCGGAAAAGCGGTGACCATAATCCTTCGCAGCGTCCAGCAAGGCAGCCTCGGTTTTGACCGGATCGGGCATGGGTTTCATCGAATGCGTGAAAACCATGCAGTCAATAAAAATGCATAATAAATTATGCACATCGTTTATTTGGACGTTTGGACCTTTGGCGTTTGGGATTTACCGGGCCCGCCCCGCCCCGGTTGTCCTTGTAGTTAACCGGAATATGGGAAGCTGCTAACCACATAAGGCTCGTGTCATGGCCTTCTGATGGAGATGATCGGCATTTCCCTCGGTACCCCCTGCCGTGAATAAAGGCAGCTCTGTCGTTTTGACCTTCTGATGACTTGTGCAAATCAACATTCATACCCAGTCTGATGGCATCGAATGGATAAGGGATCAGAAGCACGGCTGATCCGTTAGGACAGGTTGATCCGCGCCTCGGATGGATGCCCCCTGGGGGGCTCTGAATAATCGAGTCACGCCACCACCTATGCTCACCGCCACCATTCTGGTTGTTGACGACAATGTCCCCGCCCTCAAAGGGACGGCGAGGCTGTTGAAGCAGGCGGGGTACGAGGTGGTGACGGCGGCGGATGGAGCCGAGGCACTCCGCCAATGTCGTGCGCACCACCCCGATCTGGTATTGCTCGACGTGATGCTGCCGGACATCCCCGGCCTGGAGGTGCTCCGGCAGATCCGCCTGGATCCCGACTTGGCCGGGGCCGGCGTGGTGATGCTCAGTGCGATGCAAATCCAGCCCGAGCAGCAAGCCGTGGGACTCGATAGCGGCGCCGATGGTTATTTGACCAGGCCGATCACAAATACGGAATTGCTCGCCCGGGTCCGCGCGATACTGCGCCAGCGGGAATTGACCGATGAGGTGCGCAAGAGCGAGGCACTCCACCGGCTTTTGTTTGAGGCCAATCCTCAGCCGCTGTGGGTATACGATCTGGAAACCCTGGGTTTCCTGGCGGTCAATGATACAGCGGTGAAGCAATACGGTTATTCGCGTGAGGAATTCCTGCGGATGACGATCAAGGATATCCGTCCGCCGGAAGATGTGGAGGCTCTGCTGCGGAAGGTGGGCGGGGTGACTGACGGGGTCGACCATGCCGGGATCTGGCGTCATCGGCTCAAGAGTGGGGCCGTCATTTTGGTGAATGTCACCAGCCACACCTTGGAATTTGAAGGCCGCCGGGCTGAAATCGTACTGGCGGTGGATGTCACTGAGCAGCAGGCGGCCGAGGCTGCCCTGCGCAAGCAGACCGACCAGCTGGTCAAGGCCCAGCGCATCGCCCATCTGGGCAGCTGGGAACTGGACATCCCTGCGAATGTCCTCACCTGGTCCGACGAAGTATTCCGGATCTTTGGAATTCCGCCGGAGGAAAGTGCGGGCACGTACGAGGCATTCCTGGCCCGGGTGCACCCCGATGATCGTGCGACGATGGCCTCGGCCCAAGCCCGGGTACTGGCCGGCCTCGGTCCTCTGGAGGTTGAGCACCGCATCATTCACCCGGACGGTTCCATCCGCCATGTGGTTGAGCGTGGTGAACTGGTTCGCGACGACCAGGGCGTGGCCTCAGCCTTGTCCGGGACCATCCAGGACATCACCGAGCGCAAGCAGACCGAGGTGGAGTTGATGGAGAGCGAAGAGCGTTTCCGCAGCCTGCTGCAGAGCGTGCCCAGTGTGGCCATCCAAGGCTATGCGCTGGATGGAGCGGTGCAGTACTGGAACGAGGCGTCCGAGCGGTTCTACGGCTACAGCCGGGAGGAGGCGCTCAGGGGCAACCTTCTCGACCTGATTATTCCACCGAATATGCGGTCCGAGGTGAAGGCGGCCCTGCAGGGCGTGGTGGAGGGGCGGGACATTCCGAATGGAGAGCTCAATTTGATGCGCAAGGACGGTTCGCGCATCCTGGTTTTTTCCAGCCATGCCGTGGTCCGGCGGGCAGGGCATCCGCCGGAGTTGTTCTGCATCGACGTGGATCTGAGCGACCGGCAGCGCGCGGAGGAGGAGTGGCGGCAGTTGATCAACAACCTGCGGGAGCGGGTGAAGGAGTTGCGTGCCCTGCACCGGGCGGCCGAGCTCCTGCGCAATGATGAGCTGACCACCGCGGAGCTGCTGGGCAAGGTCGTGACGCTCATCCCCCCGGCGATGCAGTACCCGGCGATCACGGCCGCCCGGGTGAGTTTTGGCGAGGTGGTGGAGGCCACGCCGGGCTTCCAGGTCACCCCGTGGTGCCTGGAAACGGCATTTATCTCCGGCAACGGCACGCCCGGCCGGTTGGAAGTCGTCTATTTGGAGGAGTGCCCCCCGCGGGAGGAAGGCCCCTTCCATGACGAGGAAAGGAGCCTGGTCAATTCCCTCGCGGAAATGCTGCGGGCGCATTTCGATCGCCGTATAGCGGAGCAGGAAATCCGCCGGGCCAATGAAACTCTCCAGGATATTGTCGCAGCCCTGCAGGAGATTACTCGGGACGACCCCCCCCTTGGCTGAGGTCATGGAGCAAATGGTGGCACGGGCGCAAAATCTGACTGGAGCGACGGGTGCGATCATTGAGTTCGTTGAAGGCGATGAAATGGTCTATCAGGCGGCCTCCGGAGTGGCGGCAGACAAGATCGGCCTGCGCCTGGCGCTTCACGGCAGCCTTTCCGGGTTGGCGGTGAAGAGCGGCGCGACCCTGGTATGTGAGGATTCGGAAACGGACGACCGGGTGGATCGTGCCGCCTGCCGGACGGTGGGGCTGCGCTCGATGGTCGTCACACCTCTGCGGGACGGACAACAGATCATCGGCGTGCTCAAGATCCTGTCGGGTCAGCCCGGATCATTCGCCGCGCGCGATGTGGCCAATCTCCAGATTCTGGTGGAGTCGTTGGGGGCGGTCATTCAACGCAAGCGGGCGACCGACCGGCTGACCGAGCAGGCCACGCTGCTCGACAAGGCGCAGGATGCCATCCTCGTGCGCTGTCTCGAGCATCGGATACTTTTCTGGAACCGGAGTGCGGAGCGCCTCTATGGCTGGACCCGCGAGGAGGCCGTGGGCCGTTCCGTTCGCGAACTCCACTATCGGGATACGGCTGCGTTTGATCAGGCCATGGCGATCACCCTGGAAAAGGGTGAGTGGGTTGGCGAGATCGAGCAGCTCACCAAGACCGGAGCGAAGGTCACGGTCGAGGGGCACTGGACGGTGGTCCGCGACGATGCCGGCAAACCCAAGTCGATCCTGGCGATCAATACCGACATCACCGAGCGCAAGAAGCTGGAGCAACAGTTCCTGCGAGCCCAGCGGATGGAGAGCATCGGGACACTGGCGGGCGGCATTGCCCACGACCTGAACAACCTGCTTGTGCCGATCATGATGAGTGTGGGCCTGCTCCGGCAGACCGGCCCCGGGGAGAACGCGGAGCCGATTCTGGTGAACATCGAGCGGAGCGCCCGGCGCGGGGCGGAGCTGGTGAAGCAGGTGCTGTCCTTTGCCCGGGGTGTCGAGGGTGCGCGCGTTACGATCCAACCCATCCATATCATTCGCGAGGTTGAGGGCATCGTGCAGAACACCTTTCCCAAGAACATCACCTGCGTGTTGAAGCTGCCACTGGACATATGGACCATCCAGGGCGATCCCACCCAGATCAATCAGGTGCTCATGAACCTCTGCGTGAACGCGCGTGATGCGATGGCTGGCGGCGGGCGGCTTACGGTTTCGGCAAGCAACGTCGAGATCGACGAGCAGTATGGAGTCATGAACCGGGGTGTCGCTGCAGGCCGCTACGTGGTGCTGGAGGTTTCCGACGAGGGCTGCGGGATGCCGCAGGAGGTAGTGGATCGCGTCTTCGAACCGTTCTTTACCACCAAGGACCTGGGGAAGGGGACCGGCCTGGGCCTGTCCACGGTCATCGGCATTGTACGCAGCCACGGCGGTTTTGTGAACGTGTATAGCGAGGTCGGGGAAGGCAGCGCCTTCAAGGTTTACCTGCCCGCCCTCTCCGATTCCGTCACGTCCGAGTCCGGCCCTCCGGTGGCAGAGTCGCTGCCACGCGGCAAGGGGGAGATGATCATGGTGGTGGACGACGAGGTTTCCATTCTCAGCATCACCCGGCAGACGCTCGAGGCCTTCGGCTACCGGGTGGTCACGGCCGAGGATGGTGCGCAGGCCATCAGTGTTTATGCCCTGCACCGGGATGAAATCGCGCTGGTGCTCACAGATATGATGATGCCGATCATGGATGGACCCGCGCTGGTGACCGCCCTGCGGCGCATTAATCCCCGGGTGAGGATCATTGCGGCGAGCGGACTCAACGCGGAGGGGCATTCGGGCCGGGCAACGGTGGCCGGAGTCAGGCACTTCCTGGCCAAACCCTATTCGGCCGAGGTCATGCTCACCCTGATCAGGAAAGTGTTGACTGAATCCCTCACCCGCCCGCCGTTTTGACGATGTCCTCGCTGAGTACATGCGAAGATCCGGATCCCGCAGGTTCGTCCGATGCGCCGCCCCGATCCCTGAGATCGCGGGCGGGGTGGATCGCCCTGGCTTATGCGATTTTTGCGACCCTGTGGATTTACTTCTCCGACCAGGCGCTCGGCCTGTTGATCCCGGATCCGGAGCTGCTGGTGAAGTGGAGCGTGTACAAGGGGATTGGCTTTGTCGCGGTGACGGCGGTGTTGCTGCTGTTCATGATGCGGCGGGCATTCGGGCGGATCGAGGATGGCTATGTTTTCCTCAAGCACCACCGGGACGAGATCGAGCGTCTCAAGCGCCTGCATGCCTCGCTCAGCCAGATCAACCAGGCGATCGTCCGGATGCCCAACCGCGGGGAGCTCTTCCGGGAAGCCTGCCGGGTGCTGGTTGAGCAGGGCGGGTTTGGGATGGCCTGGATCGGGTGGCATGATCCGGAGACCCACCGGGTCCTCCCTGTGGCGGCATGGGGGGACGAGAACGATTATATCAAGGGCATCCAGATCTACACGGATGACCGTCCGGAAGGCCACGGACCATCCGGCACCGCGTTTCGTGAGGAGAGAGCCTACATCTGCAACGATCTGTCCAATGATCTGGCGATGGCTCCGTGGCGGGCGGAGGCCATCCGGCGCGGGTTCCGCGCCTCGGCGGCCTTCCCCATCCGTCTGCAGGGGCGGACCAGCGGCCTGCTGAACATATACGCGCATCAGGCCGGGTTTTTCCAGGAGCAGGAGATTGGCCTGCTCATCGAGGTTGCGACCGACATATCCTTCGCGCTCGACAATCTCATCCGGGAGGAGGAGCGCCAAGAGTCCACGGAGCTGGCGAGCAGTGAGAAGCTCTTCTCCGACACCATGATCGACAGCATGCCGGGCATCGTGTACTTCTATGACACGAGTGGGAAGTTCCTGCGCTGGAACCGCAACTTTGAGACGGTGTCCGGTTTTTCGGGCGAAGAAATCAAACGGATGAATCCCTTGGATTTCTTCACCGCTGATGAGAAGCCCCGGGTGGAGGCCCGCATTGCGGAGGTTTTTTCCAGGGGGGAATCCAGCGTTGAGGCCGGTTTTCTCGCGAAGGACGGCGGCACGACCCCCTATTTCTTCTCGGGAAGGAAAGTCATCCTGAATGGGGTTCCCTGCCTGGTGGGCGTGGGGATCGACATCACCGAGCGAAAGAGCGCGGAGCGTGCACGGCAGGAGAGCGAGGAGCGCTTCAACGCTTTCATGGACGCCACTCCGGCCATCGCCTGGATGACCGATGAGGCGGGGCGCCATCTTTATATGAACCAGGCCTGGGACCGCGCCTTCGGGCTCGACCGCCGGGAATGGATCGGGAAAACGGCCGCCGACCTCGTGCCCGCCGAGGTGGCCGAGCGCATCCGGCGCAGCGACCTCGAGGTGCTGACCATCGACCATCCGATTGAAATAGCCGAGGAACGGGTGGAGGTGCGCGGGGAGGTGGCTTATTGGGATTGTTTCAAGTTTCCGTTTCGCAGCAGTGCCGGCCAGAGGTTTGTGGGCGGCATCGCCATCGATATCACCGAAAAGAAGCGCGCGGAGTCGGCCTTGCACGAACTCCAGGGCCGCTTTGAGGTCGTGATCGACAACCTGCGCGAGGGTCTGGTCATCGCAGATCCCAAGGGAGAGTTGACCCATTGGAACCCGGCTTCGCTGCGTCTGCTCGGCTTTGATGATCTGGAGGAAGGCCTGCGGCGGGAGCGGGATTACCCGGAGATTTTCGAACTCTTTAACGCGTCAGGTGACAGGGTGGCGTACGAGGACTGGCCGCTTGCCCGCGTGCGGCGGGGTGAGCAACTGGACGGCATTGAGTACCGGGTGCGGCGCACCGGCACGGATTGGGAGCGCATCTTCAGCTACAGCGGGGCCCAGGTGCGCTATGCGGATGACCGGGTGCTGGCCTTCATGACCCTGACCGACATCACCGATCGCAAGCGGGCCGAGCGCATGCTCCTCGATGCAAACGTGATCCTGGAGCACAAGGTGGAGGAACGGACGGCCGAGCTGCAATCCGCCCTCGTGCGGGCGGAGGCGGCTGATCGCATCAAGTCGGCTTTTCTCGCCACCATGTCGCACGAGCTGCGTACCCCGCTCAATTCCATCATCGGATTCACCGGCATCGTCCTGCAGGGCCTGGCCGGCCCGCTGAACACCGAGCAAACCAAGCAGCTGGGCATGGTGCGGGGCAGTGCGCGACACCTGCTCGAGCTGATCAACGACGTGCTCGACATTTCCAAAATCGAGGCCGGTCAGCTGGAGATGCAGCCCGAGCCCTTTGACCTGGCGGACTCGATTGAGCGAACCGTAGCTTCGGTGAGGCCTCAGGCCGACCGCAAAGGACTGCAAGTCGCGGCGACCGTGCCACCGGAGCTCGGTCCCATGACCGGGGACCGCCGCCGCGTGGAGCAGATTTTGCTCAACCTCCTCAACAACGCCATCAAGTTCACGGAGAACGGTTCCATAAGTCTGGGCGTCGAGTTGACGGACGATTACCGTCCGGATGCGGCCGCCGCCCCGCGGCGGGCGGTGCGACTGCGCGTGCGGGACACCGGCATCGGGATTCGACCCGGGGATTTGGGACAGCTGTTCCAACCCTTCCGTCAGATCGAGAGTGGACTTTCGCGTCCGCACGAGGGCACCGGCCTGGGTCTCGCCATCTGCCGGCGCTTGACGGAACTGATGGGCGGCGCGATCACCGCGACCAGTGAGTGGACCCAAGGCAGTGAATTTACCGTCACCCTTCCCCTGGACAATCCTCCCACATCATGACCCCACCAATTCTCCTGATCGAGGACAACGAGCAGAACCGTTATCTCGCCACCTTCCTGCTGGAGCAGCACGGCCACACGGTCGTCTCCGCTCCGGACGGACTTAGCGGCGTGGAAATGGCTCGGAGCATCCGTCCCGCCATGATCCTGCTCGATATCCAGCTGCCCGGGATGGATGGCTATGCGGTGGCCCGCGCCCTACGCGAGGTGGAAGCACTGCGCGCGACTCCGATCATCGCGGTCACATCCTATGCCATGGTCGGCGACCGGGAGAAATGCCTGGAGGCCGGTTGCAACGGTTACATCGAGAAGCCCATCAATCCCGACACCTTTGTGCAGGAGATCGAACGCTTCCGTCCGCCACCACCCGACGCCAACCCATGAAAACGAACACGCGAGTGCTCATCGTCGACGACAAGGACGAGAATCTCTATTACCTTGAGGCCCTGCTCACGGGTCATGGCTGCATCGTGGAGCAGGCGCGGCACGGGGCTGCGGCGTTGGTGCAGGCGCGCAAGTCCCCGCCGGACCTGATCGTCTCCGATCTGCTCATGCCCGTGATGGACGGCTATACGTTGCTGCGCCACTGGAAGGCGGATACCCGGCTCAAGCAGGTGCCTTTCATCGTATACACTGCGACCTACACGGAGGCTGAGGACGAACGTCTGGCCCTGAGCATGGGTGCCGATGCCTTCATCCTCAAACCGGCTGAGCCGGATCAGTTCATGGCCCGGGTCCGGGAAGTGCAGGCCAACATCCTGTCGGACACCCCGGCCGTACCCAAATTCCAAGTCGGGGACGAGAAGGTGCTCCTGAAAGTTTACAGCGAAACCCTCATCCGGAAGTTGGAGGAGAAGACGCTGCAGCTGGAGGAGACCAACCAGATCCTGAAACGCGACATCGCCGAGCGGAAGAAAGTAGAGGAGGCGTTGAGGTCCAGTGAAGCGGAGTTCCGTCTGCTTACGGAGACGATGCCCCACATCGTCTGGGTCGCTCGTGCGGACGGCTGGCACGTGCACTTCAATCAAAAGTGGATGGATTATACCGGCCTCACGATCGAGGAGAGCCTGGGCCATGGCTGGAAGGCGCCGTTTCACCCGGACGATCAGCCGAATGCGGAGAAGCTCTGGCACCAGGCGACGGAAAGCGGGCAGCCCTATGAAATCGAGTACCGGCTGCGCCGGGCCGACGGCACCTATCACTGGATGCTGGGACGCGCACTGCCGCTGCGCGATGCCGGCGGGACCATCGTGAAGTGGTTCGGCACCTGCACCGACATTGACGAGCTCAAGCAGGCGCAGCAGCAGATCGGCGAGCAGGCCCGCCTGTTGGACCAGACGCAGGATGCGATTTTGGTGGGAGACCTGGAGCACCGGGTGCTCTACTGGAACCTGGGCGCGGAGCGGACCTATGGCTGGACGGCCGCCGAGGTGGCGGGTCGGTCCGCAGGTGAACTCTTCAGCCCGGACATGGATCAGGTGGCTGTCGCGATGGAAACCCTGCGGATTAGGGGCGAGTGGAGCGGAGAGTTGCGTCACGTCAATAAGGCGGGTGCCGGCCTGATCGTGGAAGGACGGTGGACCCTGCTCCGGGACGAGGGCGGTGCGCCCAAGTCGGTGCTGGCGGTGAACACCGACGTGACGGAGCGGAAAAAATCGAGGCCCACTTCCTCCGGGCGCAGCGGATGGAGAGCATCGGCACGCTGGCCGGCGGCATTGCCCATGATCTGAACAACCTGCTGTCACCGATTGTCATGGGTCTTGAGCTGTTGAGACCTCAGGCCGGCGACGCCGGAATCCGCCAGGTGATCCACACCATGGAAAAAAGCGCCCAGCGGGGCTCCGACCTGGTAAGGCAGGTGCTGTCGTTTGCCCGCGGAATCGAGGGTGAACGGGTGCCGGTGCGGCCGGCCGATGTTGTCCGGGAGGTCGAGTCCATCGCGAGAACGACCTTCCCCAAGAACATCACCTTTGAAGCGGATCTTCCGAAGGACCTGCCGCCGGTGGTCGGCGATCCGACCCAGATCAACCAAGTGCTTTTGAATCTGTGTGTGAATGCGCGCGATGCCATGCCCGATGGCGGACGACTGACGGTCTCGGCCGCCAGCATTCAGATCGACGAGCACTACGCCGTCATGGATCAGCGCGTCGCCGCGGGAAGCTATGTGATGCTGGCCGTAAGCGACGAGGGTTGCGGCATGCCCCCGGAGCTGGTGGACCGGGTCTTCGAGCCCTTCTACACCACCAAGGAAATCGGCAAGGGCACGGGGCTCGGCCTGTCCACCGTCCTGGGCATCGTCCGCAGCCATGGAGGCTTCCTGAATGTTCAGAGCGAGCCTGGGAAAGGCAGTGTATTCAAGGTCTACCTACCCACCAGGGCCAGCCCCGCTCCGGCCCCGCGGCCGGAACCGGCAGGGGACGGCTTGCCCCGGGGCCAGGGGGAACTGATAATGGTGGTGGATGATGAGGAGCCGATCCTCGGAATCACCCGGCATACACTGGAATCGTTCGGTTACCGCGTCATTACGGCCGGCGATGGTGCCGAGGCCATGGGGCTGTACGCCCTGCAGCAAAAGGAGATCGCCCTGGTCTTGACCGACCTGATGATGCCGGTGATGGATGGGGCCGCGCTGATTGCCGCATTGCGGCGGGTCAACCCTGCCGTGAAGGTCGTCGCCGTGAGCGGCATAAATACCGCGGGCTCGGAAATCCGGGCGGGCATGGCCGGGGCCGAGCATTTCCTGGCCAAGCCCTACACCGCCGACCGCCTGCTCACCCTGCTGAAAAAACTGTTGGCCCGGCCCGGCGGTTGAGCACCGGTGATTCAACCGGCAGCGAGGTTGTCCGGGTGGCAAGTCGGACCTTGCCCCGGCCCCCGCCGGAAGCATGTTAAAACCCGGGAGCCGGCATACCCTTCCGAGTGGTCGGGCCCCATGTTTCCTCATGAGTTTCCTGAGCCGTTGGAAGCGACCTTTGCCGATGAGCCCGGCGGTCCCGAGCGGGCCGCCGCCCGGGGTGCTTGTCGAGGGTGTGGAGGGATCCTTGTCCCAGTGGGCCCTGATTCGGCGGCGCTTTCGCCGGCACCGGCTCGCAATGGTGTCTCTTTACTTTCTGGCGGTCATCTACTCCCTCGCTTTCAGCGCCGAATTTTTTGCGCCCTACACCCGGCAGTGGCGGGATCTCGACCATGCCTACGCTCCGCCGCAGCTGCCGCGGATATCCTGGGAACACGGTCTGTACGTGCCCGCCATGGTGCGGATCATCGACCCCGTCACCTTTCGCAACAGCTACCTGGAGGATCCCGCGACCCAGGTGAAACTGGGGTTCCTGGTGAAGGGTGAACCCTACCGCTTCTGGGGATTGTTTGAGTGGGACCGTCATTTTTTGGGCGTGAAGGATCCGCGGCCGATGGCGGATGGCTCCATCCCGACATTCTACTTCCTCGGCGCCGACAAGTTTGGTCAGGACATCTTCAGCCGTCTGGTGTACGGCTCGCGCATCTCCCTGTCCGTCGGGCTTGTGGCCATTGGCGTCACCTTTTTACTCGGGGTCATCATCGGCGGGATCTCCGGCTATCTGGGCGGGGCGGTGGACAACGTGATCCAGCGGATCATCGAGATCATCAATTCCTTTCCCCAGTTGCCGCTGTGGCTGGCGATCGGCGTGGTGTTACCCCAGGACTGGTCGTCACTGGCGATCTATTTCTCGATCATTCTGGTGTTGAGTCTGCTCAACTGGCCGGACCTGGCGCGGGTGGTGCGCGGCAAGATCCTGTCGCTGCGCGAGGAGGACTATGCGGTGGCGGCCCGGCTGCTGGGAGCCTCGCATACGCGCATCCTCTTCCGCCACCTGCTCCCGGGCTTCACCAGCCACATCATCGTCGTGCTGACCATGAGTGTGCCGACCATGATCCTTGGTGAGACCTCGCTCTCCTTCCTCGGCCTGGGTCTGCGCGGCCCATTGGTCAGCTGGGGGGTGATGCTGCAGGACTGCATGAACATCCAGACCGTGGCCAACTACCCCTGGCTGCTGATGCCGGTGGTGATGATCGTGATGACGGTGCTCTCGTTCAACTTCCTCGGCGACGGCCTGCGCGATGCGGCCGATCCCTACGCGGCGCGATGACGCGCCGCGTGGGGACAAGTGACGGGTGAAAGTGGCGAGGGGCTTAAAACATACCAACAACTGGACCCATTAATGAACTCAAGTGCACTCATGCAATTCGGAGCTTATCGGAAAGCTTTGGAACTTTTCGATTTGGTGGTCGGCGACATGGAACCGTTGGCGAGACATCCCCTGTGCGTGCGCATGGTAGCCCAGCAGATGGCGAGCGCGGACTCGATATGCGCCAACATCGAGGAAGGCTATGGTCGCGGGTCTTCGAAGGAGTATAGGCAGTTCCTGGTGATTGCGCGCGGTTCCGCCCGGGAAACACAGGGTAGGTACCACCGGTTTTCCCATTGGATCTCGAAGGATCTGGTGGAGAATCGCGGCTCGCGCTGCGAGGAGATCATTCGAATACTTTCCGCAACAATCAGCCGGCTTGGAGAAGCGGATCGCAGGACTCCATGAACCACGATTTTCCCGCCACCTCACCGTGAACCCGACCAATCACAGCGGATCTCCCGCCACTGGCCACTGGCACTCGCCACTCCTCGAGGTCAAGGACCTCCGGGTTCATTTTTTTACGGACGACGGGGTGTTGCCGGCGGTGGATGGGGTTACTTTCACGATCCGGCGGGGGCACACCCTTGCGTTGGTGGGTGAGTCGGGTTGCGGCAAGTCGGTGACCAGTTATTCCCTGCTCCGCCTGATCCAGCGGCCGGGGCGGATCGTGGGCGGAAGCATTCAGCTGCACTCCCAGCGTTCCGGGGAGCTCGATCTTGCTCACGTGGATGAGAACGACGACCGGTTGTTCGCCGTGCGCGGCGGGGTGATCAGTATGATCTTTCAGGAACCGATGGCGGCGCTTTCGCCGGTGCACACGGTGGGCGACCAGATTTCCGAAGCGATTCTGCTGCATCGGAAGATCGGCCGGAAGGAGGCGCGGCGGCTGGGCATCGGGATGCTGCAGAAAGTCGGGATCTCGACGCCCGAACGGCGTTACGACCAGTATCCGCACGAGCTTTCCGGCGGCATGCGCCAGCGGGTGGTCATCGCGATGGCGCTGGTCTGCAACCCCGAGCTGCTGATCGCCGACGAGCCGACCACGGCGCTCGACGTGACCCTCCAGGCGCAGATCCTCCAATTGATCAAGGCGCTGCAGCAGGACATCGGCTGTTCGGTGCTGCTGATCACCCACGATCTCGGGGTCGTTGCGCAAATGGCCGACGAAGTCGCGGTGATGTACCTTGGCCGGATCGTCGAGGCCGGTCCGGTGCGTGACCTGCTGAGAAATCCGCGGCACCCCTACACCCGGGGTCTGCTGCGCTCGCTGCCCTCGCTGAACACCGGCGGTCGCCTTGTATCCATCCCCGGCACGGTTCCTTCGCTCACGGCGGTCCCACCCGGCTGTCCGTTTCATCCCCGTTGTGAGTACGCGGTCGCCGGCCGTTGCGACGTCGGCGTGCCGC